>NZ_JBJHAF010000003.1:0-406244 GCF_054050855.1 Blastococcus sp. SYSU DS0539 | reverse complement strand
AGCTCGCTTCAAGATGAGGTCTCTCACCGGGTCAACCGGGTAAGGCCCCCGCCCAGACCAGCGGGTTGATAGGCCGGAAGTGGAAGCACCGCAAGGTGTGGAGCTGACCGGTACTAACAGGCCGAGGACTTGACCACACACACCTACCCACCCGGGTCTGTGATGTCAGGGTCATTCATGAAGATTGTCACGCGTCCACTGTGCGGTTCTGAACGCACGAACCAGGCTTGGTTCGACATGTTCACAGAGTTTCGGCGGCCATGGCGAGAGGGAAACGCCCGGTCACATTCCGAACCCGGAAGCTAAGCCTTTCAGCGCCGATGGTACTGCCCTGGAGACGGGGTGGGAGAGTAGGACGCCGCCGGACAACCATTCCCGAAGGGGCCCCAGCATCCGTGCTGGGGCCCCTTCGTCATACCCGCACCCAAAACGCCGCCGGCAGTGGGTGCTTTACCGCGGAAAAGCGTCCGACGGGTGCCGCGGACGGGGCGGGTCAACGGCGGGGGCGGGGCTCCTTGGTGGTGGCGGCTCCGCGTCATGCGCAGCCGCGACCGGACCGGCACGGCAACGGCGGCCGTTCCGTCACGTGGCGGAACAGGCGGAGTGCGGTGGCGTCGGTGTCCCCGCCCCGCTGCGGCGGTTCCGCCCTCGGGGTGGACGAGCAGCCGGTGGGCCGAGGGCCGGGGAGGCCCCGGTTCAGAGGGCGGCGGCGAGCGCCACCAGGTCCTCCAGCGTCGCGTCCAGGTGCGGGGAGATGCGCAGCACCGGCCCGGTCATCTCGCCGGGCGCCCGCTCCGGGCCGATCGCGCTCAGCACGATGCCGTGCTCGGTCAGCAGCCGGGTGCGCGTCTCGACGACGTCGACGCCGCCCGGCGGGCGCAGGGTCGTCGTCGCGGTCGGCTCCCCGGCCGGTTCGACGGCCCGCCAGCCGGCCACGCCGTCCAGGAGCTCCCGGGCGGCCCGCCCGAGCGCGGCCAGCCGTTCGCGCACGCGGTCGGGACCGGCCGCCAGGTGCTCCCCGACCGCCACGACCAGACCGATCCGGCCGGCGACGTGCGCCTCCCCCGACTCGAACGCCCGCATCGGCGGAACGCCCTCGGGCTCCGGCAGCACCGGGGTCAGCTGGGCGGTGATCGCCGGGCGGGCGACGAGCACGCCGACCCCCCGGGGGCCGGCCAGCCACTTGCGGGAGGTGCCGTAGACGACGTCCGCGCCCAGGTCGACGTCCACGTGCCCCAGGGACTGGGCGGCGTCGAGCACCAGGGGGACGCCGACCTCGCGGCACAGGGCCGCGATCTCGCGCGCCGGCTGCAGGAGGCCCCGGTGGCTCCCGATGTGCGTCAGGTGGACGAACCGCGGGGGATCGGCGGCCAGCAGCCGCGCCACGCCGTCCACGTCGGCCCGGCCGAGGTCGTCGACCGGCAGCGGCTCCGGCTGGAGACCGGCCGCCCGCAGCTGGGCCACGTTGGGGGCGTACTCGCCGGGCAGGCAGGCCACCCGCGATCCGGCGGGCAGCCGCCAGCCGTCGAGCAGGGCGACCAGCGCCGCCTGCGCCGACTCCACGAAAACGACGTCGGCGGCGGCCATGCCGGCCAGCCCGCCCAGCACCGAGCGGCCCTGCTGGAGCAGATCGTCGGCGGTCGCCTCGGCGACGTAACCGCCCAGCTCGGCCTCGTGCCGGGCGTGGTGGGCCGCGGCCTCGAGGGCGCGGTGGCTCTGCCGGCTGGACGCGGCGCTGTCCAGGTGCCGCCCCGGCGGCCGCGGGCGGACCGCGCGCCAATGGGCGCCGAGGTCGTCGAAGGGCAGGGTGGCGGTCACGGAGAGCACGCTAGGCGCCGGTCAGCTCTCCAGCTCGCCGCGGGCCACGGAGACGCCCGACTGCGTCGGGTTGCCGTCGAGCGGCTCCACCGAGACGTTCGGCGGTGCCACCCGGGACGCCGGACGGCGCCGAGTGCTGGGCCGCGACGTCCTGGACGGCGAGCTCGTAGCCGGCGTCCCCGGAACCCCACGCGTAGACGACGGTCGAGGAGCCCTCGGCCAGCGTCAGGTCGGCCGGGCCGATGGCGACGGTGTCGGTGCCCGCGAGGACGACGTCGGCCGAGACGGTGCCGGCCGGAACGGTGAGGGTCTCCTCGTTCGGGTTGGTCAGCCCGTCGACGACGACCTCGCCCCCGGCCCGGACGTCGACGGCCGGAGCGGCGGCGGTGTGCCGCACGGTGACCCGCGCCTGGCCGGCCGGCACCGCGCTGGTGTCGTTGACGAACGGCGTCAGGGCGGGCTGACCGGCCTCGGTCAGGTGGGCCACCACGGTGGCGTTGGCGCCGGCCGGGGCGGCTACGTCCATCGCCGACAGCAGCGGCTCGCCGGACGCGTCGGCGGCGTCGGCCGGGAAGAGCGCCAGGTCGTAGTCGCCGGCAGGCAGCTGCAGCGGGTCGGTCAGCGTGCCCGGCTGGAAGTCGTCGATCAGCCGCTCACCGTTGGCGTACACGTCGACGGGGAGGTCGGGAACGGCGTGCAGGACCGACACCGTGGCGGTGTGGTTGTCGGCCAGGGCCGGGGTGGCGACCAGAGCCATGGCGCCGGCGGCGGTGAGGACACCAGCGGTGCGGCCGAGCGTGCGGACGTTGTTCATGCTCTTTCCTCTCGTCGAAGGACGTGCGATACCCCCTCTTCCGCGGCCACCCCGGCCCCGGATGCACCGGCGGACCTCCAATCTGTCGAGCGCCATCAGATTGCGGTCGGTCACCTTCTCGCGCGGCCGGCCGCCCCGGCGGGCCGCCGCGGAGGCCCCGATCGGCGGGCGCGGGCAGGATGGCGGTGTGGACGACCGCGACCGGGACGACGAGGGGCGGGCCCGCAACGCGCGGCCCCGGGACGCCCTCGGGCGCCCCCTGCCGCGCGGCGCCGTGGGCGAGGAGCGCGCTCCGGAGGGCGTCGTCCGCGCGCCCGGGGCGGCGCTCGCCGAGGCGCAGGCGCTGCTGGACGCCGGACGGCCCTTCCACGCGCACGAGGTCCTCGAGGACGCCTGGAAATCCGCGCCGGAGCGGGAGCGGCAGCTGTGGCGCGGACTGGCGCAGCTCGCCGTCGGGCTGACCCATGCCGCGCGCGGCAACGCGCGCGGCGCGGCCACGCTGCTGGACCGGGGCGCGGGGAACATCGCCGGGTACGCCGCCGCGCCACCCCACCGGGTCGACGTCGACGGGCTGGTGACGTGGGCACGGACCCTGGCCGCGGCTCCGGACGCCGTGACCGACCCGGCGGCCGCCGCGCCCCGGTTGCGAGGCTGACCGGTTCGTCGGCGGGTCGCCCGGGCACCCCCGCGGGATGACAGCGAACGCAGCACGGCAGGACGGGGCGCGGGCCTCGGTGGTCGGGTCGCCGCCGCCGTCACCCTGGTCGCGGGCGCGCTCGTGCTCGCCGCCCGCGCCGCCGCCTCGGTCGTGGCGGTCGCGCTCGTCGTCCGCACCGTCGTCCGGCGCGACCCGGTGACGCTGCTCGTCGGCTGATCCGGCGGGCCGCTCAGCGGCCGCGCACGCGGGCGTACCGGTCCAGCGCCACCTGGCGCTCGTGCGCGTGGTCGACGACCGGCTCCGGATAGCCGGCCGGGACGCCGCCGGGCGCGGTCCACGGCTCGTGCACGTGCTCCGGGGCGAGGTCGCGCAGTTCGGGCACCCACCGCTTCACGTAGGTCCCGTCGGGGTCGAACTTCTTCCCCTGGGTGACCGGGTTGAAGACGCGGTAGTACGGCGAGGCGTCGGTGCCCGTGCCCGCGACCCACTGCCAGCCGTGGTTGTTGCTGGCCAGGTCGCCGTCGACCAGGTGGTGCATGAAGTACCGCGCGCCGAGCGTCCACTCCTGGTGCAGGTCCTTGACGAGGAACGACGCGA
The DNA here is from genome assembly GCF_054050855.1 of Blastococcus sp. SYSU DS0539. Taxonomy (NCBI): domain Bacteria; kingdom Bacillati; phylum Actinomycetota; class Actinomycetes; order Geodermatophilales; family Geodermatophilaceae; genus Blastococcus; species Blastococcus sp. SYSU DS0539. The sequence goes on along the minus strand of NZ_JBJHAF010000003.1, from coordinate 402,357 downwards.
CGATCATCCGCACCCGGTTGTGCACGTAGGCCTCGCCCAGCAGCTGGCGCATGCCGGCGTCGACGATCGGGAAGCCGGTGCGGCCGGTCTCCCAGGCGCGGACCAGCTCCTCGGCGTGCGGGCCGCTGTCGTAGCCCATCGCCTGCAGCTCGGGCTCGAGGTACTCCCGGGCGGACTCCGGCCGGTGCCACAGCACGTCGGCGTAGAAGTCCCGCCAGGCCAGCTCGTCGGCGTACCTCCGCACCGATTCGCTCTGCTCCGCGGCGGCGAGGTCGGCGAGCAGCGTGCGCGGGTGGATGCAGCCGTACTTCAGGTAGGCCGACATCCGGCTCGTCCCGTTCCCGCCGGGCACGTCGCGCCCCTCGGCGTAGCCGGGCAGCCGCTCGTCGCGGAAGCGTGCCCAGGCGGCCCGGGCGGCGGCCTCACCCGCGGGCGGCAGGACGACGTCGCCGAGGTCCGGTGCGGGCGGCGGGTCGTCCGAGCGGACGCCGGTGCGCCACCGGACGTCCGCGCGTGGCGCCGGCGCGCGCCAGCCGTGCTCCCGCCAGGCCCGCGCGAAGGGGGAGTACACGCGGAACGGCGTCCCGTCGGCCTTCGTGACCCGGCCGGGCGTCACCGCGTACGGCGAGCCGGTGCGCACGAGGGGGACGTCGCCCAGCGCGCGTTCGACGGCGTCGTCGCGGCGGCGGCCGTAGGGGCCGGCGTCCGCGCTGACGTGCACCGACGTCGCGCCGCCCTCACGGGCCAGCGCCGGCAGGACGTGCGCCGGGTCGCCGGACCGCACCACCAGGGCGCCGCCGAGGTCGTCGTCCAGGGCGGCGAGGCAGTCGAGCAGGAAGCGCCGGCGGGGGTCGCCGGACGATCCCCACAGCCGGTCGTCGACGACGAACACCGGCAGGACGTCGCCGTCCGGGCCGGCCGCGTTGCGGGCGGCGAGCAGGGCGGGGTGGTCGCCCAGCCGCAGATCCCGGCGGAACCAGAACAGCGCGGTGGGCACCCGCCGAGCGTAGGAACCGACGCCGCCCCCCGCTCCCCGGGAGTTCGCGCGGAGCGGGGTGGGTGCCCGCGGAACGGCGGTGGGTCAGGCGGAGCGGTCGAGGTCCTCCAGCCCCAGCACCCGCCACAGGCCCGTGCGGCGCAGCAGGTCCAGGGTCCGGCGGTTGGCCCCGCGGACGACGACGCTGCCGCCGCGGGCCCGGCAGGCGCGGTGGGCGGAGAGCAGGCTCGCCGCCGCCGGGCTGGACAGGTGCTCCACCTCCCGGACGTCGACGACCACCCGGCGCGCACCGGCGAGCAGGGCGTCGTGCAGCAGCCAGCGGATGTCGGCGACCCCGTCGGCGAGCATCTCCTCGGTCAGCCGCAGGACGACCTCGCCGGAGCCGTCCCCGGCGGGGTCATCGGCACCGTGGTCCCGGTGGTCGCGGTCCCGGTGGTCGCGGTCGGCAGGGTGCACGGCGGTCTCCTCGGCGGTCGGTGTCCGCACGGTCCGCTCCCAGCCTCACCACCGCAGTTTGCGATCACCCGGGTCACGACATTGCGATCGGATGACGGGAGCCGACGCGCCCTGGGCCGCGGTTCCTCGGTGGCAGCATGGCCGCGTGTCGTTGCGGATCCTGATCGTGGAGGACGACGACTCCATCCGGACCGCGCTGCGGTGGGCGCTGGAGGACGAGCGGTACGACGTCGCCGAGGCGGCCTCGGGGGAAGAGGCCGTCCGCATGGTGGGCATCGCCGCGCCGGACATGATGATCGTCGACCTGATGCTCGGCTCGATGGACGGCTTCGCCGTCATCCGCGAGGTGCGCCGCGACCACGACCTGCCGGTCGTCGTCGTCAGCGCCCGCGCGGACACCCAGGACATCGTCGCGGCGCTCGAGGTGGGCGCCGACGACTACGTGACCAAGCCGTTCCAGATCAAGGAGATCACCGCCCGGCTGCGGGCCCTCCGCCGCCGGACCGCCCCGGCGTCGGCCGGCTCCCCGGCCGACGGCGCCCGGGCGGGCGTCGTCCTCGACCACGATCCGCGGGCCCCGTTGGTCCTGCGGGAGGCCAGCGGCACGGTCTACCGCGGCACCGAGCTGGTCCCGCTGACGCTGACCGAGTACCGGGTGCTGTGCGAGCTGGCCGGTGCGGCGGGGCGGGTCCTCAGCCGGCAGGCGCTGCTCGAACGGGTGTGGGAGCACGGCTTCTTCGGCGACGAGCGGATCGTCGACGTGCACGTGCGGCGGCTGCGGACGAAGGTCGAGCGGGATCCGAGCGCCCCCCGGCTCGTGGTCACCGTCCGGGGGCTGGGCTACCGCCTGGACCCGCAGTGAGCCGCGGGTGAGCCGGGTTCCGGGGCGTCGCGGGCTGCGGCGACGGATCGTGCTGGGTTTCGCGGCCAGCACGCTGCTGGTCTCGGCCGTGCTCGTGACCACCACCTGGCTGCTGGCCCGCAGCTTCGTGGTGGAGCAGCGCGAGCAGGCGCTCACCCAGCAGGCGTTCGCCGACGCCGACGTGCTCCGCAACCGGCTGTCCGGCGCCGGGGACGACGTCGGCCGGGTGCTGGGCGAGCTCGTGCCATTCGGCGACGCCGAGGTCGTCGTCCGGAGGGGGGACGACTGGTACTCCTCGAGCCTGGACGTCGGGCGGCGGGACGTGCCGGCGGAGCTGCAGGGGATCGTGGCCACCGGCGCGGCGGGCTCGGTGCGGGTGGACGCGGCGGACGGGCCGCGGCTCGTCGTCGCCGTCCCGGTGGTCAGCGCGGGGGTGGAGTTCTACGAGGTGGCGCCGCTCGACGACCTGGCGACGCTGCTGCGCACGCTGGCGATCGTCCTCGGCGCCGGTGCGGGCGTGGCGACCCTGGCGGGGGCCGGGTTCGGGGCGTGGGCCAGCCGGCGGGCGGTGCTCCCGCTGGAGCAGGTCGCCGGCGCAGCGACGAGGATCGCCGGCGGCGAGCTCTCCACCCGGCTCCCGGCGACCGACGACCCGGACCTGGTGGGGATCGTGGCGGCGTTCAACAGCATGGTCGACGCCCTGGCCGCGCGGATCTCGCGGGACGCCCGCTTCGTCGGGGACGTCAGCCACGAGCTGCGCAGCCCGCTGACCAGCCTCACCACCAGCGTCGAGGTGCTGGCCACCCGGCGGCAGGAGCTCCCGCCGCGGGCCCAGCAGGCCCTAGCGCTGGTGGAGGGCGAGGTCGCGCGGCTGCGCGGGACGCTGGACGACCTGCTGGAGCTGGCCTGGTTCGACGGCGCGGGGCAGGTGCCCGACGCCGTCCCGGTGTCCATGACGGCCCTCGTCCGGGAGGTGCTGGAGCGGACCGGCCGGCCCGCCGCCCTGCTGGACGCCGCCCCCGAGCCGGAGACCACCGTGCTCGGGGACAAGTCGCGGCTGGAGCGGGCCGTGCGCAACCTCCTGGACAACGCCGACCGCTACGGGGGCGGGCCGGAGTGCGTGGGGGTCCGGCGCTGCGAGGGCTCGGTGGTGGTGACGGTGGACGACGCCGGCCCGGGCGTGGCCCCGCTGGACCGGGAACGGATCTTCGAGCGCTTCGCCCGGGCGCCCGGCTCGGCGCGCCGCTCGGTACCCGGAGCCGGGCTGGGGCTGGCCATCGTGGCCGAGACCACCGCGCAGCACGGCGGCGCCGCCTGGTGCGCCCCCGGTCCGAGCGGCGGCGCCCGCTTCGTCCTCTCGCTGCCGGCGGCGCGGACGTGATCCGCCCGCGCCGGCTGCGCGCCGTCGGCACGCTGCTCGCCGTCCTCACCGGAACGGCGGCGTGCGGCGTCCCCACCGGGGAGGGTGCCTCGACGATCGCGCCGTCCGACGTCCCGTACGGGCTGGCCGCACCGGCGCCCACGCCGTCGGCCGCGACGTCGGCAGTCCCCGGTGAGACCGGCTGGGCCTACCTCGTCGGCGCCGACGAGGCGCTCGTCCCCAGGACCCGGGACAGCGGCACGGGCCCCACCGAGGAGCGGCTGGGCGAACTGCTGTCCGCGCTGGCCGCCGGCCCGACCGAGGAGGAGCGGGCCGAGGGGCTGGCCACGGCGCTGACCCCCGGGGTGACGCTGTCGGTGACCGGCGTCGAGGGGGGCACGGCGACGATCGACCTGGCCGGGACCGCGCCCATCCCGTCCAGCCGCCGGGCCGTGGCGCAGATCGTGCTCACCGCGACGAGCCTGCCGGGGGTGGAGGCGGTGCTCCTGACCAGCGGAGGCGACCCGGTGGAGGCCCCGCTCCCCTCCGGGGCGCTCACGGACGGGCCGTTGCTGCCGGCCGACTACGCCGCCTTCCTCTCGCCGCCACCGCTTGCGCCCGCCACCCCCGCGCCGCAGCCCACCACGACCGCGCCGCGGGTGTCGCCCACGGCGGCGCCGCCCTTCGTCGCCGACACCCGGCCGGACACGGCCGCGGCGTCACCCGGGGCCGCCGTGACCGTGACCGACGTCCGCGTCGGCCGCGCGGAGGGCTTCGACCGGATCGTCCTCGAGGTGGCCGGCGCAGGGCTGCCCGGGTGGGACGCCCGCTACGTGCCCGAGGCGCGGTCGGCGGGCAGCGGGCTGCCGGTGGACGTCGCGGGGGAGGCGGTCCTCCAGCTGGTGCTCACCGGGGTGGGGCTGCCCGGGGACACCGGGATCCCGCCGTACGCGGGGCCCGATCCGCTGCCCGCCGCAGGTCCGGCCGTCCGCGAGGTCGTGCTCGACGCGATCGTCGAGGGGCGGCTGACGTCCTTCGTCGGCACCGCGGCCGAACGCCCGTTCCGCGTCTACCGGCTGCAGGACCCGAACCGGGTCGTGGTCGAGGTGCTCTCCCAGGGCTGAGGGGCGGAGAGCTGCACACCGGAGCGTGCCCGGTGCGCAGCTCGCCGGTGGACGGCTCGGCTCACCAGCGGTGGGCGACGTCGATCACCAGGCGCACCGCGTCGTCCCCCGGGGCGTCGAGCAGGGTGAAGGTGCGGAACGGCAGCCGGGCGCGGGTGCCGATCCCCAGCGTGGTGGTTCCTTCGTACGAACCGGCCCACGCCACCTGCTCGAACGTCCGGAAGCCGTCCACGTCCACGACCTGGCCGCGGCTGGGCGGCAGGTAGGTGGCCCGCCCGTCCGCGTCGTAGGCCGGGGCGTCGACGGTCACCCGGAGCGCCGCCCCGCCCGCCAGCGGGACGACGGCGCCGGAGCCCTGCTCGTGCACCGTGCCGACGTAGCGCACCGAGTAGCCGGTCGCCGCAGCGGGACCGCGCAGGTCGACGACCAGGCGGTCGAAGCAGGCGTGCCGGCCGGCGCGCACGTCGGTCACGGTCAGGCCGGCGGTGGCGGCGGCGCTGCTCTCCGGCAGCGAGCCCCACACCAGCCCGCAGTACGGGGCGCGGGTCGAAGCCCCGGCCGACGCCGGGGCGAGGACGCCGAGCAGCAGCGTGAGCACACCGGCGATGACCGCCAGGGAACCGAGTCGGATCCTGTTCACGAGAGCCTCCAACTGTCGGGCCCGTGCCCGGTGCGACGGGCCTCCAGCCGGAGGTGTACTCGCCGGCGAGGGCGCTCGGAGCCGCCGCAACGAGGTCTCCACCGACTCGTCGTGGCCGTCATGAGGTCGTCGCACCGTCGCAACGCCGGCGTCCGGAAACCGCCCGGATCGGGGAGGGCGGGACGCCGCGATCCGCGCGATCATGGTCGGGTGCCCGAGTTGCCCGAGGTGGAGGCGCTGGCGGCGTTCCTGCGCGAGAACGCCGTCGGCCACGTGCTGGCGCGCGCCGACCTGGCCGCGGTCCAGGCGATCAAGACCTTCGACCCGCCGCTGTCGTCGCTGGCCGGGCTGGAGATCACCGGCGCCGCCCGGCACGGCAAGTTCCTCGACCTCGACGTCAGCGGGCTCCACCTCGTCGTCCACCTCGCGCGGGCCGGGTGGCTGCACTGGCGCACCGGCCTGCCGACCGCGCCGCCGAAGCCGGGCAAGGGGCCGCTGGCGCTACGGGTGCACCTCGATGACGGGGACGGCTTCGACCTCACCGAGCAGGGCACCCGCAAGGGGCTGGCGATCTACGTCGTCCGGTCCCCGGCCGAGGTGCCCGGCATCGCCCGGCTCGGCCCCGACGCGCTGGCGGTGGACCGCGAGACCTTCGCCCGGCTGATGGCCGGCCGCTCCGGCCAGCTCAAGGGCGCGCTGACCGACCAGACGCTGGTCGCCGGCATCGGCAACGCCTACTCCGACGAGATCCTGCACGCCGCGCGGCTCTCGCCGTTCAAGATGGCCGACAAGCTCACCGACGACGAACTGGTCCGTCTCTTCGACGCGGTGCGGGCGACGCTCGGCGACGCCCTCGACCGCCAGCTGGGGCAGCGGGCAGCCACGATGAAGGGCGAGAAGCGGTCCGGCCTGCAGGTGCACGCGCGGACCGGCCTGCCGTGCCCGGTGTGCGGGGACACGGTCCGCGAGGTGAGCTTCGCGGACACCTCCCTGCAGTACTGCCCGACGTGCCAGACCGGCGGCAAGCCGCTGGCCGACCGCCGGATGTCCAAACTCCTGCGCTGAGGGCGACGATCAGGTGAGCTGATCCGTGGCGCGTCCTCCCACGCGGTCGGCGGTGCGGGAGGACGCCGCGCGGTGGGGGAGGACGACCGGCACCGCCCGCGGAGGCCCGGGAGCTCAGCCCGGCAGCAGGGACAGCAGCCGGGTCACCGTCCGCGCGAGCACCGACGAGCCGACCCCGGCGTCCGCCTGCGACTCGGGCGCCGCGGAGCCGACCGCCGTCCACCAGTCGCGCAGCGGTGGCGGGGAGAGGAGGTCGATCCGCTCGCCCGGCTGCGGGACGACGACGTCCGCGCCGGTCCGCCCGGCGGCGGCCAGCAGCCGCTGCACCGGCTCGGCCCAGCGGTGGAAGGCGAGGTTGAACGTGGCCCAGTGGATCGGCAGCAGCACCCGCCCGCCGAGGTCGCCGTGCGCGCGCACCGCCTCCTCGGGGTCCATGTGGATGGCGTGCCACGCGTCGTTGTAGGCGCCGATCGGCAGCAGCGTCAGGTCGAACGGCCCGAACCGGGCGCCTATCCCGGCGAACGCGGGCGTGTACCCGGTGTCGCCGCCGAAGAAGACCCGGTGCCGCGGCCCGGTGATCGCCCACGACGCCCACAGGGTGGTGTCGCGGTGGAAGTACCGGCCGGAGAAGTGCCGCGCCTCGGTGCAGGTGAGCGTCACCCCGCCGACGACGTGCGTCTCGTCCCAGTCCAGCTCGACGATCCGGGCCTCCGGCACGCGCCACTTGCGCAGGTGCTCGCCGATGCCCAGGGGGACGACGAAGGGCGCCGTCTGCGTGGCGAGCAGCGCCCGGACGGTCGGCAGGTCCAGGTGGTCGTAGTGGTCGTGCGAGATGAGGACGGCGTCGACCGGGGGCAGGTCCTCGATCGCCACCGGCGGCTCGTGCAGGCGGGTGGGCCCGAACACCGGTGACGGCGAGACCCGGTAGCCCCACACCGGGTCCACCAGGACGCGCTGACCGTCGACCTCGAGCAGCGCGCTGGCGTGCCCGAACCAGGTGACCGCGAGCTCGGCCGCATCGGCCGGCAGCTCGGCGGACGCCAGCGGGATCGGCCCGCCCGGCAGGCCCACGTGCCGCTCCTCGTGCCACTGCCGCAGCAGCCCGTCGCGGGTGTTGGCGGGGGAGAGCGCCGGCGTCGGCATCCGGTTGTGGAAGGTGCCGTCGGAGAACTGCGCCGACCGGGAGACGACGGGGCGCAGCCGGCGGCGGTGGGCGCCGAGCGCGGTCGGCAGCCCCCAGGCGGCCGCCGTCAACCAGCCGACGGGGCCCGCGAGGACGGCGGCGGTCAGGGCGGTGCGGCGAGCGAGGCGGGACGGCACGGTCCCAGCATCCCAGCCGGAGCCTCGAGATGGCTGTGAACCGGGCGACGTCTCCGTGGCGGTCAGCCGGCGATGGCGGCCACGGGGGAGGTCCGCGCCGCCCGGCGGGCCGGCAGCAGCGAGGCGAGCAGCCCGGCTCCCGTCGCGACCAGCACGATCGCCCCGACCTGCAGCCACGGCACGCTGATCACCACCTCGCCCATCTCGCCCAGCGCCGAGGCGGCCCCGACCAGCCCGTAGGCGCCGCCGACCAGCACGCCCAGCACCGCGGCCACGCCGGCGACGAGCACCGCCTCCCAGGCCAGCAGGGCGCGGAGCTGGCGCCGGGTCAGCCCCAGGGCCCGCAGCAGGCCGTTCTCCTGGCGCCGTTCGACCACCGACAGCGCCAGGGTGTTGCCGACGCCGATGAGCGCGATGAGCACCGCCACGCCGAGCAGCCCGGTGACCACCAGCAGCAGGACGTCGACCGCCTCGTCGATCGCGGCCCGCTCGCTGGCCAGCCCGGTGACGAACGAGGCGGGCAGCGCGTTGCCGGCGAGGTCGGTGATCTCGTCGATCGCCGCGGTCTGGTCGGCGGTGTCGGCCAGCCGCAGCCACATGGTGTCCACCGGCGCTCCGGGCACCAGCGCCTCCAGGTCGGCCGCGGTCAGCAGCGGGTAGTCGGTCTCGCCGGCCACCACGGTCAGCGTGCGGGACCGGTCGTCGGCGGTCACGGTCACCGGGTCGCCGGCCTGCACCCCCCAGTACTCGGCGCTCCAGCGGCCGAGCACGACCTGCCCCGGCTCGGGCAGCGTCGTGTCGGCCGTCGAGCGCAGCACCGGCAGCGCCTCCGCCGCGTCGACGCCGGCGGCCAGGGTGGGGGTGTCGCCCGGCCCGGTGACCTCCGCCCCGGTCAGCGCAGTGGCGGCGACCACGCCGTCCACCGATGCCAGTCGGCCCTGCAGGGAGCTGGTCAGCTCGTCGCCCGAGCCGCTGACGACCACGTCGGTCGGGTAGGCCGCGGCGAGACCGGCCTGGGCGGTGGCCCGGGTCGAGCTCGCGCCCACCACCATCGCGGTGGTCAGGGTGACCCCGATGAGCAGGGCGGTGGCGGTGGCCGCCGTCCGGCGGGGGTTGCGGGTGGCGTTGCCGGTGGCCAGGCGCGCCGGGAGCCCGCCGAGCCGGCCGAGCAGGCGGCCCGCCGCGGCCACGATCGGTGGCACGGCCCGCTGCGCCAGCAGCAGGAGACCCAGCGCGCTGAGCACCCCGCCGGCCAGCGAGACGAGGATCTGCGCGGTTCCCACGCCGAGGGCCATGAGCCCGACGCCGGGGACGGCGAGCAGCAACCCGGTGACCAGCCGGGCGACGCCCCCGCGGGAGCGCAGCGGCGCCGGGTCGGTGGGCCGCAGCGCGGCGAGCGGGGCGACCCGGGTGGCGGCGCGGGCCGGGGTCAGCGCGGCGATCAGCGTGGTCGCCGTGCCGACGGCGAGGCCGACCAGCACGGCGTACAGCGGCACCGACACCCCGGAGAGCGGGACGGGGGAGTCGATCCCCGACACCACCGCGGAGACCGCGGCGGAGAGCCCGATGCCGGCGAGCACGCCGATCACCGAGGCGGCCAGCCCGGTGAGCAGGGCCTCGCCGAGCACGCTGCGGCGCACCTGCCGGGCGGTGGCGCCGACGCAGCGCAGCAACGCCAGGTCGCGGGTGCGCTGGGCCAGCAGGACTGCGAAGGTGTTGGCGATGACCAGCCCGGCGACGACGACGGCGATCGTGGCGAACACCAGCAGCGCGGTGGTCAGCCAGGTGGCGTCGCCGGTCAGGGCCGCCACGGACTGCTCGGCCTGCTCCGTGCCGGTACGGACGGTGACGTCGGCGTCGGCGTCGGACAGGGCCGCGCGCACCTCGCCGGCCAGGACCTCGGCGTCGGCGGTCCCGGCGATCCGCAGCTCGGTCGGCTCGATCGCGCCCCAGGCCCGGGCCTGGTCGGCGACCACGTAGGCCTTGCCGTAGATCCCGGCGGTGGGGTCCCCGCCCAGGTCGACCACGCCGGTCACGGTGGTGTCCGTGGTGATCTCGGTGCCCTCGGCGTCGAAGCTGGAGACGGGGACGACGTCGCCGACCGCGGCGCCGACGCGCTCGCTGACCGCGATCTCGCCCGGCCGTACGGGCAGTGCGCCGTCGGTGAGCTGCTGCCAGCGCAGCTGCGGGTCGGCGGCCACCGACTCGACCAGCAGGTACTGGGCGCCGGTGCGCCCGGGGGTGACCGCCTGCACGGAGGTCTGCCAGGTCGGGTCGACGGCCTGCACGCCGCCCAGCCCGGTGAGGGTGTCGACGTGCCCGGCCAGCCCGGTGCCGCTGTCGGAGGTGACCACCACGTCGGTGTCCACGTACTGGGCGCCGGCGGCCGTCAGCACGGTGGCCCGGGTGGTCTCGTTGAGCACCAGGGTGGCGACCACGAAGCCCACGGCGATGACGATCGCGAGGGTGGAGGCGATCAGGCGGGGGAGATGGGCCCGGATGCTCGCCCGGGTCACGGTGGACATTGCGCGCATGACGTCAGGCCCCCAGCCCGCGGAGCGCGTCCAGCACGGACTCCGCCGTCGGGGCGTCGATGTCGCCGGCGAGCCGGCCGTCGGCCAGCAGCACGACGCGGTCGGCGTAGGCGGCGGCGACTGGGTCGTGGGTGACCATGACGACGGTCTGGCCGGTCTCCTTCACGCTCGACCGCAGCAGGCCGAGGACCTCGGCGCCGGAGCGCGAGTCCAGGTTGCCGGTGGGCTCGTCGGCGAAGACGACGTCCGGGCGGGGGAGCAGCGCGCGGGCGATCGCCACCCGCTGCTGCTGGCCGCCCGACAGCTCGTGCGGGCGGTGGCCGAGCCGCTCGCGCAGCCCCAGCCGGGCGATGACCGAGTCCAGCCAGGCCTTGTCGGGGCGCTGCCCGGCCAGCTGCATGGGCAGCGCGATGTTGTCGCGGGCGTCGAGCACCGGGAGCAGGTTGAAGGACTGGAAGACGAACCCGATCCGGGAGCGGCGCAGCTTCGTCAGCTCGTCGTCCGGCAGCCGGGTCAGCTCCGTGCCGCCGAGCCACACCTCGCCGGCGGTGGCGGCGTCCAGCCCCGCCAGGCAGTGCATGAGGGTGGACTTGCCCGAGCCGGACGGGCCCATGATCGCGGTGAACTCGCCCGCGGCGAAGGCGACGTCGACGCCGGCGAGCGCGTGCACGGCGGTCTCGCCCGTGCCGTAGGTCTTGCGGAGCCCGGAGGCGCGCACGGCGGCGGTGGACAGCGAGGCGGGCGGCTCGCCCGGGACGGTCATGACGGGGACGGACATGCGGACCTCCGGAGGCAGTGATCTTCGACGGTGATCACGCTGCCGTTCCGCGGCGTCCTCCCGCGTCGGAGCCCGGAGCGATCTTCCGGCCGCCGCGGATGGGCCCGCGGACGGATCCCGCCGTCATCCCGGGGGTGGAGAAGGGGCGGCGATGTGCGCCGGCGGCGCGTTCCGGTCCGCCGAACCCGCCGCCGGCGCACATCGCTCCCGGCGGCCGCCCGGCGAGCGTCAGGCGTTGCGGAGCAGGTCCGCGGGGGCGACCAGGCCGCTGCGATAGGCGAGCACGACGGCCTGCACCCGGTCGCGCGAGCCGGTCTTGGCCAGCACGCGGCCGACGTGGGTCTTCACCGTCGCCTCGCTGACGAAGAAGTGCGCGGCGATCTCGCTGTTGGTGGCTCCGTAGGCCATCTGCTCGAGCACCTCGCGCTCGCGCGGGGTCAGCTCCGCCAGGCCGGGGTCGGCCTCGCCGGCCGGCCGGACCGGGGCCCCGCCGCGCAGCATGGGGGCGACGTGCTGCAGCAGCCGGCGGGTGGAGCTGGCCGCGATGACCGAGTCGCCCGCGTACACGGTGCGGACGGCGGCCAGCATCTCCTCGGGGGCGGCGTCCTTGAGCAGGAAGCCGCTGGCCCCGGCGCCGATCGCGGCCACCACGTACTCGTCGAGGTCGAACGTGGTCAGCACGACCACCCGCGGTGGCTCGGGCAGCGCGGTGACCTGCCGGGTGGCCTCGATCCCGTCGGTGCCCGGCATCCGGATGTCCATCAGGACGACGTCGGCGGGCGTGCGCGCCAGCAGTTCGACCGCCGCCCCGCCGTCGCCGGCCTCCCCCACCACGGTGAGGTCGGGCTGGGAGTCGATCACCATGCGGAACCCGGCCCGGACCATCTGCTGGTCGTCCACCAGGACGACCCGGATCGCGCTCATCGGGACGGACGGTAGGGCAGCGCCCCGTGCACGCCGAACCCTCCGCCGTGGCGCGGGCCGGCCTCGAGCCGCCCGCCGTGCAGCTGGGCCCGCTCGCGCATGCCGCGCAGCCCCTGGCCTCTCCCGTCGGAGCCGGTCACCGCCGCCGCGGCGCCCCGGCCGTCGTCGAGCACGGAGAGCTCGAGGGCGTCCGGCCGCCACTGCAGGCGCACCCAGGCGCGGCCGGCGGGGCCCGCGTGCTTGAGCACGTTGGTGAGCGACTCCTGCACGATCCGGTAGGCGGCCAGCTGCGGTCCGGCGGGCATCGGCTGCGGCGTCCCCTCCACGATGAGGTCGACGTCGAGGCCGCTGGCGCGCACGTCCTCGACCAGGGCCGGGATCGCGGCGACGTCGGGCTGCGGGGCGTACTCCTCGCCGCCACCGTCGCGGAGCACGCCGAGCAGCGCGCGCATGTCGGTGAGCGCCTGCCGGCCGGTGGCGGCGATCGCCTCCAGCGCGTCGGTGGCCGCCTGCGGATCCGCCTTCCCGGCGTAGCGCCCGCCGTCGGCCTGCGCGACGACGACCGACAGGGAGTGCGCGACGACGTCGTGCATCTCGCGGGCGATGCGGGCGCGCTCGGCCGTGGCGGCCAGCCGCATCTCCTGGTCGCGCTCGAGCTCCAGCAGCTGCGCGCGCTCCTCGAGCGCGGCCAACCGCTGGAGCCGTGCCCGCCGCAGGTCGCCCAGCGCCCAGGCGGCGACCACCGAGACGCCGATCGCGCCCGCGGTGGGGATCGCGCTGTAGACGAGGTTCTCTCCGAGGTACCGCAGGGCGGCGAGGAGCGCGCCGGCCAGGCCGATGCCCAGCCCGGCCTGGCTCGCCCAGCGCGGGGCGTAGCCGGCCAGCGAGTACACCATCACCAGGGCCGCGACGTTGGCGGCGAGGAACTGGTCGACGACGACCAGCTCGAGCAGGCCGGCCGCGACGACGGCCGCCGCGGCGTGGACCGGCGCCCGGCGCCGCCACGCCAACGGCGCCACGAGCAGCACGCCGACGACGAACGCCGCCGCCTCGCCCGGCCAGTAGGCGCCGGCGGGGAGGACGACGGTGACCAGGCCGATCGCCGCCGCCAGCGCCAGGTCGACGCGGAACGGCCGCTCGCGCAGCGCCGCCGTCAGGCGCTCGACGGGCGCGGACCGGTCCATGAGCCGAAGCCTAGGGAGCCCGCCGTCCGGTCTCGTCGCCCCGCGGGAGGATCTCCGCGTCCTCCCCCAGGACGATCAGTTCTCGGTCGTCGGGTCCTCCGGCGCGGTGAAGTCCCCCTGGCCGGGGGGCGAGGAGGCCACCGGCGCCTCCAGCGTCACCTCGCCGGCCTGCTCGAACACGAACGTGACCGGGATCGACTGGGAGGAGCGCAGGGACATGTCCAGGTCCGTGAGCACCACCGACGGCGGGCCCTCCGGCTCCAGGTAGACGTTGTCGTCCTCGGTCACCTCGATCGCGCCGGCGGTTCCCTCGAGCCCGGTCAGCTCGGCGCCGGCGAAGTCCGCGCCGCGCACCTCGATCAACCGGTCACCGGTCACGCCGGTGTTGGCGATGGCCGCGTACAGCGGCACCTCCTCGCCCTGCTCCCACACGCCGTCCTCGGGGTAGGCGAGCTGCAGGGCGGTGATCTTGATGTCCTCCGTCACCGCTTCGTCGGGGCCGGGGTTCCCGCCGATCACCTCGTCGCCGGGGACGTCGAGCGGGTTGTCCATGTCGTCCACGCCCACGTCCCCGCCGTCCTCGCCCCCACCGCAGGCGGCCAGGGGCAGGGCCGCGGCGAAGAGCAGGGCGGCGAGCGGGTGCGTGCGCGTGCGGCGGCGGGTCATGCTGGTCCTCCCGGAGTGGCGTGCGACCGTCCAGGGCTACCCCGGCCGGTCGCCGGAACCCTCCGGTCGGCGGACCGCAACAGAGTTGTCGCATTCAGGAGGCCGCGTGGAGGACGACCGGGCGCGGCGGGTGCCCGACGACGACGGCGGCGACCCGGCCTGCTGGCTGCGCCGGGTGTGCCCGGCGTGCGGTGGGCTGGCCGACGAGGACCCGCCGACCACCTGCCCCCGCTGCGGGGAGCCGCTGCCGGCGGGGTGAGCGCTTCAGGCGGCCAGCCGCGGCCGCCCGATCGTCCGGAAGTCGCAGAGCGCGTCGCGCAGCGCGAGCCCCAGCCGGTCGGCGGGCAGGTGCAGCTCCTCGCGGCGGTCCAGGGGCAGGCCGGGGAGACCGGTGCCGGCCAGCAGCGCGAGGTCGGCGTCCAGCGCCCGCTGCTCCGCGGCGACGGCGTCGGCCAGCATCGCGCGGGAGGGGAGCGGGCGGCCCGGGCCCGCCGACAGCAGCAGCCGGGTGAGCACGCGCGTGGAGTCCGGGTCCTCCGGCTGGAGCAGCGTGAGCACCGTCGTCGTCGAACCGGAGTCCAGCTGGTCGCGGCGCAGCCGCAGCCGGAACGGCGCCCGGTAGGCGTAGGTGGCCCGCCGGCGCTGCCGCAGCGGGCGCCCGCCGAGGGCGACCTCGGGGTCCAGCGGGTCGTCGCACCACTGCTCCTGCACGCTGGTGAACCCGCCGGCCTCCCGGACCACCTCGTACGGCGGGACCTCCGGGTGGTCCGCGGCCCCGGTCGTCGCCCCGTGCACGAACGGCAGCCGGGCGACGTCGAGCAGCAGGTCGGCGACGACGGCCGCGGGCGCGGCGGTGCGCCGGGGCGCCAGCCAGCGGGAGACGAACCGCCGGTCGGTGGCCTCCGGCACGTCGAGCGGGACGTCGGCCGGCTCCTCCGGGGCCAGCTCGACCACCCCCTGCCGCTCCCGGACGCCGAACGCCGGCGGATCCACCCGCAGGCCGCCGTCGTCCCGCCGCAGCATCCAGGTGCGCCCCAGCAGCCGGACCTGCAGCCAGCCCCCGAGGCGGAGGTCGCCGGAGAGCGCCACCGGGTGCCAGGCCGCGGCGAGCGAGGGGTCGAGGTTCGAGAACACCGGCCCCTGCGGCGGCGGCAGCGGGGGTGCCGGCTCGGCGCGCGGGGGGCCGACGGGCCGCGCCGGGACCGCCGCCGCCGTCCGGTCGGGGGCCAGCCACACCCACCCGTGCCGCTCCTCCACCGCCCACGGCATCGGCAGGTCCGCCCGCGGCGGGAGGACGCCGCCCGGCCCGAGGGAGGGGGCGGCGACGCAGCGGCCGTCGGCGTCGAACCGCCAGCCGTGCCGGGCGCACTCCAACCGCCCGCCGCTGACCGTGGCGGTCGCGAGCGGCGCCGCCCGGTGCGGGCACCGGGCGGGGAACGCGATCACCTCACCCCCGGGACGCAGCCGGACGACGACGTAGGGGCGGCCCCCCGCGCCCACCGGCACCGGCGTGGTGCCCACCTCGGCGGCGCGGGCCACCGCGAACCATCCCGACGACGCAGCACTGGATGCGGCCATGAGCCATTGCACCCGTGCCCTGTGCACACGGGGTTACGGCGATGGCGCGATCCGGCTACGTCTCGGCCCGACCGTGTGCCCGGCGGCCGCGGATTGAACGGGTCGAGGGTCGTGCCCCGACCCGGGGACACGTCCGGGATCGCTGACCTGCGCGGGCCGTCAGGGTCTAGGGTTCGCTGGCTCACCGTCCGACGGTCGGCCCGCCTGGAGGGAGACCCCGTCGATGCGCGACGCACTGCGCTGGCTGCGCCCCGGTCACCTGGGCACGGAGGCGGAGCAGGCGACGTTCCGGACCCTCCACTCGGCCTCCCTCACGGCGCCGGAGCTGCGCGAGGGCCTGACCAGCGGCTCCGCCGGACGCGCGATCCGGCACCTGCGGGACCTGCTCGGGGTTCCGGCCGTCGCGCTGACCGACACCGTGACGGCGTTGGCCTGGGACGGCCGCTTCGGCCACCACGAGCGGGACGCGGCAGCTCTCGCTGCCATCGTCCTGGAGTCGGGCAACACCGTGGTCCGCGACCGCGCGGACTTCCCCTGCGCGGACGCCGGCTGCGGGCTGCGGCAGGTGGTGGTCAGCCCGCTCGTGGTGGAGGACCGGGTCGTCGGCACCCTGCAGGCGTTCACCTCCTCGGCCTCCGCCGGACTCGTCCGGGCCGTGACCGAGGTCGCGCGGTGGGTGTCGGGGAACCTGGAACTCGCCGAGCTCGACGCCTCGAGGACGCGGCTGATGGAGGCCGAGGTCCGGGCGCTGCGGGCGCAGATCAGCCCCCACTTCATCTACAACTCGCTGACCGCGATCGCCTCGTTCGTCCGGACCGATCCCGAGCGGGCACGGGAGCTCCTGCTGGAGTTCGCCGACTTCACCCGGTACTCCTTCAGCCACCACGGCGAGTACACGACCCTGGCCGAGGAGCTGCGGTCCATCGAGCGGTACCTGGTGCTGGAGAAGGCGCGGTTCGGTGACCGGCTCCAGGTCACGCTCCGGGTGGCGCAGGAGGTGCTGCCGGTCGCCGTCCCGTTCCTCTGCCTGCAGCCGCTGGTGGAGAACGCGGTGCGGCACGGTCTGGAACGCAAGCCGGGCACCGGGACGGTGACCATCATCGCCGCCGACCAGGGCGGGGAGTGCCTGATCTCGGTCGAGGACGACGGGATCGGCGAGGACCCGGAGAAGGTGCGGCGGGCCCTCGCCGGTGACGTCTCGGTCGACTCGGTGGGGCTGGGGAACGTCGACGCCCGGCTGCGCACCGCCTTCGGCGACGACTACGGTCTGGTCGTCGAGACCGCCCCTGGCGCGGGGACCAAGGTGATCGTGCGGGTTCCCAAGTTCGCGCCCGGAGTGCACCCGTGACCGAGTGGGCGGCGTCCCGCACGCGCACGGGCCGAGGTGACGTCGACGACCGCCGGCGAGGAGGTGTCGTGACCGCAGACGGGTTGACCGTCCTGGTGGTGGACGACGAACGCCCGGCCCTCGAGGAGCTGCGCTGGCTGCTCGAGCGGGACGGGCGGATCGCGACCGTGCTGACCAGCGACTCGGCCACCGAGGCGCTCCGCCTGCTCCAGGAGCGGTCGGTCGACGCCGTCTTCCTCGACATCCGGATGCCCGGGCTCGGCGGGGTCGACCTGGCGCGCGTGCTGTCCCGGTTCAAGGTGCCGCCGCCGG
Organism: Blastococcus sp. SYSU DS0539; assembly: GCF_054050855.1. Classification (NCBI taxonomy): domain Bacteria; kingdom Bacillati; phylum Actinomycetota; class Actinomycetes; order Geodermatophilales; family Geodermatophilaceae; genus Blastococcus; species Blastococcus sp. SYSU DS0539. Next base: position 385,209 of record NZ_JBJHAF010000003.1, on the reverse strand, counting down.
TCGTCTTCGTGACCGCGTACGACGACCACGCGGTGGACGCCTTCGAGCTCGGCGCCGTCGACTACGTCCTCAAGCCGGTCCGCGACGACCGGCTGGCCGAGGCGGTCCGCCGGGTGGTCGGCGCGCGGGCCGGGGGACCCGTGCCGGTGGACGACGACATCGCCGTGGAGCTGGGCGGTGTGACGAGGTTCGTCCCGCGTTCCAGCGTCGGTTACGTCGAGGCGCAGGGTGACTACGCGAGGCTGCACACCGCTTCGGGCAGCCACCTGGTCCGCGTGCCGCTGACCACCTTGGAGGAGAGCTGGAAGGACGCCGGCTTCGTGCGGATCCACCGGTCGCTGCTGGTCGCGCTCCAGCACGTCCAGGAGGTCCGGATGGACGCCGGGCGGTGCACGGTGGTCGTCGGCGGCACCGAGCTGGTCGTGAGCCGGCGGCACACCCGGGAACTGCGCGACCTCCTGGTGCGGCGCGCCCGACCGGGCACGCAGGGCCGGAGCTGACCGGTGCCGGACACCTCGCCCCGCCGGGTGCGCGTCACCAGCCCGCGCACCGGCGCCGCACGCGTGCAGCCGGTCCCGGTCGCCCGCGAGATCGACGCCCAGACCGCCCTGGGCGAGGTGTACATGTCCTCGCTGCTGCGCTCCCAGCTCAGGCTGGCGCTGCTCGCCCTCACCACCCTCGTCGTGGTGGTCGGCGGGATCCCCCTGCTGTTCTGGCTCGCGCCGGATCTGTCCACGGTGGAAGTGCTCGCCGTGCCGCTCCCGTGGTTCCTCCTGGCGTTCGCCGTCTACCCGTTCCTGTTCGCGATCGGCTGGCTCTACGTACGGGCCGCCGAGCGCAACGAACGCGCCTTCACCGACGTGCTCGACCGCTCCTGACCCCCGGCCGATGAGGAACCGTTCGTGAGCGCCGCGGGCTACAGCGTCGTCGCGGTCACGGCCGTCGTCGTGGCCACGTTGGCGGTGGGCGCCTACGGCTGGCGGTTCTCCCGCACCACCAGCGACTTCTTCGTGGCCTCCCGCACCGTGCGGCCCGGGTTGAACGCCTCGGCCATCGGTGGGGAGTACCTCTCCGCGGCGTCCTTCCTCGGCGTCGCCGGTCTGGTGCTGGCGTTCGGCACGGAGATGCTGTGGTATCCGGTCGGCTGGACGGCCGGCTACCTCGTCCTGCTGGTCCTCGTCGCCGCGCCGCTGCGCCGCTCCGGCGCCTACACGCTGCCCGACTTCGCCGAGAGCCGGCTGGAGTCGCGCGGGGTGCGCCGGCTGTCCGCGCTGCTCGTCGTGGCCATCGGCTGGCTGTACCTCATGCCGCAGTTCCAGGGCGCCGGGATCGCGCTGGCCGCCACCACCGGGACCGGGGCCTGGCTGGGCGGCGTGCTCGTCGCGACGGTGGTGCTGGTCAACGTGCTCTTCGGCGGCATGCGCAGCATCACCTTCGTCCAGGCCTTCCAGTACTGGCTCAAGCTCACCGCGCTGCTGTTCCCGCTGCTGTTCATGGTGACCATCTGGCTGGGCGACGGCGGGGTGTCCCCAGCCTCGACCGGGACGACGCCCGGGGACTCCTGGGAGTCCCCGCTGGCCGGGACCGGCGAGCACCAGCTCTACACCACGTACTCGATCATCGTCGCCACGTTCCTCGGCACGATGGGCCTCCCGCACGTCGTGGTGCGCTTCTACACCAACCCCGACGGGGCCGCGGCGCGGCGCACGACCCTGTTCGTGCTGGCACTGCTGGGGCTCTTCTACCTCCTGCCGCCGGTGTACGGCGGGCTGGGTCGGCTCTACGCGCCGGACCTCATCGCCAGCGGCGACACCGATTCCCTGGTGCTGGAGCTGCCGTCCCGGATGCTGGCCGGCACGTTGGGCGACCTGCTGTCGGCGCTGACCACCGCCGGGGCGTTCGCGGCGTTCCTGTCCACGTCGTCCGGGCTGACCGTCGCGGTGGCCGGCGTCATCAGCCAGGACGGTCTGGGCCGCCGGCTCGGCGGCGTGCGCGCCTTCCAGGCCGGGGCCGTCGTCGCGGTCCTCGTCCCGTTGGGCCTGGCTCTGCTGGCCGAGGGGGTGGGCGTCGCCCGGGCGGTCGGGCTGGCCTTCGCCTTCGCCGCCTCCACGTTCTGCCCGCTGCTCGTGCTCGGCATCTGGTGGCGCCGGCTGACCGACGCCGGTGCGATCGCCGGGATGCTGGTCGGCGGCGGGTGCGCCGGCGGCGCGGTGCTGGCCACCCTGTTCGGCGCGGCCCCGGCCGGGTGGCCGGGGGCGCTGCTCGCCCAGCCGGCGGCCTGGACCGTCCCGCTCGCGTTCCTCACCATGGTGGCGGTGTCGCTGGCCACGCCCCGACGGGTGCCGCGGCATGCCGCCCGCACCATGGTGCGGCTGCACACTCCCGAGGCGGTGCAGCTCGACCGCGGGATCCTGCCGCGGTGAGCCGGCTCCCTGACCAGGGAGATCCTGCGCACGGACCGGACCCCGGGGGGACGAACCGTGGCGAGCCGGGCGCGCTCCCGCCGCACCGAGGTGCACCCCGCGACCGCTCGTCCCGCCGGACCTGCCGTACGCCGACTCCTGCTCACCGCTCGGCGCAGCGGCGACGCGACCGCTGCTCTCCGCGGCCTGTGCGCCCTACCGTGACAGGGCTCACATTCCGACTGTTCGCATGTCGACGCCCCGCTCGATCGAACCAGGAGCTCGCACCGTGACCGATCCACAGGAACGGCGTCTGCTGACGCCCGAGGAGTACCGCGCCGCGCAGGACTCACCCGAGTTCGTGGAGCTGAAGAAGCGGTTCCGCAGCTTCGCCTTCCCGATGACCGTGGCCTTCATCGTCTGGTACCTGCTCTACGTCCTGCTCTCGACCTACGCGACCGACTTCATGTCGACGGAGGTCTTCGGCAACGTGAACGTGGGGCTGCTGTTCGGCCTCGCCCAGTTCGTGACCACCTTCGTGATCACGCACCTCTACGTCGCGCACGCCAACCGGCGCACCGACCCCATCGCCGACGAGATGCGCGAGCGCCTCGAGGCCCACGAGTTCGCGCCCGGCACGGCCGCCGGCGAGGACACCCACACCCACACCCAGGGGGCCACCCGTGCTTGACGTGCTCGCCGCCGACGCCACCATCGGCAACCCGGCGATCAACATCTCGATCTTCGGGGCGTTCGTCGTCGTCACGCTGGCCATCACCTTCCGGGCCAGCCGCAACAACAAGAGCGCGGCCGACTACTACGCCGCCGGGCGCACCATCACCGGCCAGCAGAACGGCCTGGCCATCGCCGGCGACTACCTGTCGGCGGCCTCGTTCCTCGGCATCGCCGGCGCCATCGCCATCTACGGCTACGACGGCTTCCTCTACTCCATCGGTTTCCTGGTGGCGTGGCTGGTCGCGCTGCTGCTGGTCGCCGAGCTGATGCGCAACACCGCCCGGTTCACCATGGCCGACGTGCTGGCGTTCCGGATGCGGCAGGGCCCGGTGCGCACCGCGGCCGCCATCTCCACGCTGGCGGTCTCGCTGTTCTACCTGCTGGCGCAGATGGCCGGGGCCGGCGGGCTGGTCGCCCTGCTCCTGGGCGTGAGCGGGCCGGTGGCCGAGGCGCTGGTCGTCACGATCGTCGGCGCGCTGATGATCTTCTACGTCCTCGTCGGCGGCATGCGCGGCACCACCTGGGTGCAGATCATCAAGGCCTCGCTGCTCATCGCCGGCGCGCTCGTGATGACCATCTGGGTGCTCGCCGACTACGGCTTCAACCTGTCGGCGCTGCTCGGTGGCGCAGCGGAGAGCGGCACCGACGTCGTCCTGCGGCCGGGTGCCCAGTACGGCGTCAGCGAGACGACCCGGCTGGACTTCATCAGCCTGGCGCTGGCCCTGGTGCTCGGCACCGCCGGGCTGCCGCACGTGCTGATGCGCTTCTACACCGTGCCGACGGCGAAGGCCGCCCGGACGTCGGTGGTCTGGGCGATCTGGCTGATCGGCATCTTCTACCTGTTCAGCCTGGTCATCGGCTACGGCGCCGGGGCCATGGTCGGCGCCGACACCATCGTCGCCGCACCGGGCGGGGTCAACGCCGCCGCACCGCTGCTGGCGTTCGAGCTCGGTGGCACGGTGCTGCTCGGCATCATCGCGGGTGTCGCGTTCGCGACCATCCTCGCGGTGGTGGCCGGCCTGACGATCACCGCGTCGGCGTCCTTCGCGCACGACGTGTACGCCTCGGTGATCAAGAAGGGCGACGTCCCGCCGAACGGCGAGGTCAAGGTCGCCCGGCTCACCGCCGTCGTCATCGGCGCGATCTCCATCGGGCTGGGCATCCTGGCGCTGCGCGCCGGGCTGAACATCGCCTTCCTGGTGGCGCTGGCCTTCGCGGTGGCCGCCTCGGCGAACCTCCCGACGATCCTCTACACGCTGTTCTGGAAGCGCTTCACCACCCAGGGCGCGCTGTGGTCGATCTACGGCGGTCTGATCATCTGCGTCGGGCTGATCATCTTCTCGCCGGTCGTCTCCGGCGCCGAGACGTCGATGCTCCCGAACGTCGACTTCGCCTGGTTCCCGCTGCGCAACCCGGGCCTGGTGTCGATCCCGGCGTCCTTCCTCCTCGGGTACCTGGGCACCGTGCTCACCAAGGAGAAGCCGAACGAGGCGAAGTGGGCCGAGCTCGAGGTCCGCGCCTTCACCGGCATCGGGGCGGAGAAGGCCGTCCAGCACTGAGAGAAGGACCCGCCTCCTCCCCGCACCTCGCTCCGCTCGGTGCGGGCCCCTGGAGGCAGGCCGGCACAGCCGAGGCGCGCGTCCCCTGCGGGGGGCGCGCGCCTCGCGCGTTCCGCGGCCTCGAGCCGGCCGGCTGCTGCGCGGCGCGGACGGCGGGATCAGGCGGCGGCGCGGGCCGGGGTCACCGGAGCGGGTTCGGCGGGGAGGGCGGCGTCGACCGCGGTGGCCGTACCCGCGACGGCGAGCGCCACCGGGGTGGTCGCGCGCTCGGGGCGGCGGGCGCGGACGGCCCAGCGGGCGACCAGGCCGGTGAGCACGACCAGGCCGGCGGCCGTGTGCTGGCCGGCGGCGCCGACTGCGACGGCGATGGCGGCGAGGTAGACCACCGAGAGCAGGACGGCGGCCAGCGGCAGGCGGGGCAGGTGCAGGTGGGGGTGCACGGCAGGACCTCCTGGAGGGGGTGGCCCGCCGGGCCGGCGGCCGCACCCGGGGAAGGGTGGGCCACCGGCACGGCGACGGCGCAACGGGGTGAGGCCAGGCCTCAGGTGAGCAGGTCCTTGGCCTTCTGCAGCATCGACTGGCCCGGCATCTGCGGCGTCGGGAACAGCCGCGGGTCGCCCGGGGGCAGCTGCGGGGCGTCGGCGGCGGCCTCGATCGGGCGGGCGGTGAACTCGCCGCGGCCGTCCGGGGTCGGGCCGTGCGCCCAGCGGCCGGCGGCCGCCTCGGGGCCGTCCGAGGCGAGGATGAAGGCGTAGCCGGCGTCGCCCGGCTCCTCCTCGATCGGGAACGCCTCGGGCACCGGGATGCCCTCCAGCCCGTCGGCCTTGAGCTCCTCGATGGCGGCGAGCCACTGCATCTGGTGCATGTGGTCACGGGCGATCAGGAACTTCAGCGTCTCCTTCACGCCCGGGTCGTCGGTCATGTTGTAGAGCCGGGAGACCTGCAGCCGGCCCTGCATCTCGGCGGTGGCGTTGTAGTGGAAGTCGGCCATCAGGTTGCCGCTGGCGGTCACGTACGCACCGGTCCACGGGTTGCCCATGCTGTCCATGTAGGACGCGCCACCGCCGTTGACGAGCGGGTGCTGCGGGTTGTGCTGGCCGTAGCCCGCCGCGGCCTCCTTCGTGCGGTCGGACGAGTCCGGCTTGAGCGGCATGTGGTCCAGCAGCCGGTCGATCATCGTCACCAGGATCTCGACGTGGGCGAGCTCCTCGGTGCCGATCGAGAGGAGCATGTCCTTGTACTTGCCGGGCAGCCGGCAGTTCCAGCCCTGCAGCAGGTACTGGGTGGCGACGGTCATCTCGCCCCACTGACCGCCGAGGACCTCCTGGAGCTTGCGCGCGAAGTCCGGGTCCGGGCCGTCGGGCTTGGCCTCGTACTGCAGCGCCTGGGTGTGCGTGAACACGGTGTCTCCTCTGCGTCGTCGCCGTCCCGCGATCGCGGTGACACAGGGGATCTGCCCGCCCCGGGTGGCCCACCGGTGCCGTCCGGTGGCCCGCCGGTGCCAACCTCGTCAGCGGTCGGGGAGCTGCACCAGGAGGGTGAACGTCTCGCCGTCCTCGAACCACAGCACCCGGCCCCCGAGCTCGCCGGCCTGCCGCTGCACCGACCACAGCCCGAGGCCGGTGAGGTCCACCGGCGGGCGGGAGGTCTGCAGGTGCTGGACCACCCGGTCCACCGGGACGCCGGTCTGGCTGAGCGCCAGGTCCACCCAGCCGGCCCGGGTGGTCACCCGCAGCCGCACCGGGGCGCCGTTCCCGTGGCGGTGGGCGTTCTCCAGCAGGTTGATCAGGATGCGCTGCACGCGGGCGTCCGCGACGCCGACGTCCCCGGCGTCGTCGTCGACCTCCAGCACGAGCTGCGACCGGGGCAGCCCCGAGGCGGCCACCGAGGCCCGGAGGACGTCGCCGAGGCGGCGGGTGGCCGGGGACCGCCGCACCGCGCCACCGGTCGCGTCCGCCGTGCGCAGCATCGACGAGAGGTGGGCCGTCTGCGCCCGGGCGAGGGCGAGCAGCTCGGCGGCCTGGGCGGGGGCGCGGTCCAGGGAGCCCAGCGCCGCCTCCAGCGACGCCAGCGGGGTGCGCATGTCGTGGCAGAGCGCCCGGACGACGGCGTCCTCGGGGCTGGGCGCCTCCGATTCGGGAGCGCGGACGCGGCGCCGGCGCGGGAGGTGCGCGCGGAGCACGCGGGCGAGATCGTCGAGCAGTCCGCGGCTACGGGTGGACGCCTGCGTGTCGGCAGCCAGGGTCACGGGCACCTCCTCGGAGGTCCGGCCGGGAGGCGCCGGGAGACGCACCGACCGTCAGGAGCGATGTGGGCGAGACCGACGACGCGACCGCTGCTGACCGCAGGCCGCCGGTGGACGTGGTCGTCGTCGACGACCACCCGTTGTTCACGCGTGGGCTGAGCCTGCTGCTGCCGGGGCTCAGCGGAGGCCGGGTCCGGGTGGTGGGGACGACGGAGGACGCGTCGGCCGCCGCGGCGCTGGTCCGCCGGCACCACGCCGACGTGGCGATCGTCGACCTGCACATGCCGCCGCCCGGGGGGACCAGGGCCATCGCGGCGATCCGCCGGGCCGACCCGCTGGTCCGGGTGGTCGCGCTCTCCGGGCTGGCCGAGGCCGACGCCGCCATCGAGGCGCTGCGCGCCGGGGCGTCGGGCTTCCTGCCCAAGACCGCGGACCCGGACGCCCTGGTGCGGCCGCTGCTCGCCGTCCTCGACGGCTGGTCGGTGCTGCCGGAGGCGGTGCTGCGCCAGCTGCTCGACGAGGCGACGCCGTCCGGCGAGCAGAGCATCGCCGACACGCTGACCGCCGACGAGCGGCGGCTGTGGCGGCTGATCGCCAACGGCACGAGCACCGTGGACATCGCGACGACGCTGCACGTCTCGGAGCGGACGACCAAGCGCCTGGTGGCGCACCTGTTGCGGCGGCTGGACGTGGCGACGCGGGTGGAGGCGGCGGCGCTGGCCGGCCGGGTGGGCATCGGGAAGGAGTCCGGCCGCGGGCTGGGCGGGCAGCCCGGCGGGCTCGCGGGATGAGCTCGCCGAGGGGACATCGACCGGCCAGCTACCCGGGGCCGCGACCGCCAACCGCGGGGCAGGAAAGGTTCACCTTCCTCCCGCCCGGCGGCAGTCCCGCCGCTACCGCTCCAGCGCGCCGGCCCACCGCCCGGAGGCGGCGCGGGTGAACGCGGCGACGTCGCCGGCGGCCATGTCGACGGCGGCGTAGCCGCCGCTGCCGGCGCCCACGCAGGCGGTGACCGTCGCCAGGCCCGCGCGCCGCTGGAAGAACGACTGCCGGATCTCCCAGCCGACGACCGCCCGCCGCTCGAGCACCACCTGCTCGCGCACCAGCCAGCCGCGCCGCACGCTGAAGGAGCGCGGGCCCGCCGCGTGCCCGAGCGACCCGTAGAGGCCGTAGGCCAGCGGAACGCCGAGGACGGTGAGCGCGATGCCGGCCGCCAGCACGTCCCAGCGACCGGTGGTGGCCAGCAGCACCGCCCCGCCCGCGGCGACCGCGAGCCCCACGGTGAGCGCCCGCACGATCCGCCGGCGCAGCGCGGCCGAGGGGTGGGCGCGGAGCGGGCCGGGGTCGTCGACCAGCCGGTGGGTCAGCGTCCACGCGTCGTCGCGGGGGCCCAGCGGCAGCAGCTGCCCGCGCCGCTCGGCGTCGCCGAGGCCGGTGACCAGCGCGCCGGCCCGGGCGGCGCCCACCAGCCGCATGCCCAGCCCCTCGGAGACGGCGACGCCGCGGATGCGGTCGAGCTCCAGCTCGGTGTGCCGCCGGGTGAGCAGCCCGCGCACCGCCACCAGCGTGCTGCCGCGCCGGACCAGCCGGAAGCCCCAGTTGACGATCGCGGCGCCGATGACCGACCCGGCGAGCACCAGCAGCACCATGCCGACCACGACCGCGCCGACCACCCACCCGGACGGGACGTCGACGTCCAGGACGTCGCCCAGCAGGTCGTCGGGCAGCTCCTCGCCCAGCCGGAACAGCGCGCCGATCCCGGCGAGCGGCAGCGCGAGGTAGCTGCCGACCAGGGGCGCGTAGAACAGCCACCGGTTGTCCCAGCGGGAGAGCTCCTCCTCCGGCGGCGCCGCGGCGTCGCCGTCGGGCTGCGCCACCGGGGTGGAGCGGTGGGTGAGGACGGCCACGCGGAGCCGGTCGCCCTCGGCGCGCGGAACGCCGTCGACGACCAGCTCCTCCTCCTGCCCGGCGGTGCCGGCGGCGGCGTCGATGCGGACCCGGACCAGCCCGAAGAGGCGGTGCAGCGCGGGCGCCTCCACCTCCACGCCGCGGATGCGGTCGTTGGGCACGGTGCGCACCGAGCGGGACAGCAGGCCGCGGGTGACGACGACCGCCGTCGGGCCGTCGGTGTAGCCGAACCGCCACCAGGTCACGGCCGCGGCGGCCAGGGAGAACAGGGTGACGGCCAGGACGAGGGCGACGACCGTGGCCGGTCCGCCGCCGAACCCGGTGGCGGCGCCGACCGGGATGAGCACCGGCACGAACTGCCGGGCCTGCCGGAAGGTGATCGTGTGCACGAGCACGATTCGGGGGGAGGTGCGCCGGGCGGGTGGGGGAGCGGTCACGTGGCCTGGTCCCGGACCTGCTCCGCGCGGTGGGCGAGGTCGTCGGCGACGCGCTGGGCGACGTCGTGCTCCAGGTGCGAGATCCGCACGGTGCCCTGGCTGGAGGCGGTGAGCACCGCGACGGTGGCCAGGCCGAACAGCTGCTGGAGCACGCCGCGGGTGACGTCGACGGTCTGGATCCGCGAGATCGGCACCAGGGTCCAGGTCTGGGTGAGCCAGCCGGTGCGGGTGTAGGCGGCCTCGGCGGTGATCTCCCAGCGGTACACCCGGTGCTTGAACCACGGGCGGATGCCCATCGCGACGACCGCGTAGAGGGCCGCGGCGACCGGCAGCACCCGGTGCAGCAGCGGCAGCGGCCCGCCGTCGGAGGGCGCGAACAGCAGGAAGGCGCCGACGGCCAGCCACATGAGGATCGCGCTGAACACGCTCTCGGTCACCCACAGCCCGATCGCCGACCGGGGCAGCTCCCAGGCGGGCTCGCGCACGGGCGACGGGGGAGCGGTCCGCGGGGCGGCCCGGTGGCTCGGGGACATCGCCCTCATCCTCGCAGGCGCCCGGCCCGGACAGCGGCGTCCGTGGCGGAGCCGTCGCCCGGTCGCGGGAACGGGGAGCACTGGCACCATGGGAGGCGTGATGCCGCAGCAGGTCCCGACCGTGCCCGCCTCCGAGCTGCCCGAGGACGCCGTGATCCTCGACGTCCGCGAGGACGACGAGTGGGTGCACGGCCACATCGAGGGCGCCACCCACATCCCGATGGGCGACGTCCCGGCCAAGCTCGACGAGCTGCCCGAGGGCGACCCGCTCTACGTCACCTGCCGCGGCGGCGGCCGCTCGGCCCGGGTGGCCGCGTGGCTGAACGCCAACGGCTTCGACGCGGTCAACGTCGGCGGCGGCATGGGCGAGTGGGAGGCCGCCGGCAAGCCCATGGTGAGCGAGACCGGCGAACCCCCCTTCGTGCGCTGACCAGGCACAGGAAGCCCCACCTGCGGCTCGGCCGCCGGAACGTGGGCAGAGCCCCCTGTGCCGGTGGGGCCGTCAGCTCTTGAGTTCGTACTCCGCGAACTTGGCGCGGAGGTCCTTCTTCGAGAACTTGCCGACGCTGGTCTTGGGCACCTCGTCGATGAACTCGACGGCCTCGGGCATCCACCACTTGGCCACCAGCGGCTTGAGGTGCTCGAGGATGTCCTCCTCGGTCGCGCTCTCGCCCTCCTTGAGGACGACGCAGGCCAGCGGGCGCTCGTCCCACTTGGGGTGCGGGATGCCGACGACGGCGGCCTCCTTCACCGCCGGGTGGCTCATGATCGCGTTCTCCAGGTCGACCGAGGAGATCCACTCGCCGCCGGACTTGATCAGGTCCTTGGTGCGGTCGGCGATGCGGATGGAGCCGAACTCGTCCATCGCGGCGACGTCACCGGTCTTCATCCAGCCGTCGGGCGTCGTGAGCTCCACGCCGGCGTCGGGGTTGTAGTAGTCCTGCGCGCACCACGGGCCGCGGACCTGGAGCTCGCCGGTGGCCTTGTCGTCCCACGGCTGCGGCTCGAGGGTGTCGGAGTCGACGATGCGGGCCTCGACGCCGAGGAACGGGATGCCGGCGCGGGCGCGCTGCGCCGCCTTCGTCTCGTCGTCGGCGTCCTCGTAGCGCCTGGGCAGCACGCCGGAGGAGGCGACCGGGTGGGTCTCGGTCATGCCCCACGCCTGCAGGATCGGGATGCCGACCTGCTCGCGGTAGGCCTCGCTCAGCGCCTTGGGGACGGCGGACCCACCGCAGCCGATGTCGCGCAGCTTGTGCGGCCGGCCGGCCAGGTGGGGGAGCACGCCCTGCCAGATGGTCGGGACGCCGGCGGTGAACGTCACGCCCTCGTCGACGATCAGCTTGGCGATCGCCTCCGGCTGCATGAGCGCGCCCGGCATGACCAGCGAGGCGCCGGCGGCGGGGGCGGCCTGCGCGATGCCCCAGGCGTTGGCGTGGAACATCGGCACGACCGGCATCGCGACGTCGCGGATGCCCAGGCCGAAGGCGTTCGGCGCCATCACGCCCATGGTGTGCAGGAACGTCGAGCGGTGCGAGTAGACGACGCCCTTCGGGTTGCCGGTGGTGCCGCTCGTGTAGCACATGGAGGCCGCGGAGTTCTCGTCCGTGACGGAGAACTCGACCGGCTGCGCGTCGGCCAGGAGCGCCTCGTAGTCGAGGATCCGGGCGTCGTCGGGGATCTCGTTGTCGCCGCCGTCGTCCATGACCACGACCTGCCGGACCGTCTTCATGGTGTCGATCAGCGGCCACAGCAGGGGCAGGACGGTGCGGTCGACGAAGATGACCTCGTCCTCCGCGTGGTTGGCGATGTAGGTCAGCTGCTCGGGGAAGAGCCGCACGTTGAGGGTGTGCAGCACGCGGCCGGTGCACGGCGCGGCGAAGTAGAGCTCCAGGTGGCGCTGGCTGTTCCAGCCGAAGGTGCCCACCCGGCCGTCGGCGCTGATGCCGAGGGTGTCGAGGACCCCGCCGAGCTTGCGGGTGCGTTGCGCCCACTCCGCGTAGGTGGCGCGGGTGACGCCCCCGGGGTTGTTGGTGACGATCGTGCCGTCGCCGTAGTGCTGCTCGACGTGCCGGAAGATCGAGTCGATCGTGAGGGGGTAGTCCTGCATCAAGCCACGCATGACCGGATCCTGCCAGTGACCGCACTCACCTTCCAGCCGTAGCAACGGGACCACCGGCACGCCGGCCTCGGGCTGCAGCGCGAGGACGGCGACCCGCCGGCGTGGGGGGTCAGGCGTGCTCGGTGAGCACCTCGTCGACGGTCACGTCACGGCGTCAGGACGACCGGCAGGGTCTCCAGCCCGCGGATGACGAACTCGGGACGGCGCACCGGCTCCCCGCCCAGCTCCAGCTCCGACGCCCGGTCCAGCAGCGCGCCGAACGTGGCCTGCAGCTCCACCCGGGCCAGCGGGGCGCCGATGCAGAAGTGGATGCCGGCACCGAAGGAGATGTGCGGGTTGTCGGTGCGGGTGATGTCGAGGGTGTCGGGCGCGGCGAAGACGGCGGGGTCGTGGTTGGCCGCGCCCAGCAGCGCGGCGATCTTCTGCCCCTCGGCCACGGTCACGCCGCCGATCTCGACGTCGGCGGTGGCGGTGCGCTCGAACAGCTGCAGCGGCGGGTCGAAGCGCATCAGCTCCTCGAGCGCGGCGGGCAGCAGCGAGCGGTCGGCGCGCAGCCGGGCCAGCTGCTGGGGGTGGCGCAGCAGCGCGAGCATGCCGTTGCCGGTGACGTTCACCGTCGCCTCGTGGCCGGCGTTGAGCAGCAGGATGCAGGTGGTGACCAGTTCGTCCTCGGTGAGCTTGTCGCCGTCGGTGTCACGGACGCTCACCAGGTGGCTGACCAGGTCCTCGCCGGGGTGCCGCCGGCGGTCGGCGGCCAGCTCGCGCAGGTAGGCGACGAACTCGTCGGCGGCCCGCTCGGCGTCGTCCTCCCGCTGCCGGGTGCGGTCGTACTCGTACATCTTCACGATCGCGTTGGACCACGGCCGCAGCAGCGGGCGGTCCGCCTCGGGCACGCCCAGCAGCTCCGCGATGACGGCGACCGGCAGCTGCTCGGCCATCCCGGTCAGCAGGTCGACCGGCTCGGACCCGCCCGAGCGCTCGACCAGCTCGCCGGCCAGCCGCCCGGCGAGCTCCTCCACCCAGGGCCGCAGCCGCTCCACGTGCCCGCGGGCGAAGGCGCTGGTGATCAGCCGCCGCAGCCGGGTGTGGTTCGGGGGCTCCATTTCGAGGATGGCGTTGCGGTGGATCAGGTTGAAGCTCGCGAACCGGTCGCCGGGCTCCCGGTCGGCCCAGATGCGGCCCAGCCGGCGGTCGCGCAGCACCGCGTTGGACTCCGCGTGGGTGAACGCCAGCCACAGGCCCAGCCCCTCGTGCCACTGCACCGGCGCCTGCGCCCGGGCCCGCGCGAACGCCGGGTAGGGGTCGGCGACGAAGGACGGGGCGGTGAGGTCGAGGGGCTCGACGGCCAGGGTCACGCGCCGAGCGTAAGGCGTGCGCCCCGGCCCGTCGGCGGGTCCACCTACGCTGCTCGCATGGCTTCCCGCAAGCGCTCCTCCACCACCGCCGTCGCCGGGGACGGCGTCAACCCGAAGGCTCCGTGCCCCTGCGGGTCCGGCCGCCGCTACAAGCACTGCCACGGCTCCGGCTACGCGCCCGTCGTCACCCGCCCGTTCGAGGGCCTGCCCGGCGAGGCGGACTGGGTCGCGCTGCGCGAGCTGGTGCCGGCGGCGACGGCGACGCTGAGGACGACCGACGGCCGCGAGATCACCCTGGCCAGCGTGCTGCCCGGCGGCGCCCCCGCGCTGGTGCGCGCCACCGGCGAGATCCTCGTCGGCGCCCAGCTGCAGACGTCGTCCGACGACGTCAGCCGCGACCTGGGCACCGCCGTCGCGGCCGCCCTGGAGGCCCCCGCCGGCGCCCCGGTGGACCCGGGCCCGATCGGCGGCGCCGGCTCGGCCGGCCCGCGGCTGCAGGAGGTCCTCGACGTCACCGTCCCGCTCGAGGTGACGGTGCACGACACCTTCGACTTCTGGCTCGAGGGCACCGAGCCCGGGGCGGCCGCGCGGGCCGGCCTGCAGCAGGCCAACGAGTCGATCCTGCCGACCGTCCGGCTCGAGGGGCTGGAGGCCGCCTACTGGGTGCGCCCCGGCAACGAGCGCGCGCACCTGCGCTGGGTGCGGCCGGAGAAGGAGGAGCAGCTGCTCGACGCGCTGGCCCGCCTGTCGGCGGCCGAGCAGATCCTGCTGGGGGAGGGCACCCGGTACGCCGGCGCCTTCCGGGCGCACGGGCTCGTCGTCCCGGTCTGGGACCTGCCCGCCGACACCCCGGCCGCGGACTGGGCCGGGCCGGCGACGGAGTTCCAGGCACGGCTGGAGCAGGCCCTGGCCGAGACCGCCCCGCTGAACGCCGACGAGCGTCGCGCGCGGGCCGGCCTGCTCTCCCGCCAGATCACCCTGCGCTGACCGGGCCGTCCCCGTGCCCCCGGGGCGCGGGGACGGCGCATGCCGCGCTCCGGCAGGGGTACGCGGACGGTCATGGAGGACCGATCCGACGCCGCCCGGAACGAGCAGCCGCGACCCCCGGCCGACGCCACGGCGGCCGGCGCGTTCGCGCCGCCGCCCGGTGGCGGCCGGAGCGTGCTGACCTTCCTCGCCGCGACGGTGCTGCTCGTCTGCGGCGTCACCGGGGTGCTGTCCTTCTTCACCGACCTGCCGTGGGGCTACCGGGTGCTCCTGCTGGGTGCCGCCGCGCTCGCCGCCGTCGCCCTGGTGCTCAACCTCCGCCGCGGACGGCGCGGTCTCCGCTGACCGCCTCGCAGACCGCCGTCTGCCGCGCCGGCGCAGGTGTGCTCCCTGCGCAGTCGGACTCTGCCCCGCAGGAGTGGGCAGAGACCGACTGCCCGTGCAACACCCCGCGGCCCGGCTGCCACCTCGGCCCCGCCGCGGTGTGGGCCGGGGGCTCCGGCGGGCCGGGGCCTCAGACGCTCCGGATCAGGTGCCGGAAGAAGCCCGCGCCCCGGTGCAGGGCGGCGACCGAGATGCGCTCGTCGGCGGCGTGCAGCGCGGACAGCTCCTCCCGGCTCAGGTCGAAGGGCATGAACCGGTAGACGCTGTCGCAGATCTGGCTGAAGTGCCGCGCGTCGCTGGCCTGCACCATCACGTACGGCGCGACGGCGGCGTCGGGGTAGGTGGCCCGCGCCGCCGCGCTGACCAGCGCGAACGCCTCGTTGTCCGCGCGGGACACCGGTGACGGATCGTTCCCGGACACCACGCGCAGCTCCACCGAGGGGTCGTCGATCACGCGCCGCAGCCGGTTCACCGTCGACTGCACCGTCTCGCCCAGCGCGATCCGGATGTTGAGGTGGGCGAGTGCCCGGGTGGCCAGCACGTTGCTGGCCCGGCTGCCCTCCAGGCGGGTGACGGCGACCGTCGTCCGCACCATGGCGCCGGCTTCCCGGCCGGCCCGCGCCAGCACCTCGGCCAGCACCGGCCGCAGCTGGGCGGCGTGCGCGAACAGCGCGCGGTAGCCCAGCGGCGCCCGCCGGCCGACGGCGTCGATCATGCCGAGGACGACGTCGGGCAGCCGGGCCGGGAACGGGTCCTCCTCGAGCGCCAGGATCGCCTTCGCCAGCCGCGCGGGCGCGCCGCCGCGGGTGGGCGAGGAGGCGTGCCCGCCGGCGTCGGTGGTCACCAGCTCGACGTCGAGCAGGCCCTTCTCGGCCAGCCCGACGACGGCGACCTGGCCGGGGACGCCCGGGAACATCCCGCTCACCACGGCGCCGCCCTCGTCGATGACCGCCCAGGGCCGGATGCCGCGGGAGGTGAACGCCTCGACCGCCAGCCGCGCCCCCACGCCGGCCACCTCCTCGTCGTCGCCGAACGAGAGGTAGACGTCGCGCCGCGGGGTGAACCCGTCGGCGACCAGCGCCTCGACCGCCTCCAGGATCGCGACCATCGAGCCCTTGTGGTCGATCGCGCCCCGGCCGTGCACGCAGCCGTCCTCGATCGAGCCGGAGAACGGGTCGCGCGCCCACTCCTGCCCGGCCACCGGGACGACGTCGTAGTGCGCCATCAGCACCAGCGGCGGCTCGCCGGTGGTCCCGCGCCAGCGGTAGAGCAGGGCGCCGTCGCCCAGCACCTCCCGCTCCAGCGCGGCATGGGTGCGCGGGTACAGCTCGGCCAGCCGGGCGCGGTAGGTCTCGAACGCCGCCCGGTCCACCTCGGCGGGGTTCCGCGAGGAGACCGTCGGGATGCGGATCAGCTCCGCCAGCCGCCCGGCCGCGGCGTCGGCGTCCAGACCGCTGAGGTCCACCGGGGCGACCGGACGGTCGTCCGGGCGGAACCGGGCCACCCGCCGGGCCGTGGTGGTGACGGCCGCCGCGGCGGCCGCCACCGCGACGGTGCGCTTCATGCTCGGAACTCCTCAGCGGGTGCGGTGGCCGACGGGTCGGAGAAGGCGAGCTTCGGGACGACGAGCAGCGCCAGCGCCGCGAGCAGCGCGGCCGTGCCGCACACCACCCACACCGTGATGTAGCCGGACAACGAGCCCGCGGTGCCCGCCGACCCGTCGGCGAGCAGGGGGACGTTGGAGGCCAGCGCGATGGCGAAGGCGGCGGAGGCGAACGACCCGCCGAGCACCTTCGTGGTGTTGGTCAGACCGGTGGCCACGGCGGTGCGGCCCACCGGGGCCGCCGCGACCGCGGCCGCGGGGAGCGCGGCGACGAGCGCGCCGGACCCGAGCCCGGCGATCGCGATGCAGGCCAGCATCTGGCCGACGAGCCCGCCGCCGATCCCCGCGATCCGGCCGGTCCGCCGTGCCGTGTCCGTGCGTGCCACCGCGCGCGTCCCTTCGCCGAGGCGCCGGGCCCGGCGCGGGAAGTCGGCAGCGTAGTGGCCGTGATCACCTCCGCGGGTGCGGCATCGCCGGCCGTCCCCCGGTCGTAACGCCGGCCCGGCGGCCCGGCCCGCTTCTCCGCGGAAACCCTCCTGCGCTTTTCCGCGGAAACCCTCCGGTGCTTTTCCGCGGAAAGGCTTAGAGGGGGGCGCGGGAGACGGGGCAGGACATGCAGCGCGGGCCGCCGCGGCCGCTGCCGAGCTCGGAGCCGGCGATCCGCACCACCTCGATGCCGGCCGCCTCCAGCGCGGCGTTGGTGACGGTGTTCCGCTCGTAGGCGACGGTCAGCCGCGGCGCCAGGGCCAGCGTGTTGTTGCCGTCGTCCCACTGCTCGCGCTCGGCGGTGACCGGGTCCAGGCCGGTGTCGATGACACGCAGCTTGTCGATCCCCATCGCGGCCGCGGCGGCGGTGAGGAACGGCTGCGGCCCGCTGACGGCGAGGTCGGTCGTGTCGGCGTCGTCCGTGATCCCGGACGGGGCGGTCACCGTCCAGGCGACCAGCGAGTCGGCGACCGCGGGGTACATGACCATCGCGTCGACGTCGACCATCGTGGCGATGGTGTCCAGGTGCATGGTGGCCCGCTCCTGCGCGATCGGGACCACCAGCACGGTGTGCGCCAGCCCGCGGGCGAACAGCCGCCGGGCCAGCCGCTCCGCGCCGCCGGGCGTCGTCCGCTCGCCGACCCCGACGGCCACCACGCCCTCGGCCAGCAGCAGGACGTCGCCGCCCTCGAGGTGCTCCAGGGCGGCGCCGTACAGCTGCTCCGCCCCGGAGAAGCGGGGGTGGTGGGTGTAGATCGCGGCGGTGATCGTGCTCTCCCGGTGCCGGGCGGGCATGGCCAGCGACGTCACCGCCACCTCGTCGCCGATCCACACCGAGGAGTCGCGGGTGAACAGCAGGTTGGGCAGCGGTGGGACGACGAAGTCCGACCGGTCCATGAGCTGGTAGGCCAGCCCGGAGCCGCGCAGCTCGTCGTGCGCGACGCCGGCGATCAGCGCCGCGGCGAGGTCCTCGGGAGAGAGGCCCGCCAGGTGCCGGGTGGCGTTGCGCTGCAGGGTCGCGCCCAGGCGGGGGTCGTCGACGGCGGCGCCGATCAGCTCGGTCCGGGCGGCCGGGACGGCGAGGACCTCGGCGAGCAGCGTGGCCAGGTGCAGCACCTCGACGCCGCGGTCGGTGAGCGCCTGGGCGAACGCGTCGTGCTCCTCCTGCGCGCGGGCCACCCAGGGGACGCCGTCGAAGAGCAGCTGGTCGTTGTTGCGGGGGGTCAGCCGGCGCAGCTCCGGGCCCGGCCGGTGCAGCAGCACGGTGCGCAGCGGGCCGACCTCGCTGGTGACACCGGACGTCGCGGCGGGCTCGATCACGGCTGCCAGGCTGGCACACCCGGCCGCGGCGCCGCCCGCCGCGACCCTCGTTAGGGTGCCGGGGGCGGTGCCGATCCCGGTTCCGCGACGCCGAACCGGAGGTACCCGTGGACCTGTTCGACCTGACCGGCAAGGTGGCTGTGGTCACCGGTGGCACCCGCGGCATCGGCCTGATGATGGCCCGCGGGCTGCTGCAGGCGGGGGCGAAGGTCTACATCAGCTCCCGCAAGGCCGAGGCCGGGGACGCCGCCGTCGCGGAGCTCGCGGAGTTCGGCGCCGCGATCTCGATCCCGGCCGACCTCTCCACCGAGGCCGAGTGCGTCCGGCTCGCCGAGGAGGTGGGCCGCGCCGAGGAGCGCGTGCACATCCTGGTGAACAACGCCGGGGCCACCTGGGGCGAGCCGCTGGAGACCTTCCCCGAGTCGGCCTGGGACAAGCTGCTCGACCTGAACCTGAAGTCGCCGTTCTTCCTCACCCGCGCCTTCCTGCCGAAGCTGGAGGCCGCGACGGCCGACGGGGACCCGGCGCGCATCGTCAACGTCGGCAGCATCGACGGCCTGCACGTCAACCCGATGCCGACCTACTCCTACGCCGCCAGCAAGGCCGGGCTGCACCACCTCACCCGGGTGCTCGCCAAGGAGCTCGGGCCCAAGGGCATCACCGTCAACGCCGTCGCCCCCGGGCCCTTCGAGTCGAAGATGATGGCCGCCACGCTCGACGCCTTCGGGGCCGAGATCGCCGCGAAGTCACCGCTGGGCCGCATCGGCCGCCCCGACGACATGGCCGGCGTCGTCGTCTACCTCTCGTCGCGGGCCGGCGCCTACGTGACCGGCGCGGTCATCCCCGTCGACGGCGGCATCGCCACCACCGCCTGACCCCACCCGCCGGCCGGTCGGTCAGTCGGGGAGCAGGACGCCGGGGTTGCAGATGCCCTGCGGGTCCAGCTCCCGCTTCACCGCGCGCAGCACCTCGACGCCGAGCGGCCCGACCTCACGCTCCAGCCAGGGGCGGTGGTCGGCGCCGACGGCGTGGTGGTGGGTGAGCGTGCCGCCGGCGGCCAGCAGCGCGTCGGTCGCCGCCCGCTTCGCGGCGAGCCACTGCTGGATGGGCAGCGCGTCGTCCCGGTCGGCGATCACCGTCAGGTACAGCGAGGCCCCGGTCGGATAGCCGTGCGAGAGGTGGCTGAGCACCAGCGGCCGGTGTCCGCCGCGGCTGAGCGACTCGCGCAGCGCCCGGCGGGTCGCGTCGTAGACGGTCGGCAGCGCCGTCCAGGTGGCCGCCGTCTCCAGGGTCTCCACCAGCAGGCCGTGGTCCATCAGCCGGTCGCGCAGGTACGGCGCCTCGAAGCGGTGCGCGCGCCAGGACTGGCCGACCCGGCGGCCGAGCCGGATCGCACCGCCGTCGCGCAGCACCGAGGCCGCCGCCCGCATCCGGGCCCGGACCAGGTCCGGCACGCCCTCCCAGCCGACCACGAGCATGCAGCCCTCGCCGTGCCCGCGGGCGCGCAGGTTCCCGCGCAGCGCCTTCGCCCCGGCCCCGGACGCCATGAGCAGGTTGGCGCGGGTCTCGTCGGCGTCGGAGAGCCGGACGACGTCGGGCAGCAGGTCGTGCCGGGCCAGCGCCTGCAGCGCGGCCAGGCCGGCCGGCCAGGTGCGGAAGGACCAGCCCTCGTAGGAGCTGGCCGTGGGCTTCGGGCGGACGCGCAGCCTCAGCTCGGTGATGACGCCGAGGGTGCCCTCCGAACCCAGCGCGAGGCCGAGCAGGTCGGGGCCGGCGGCCGACGCGGGCGGGTGCCCCAGCTCCAGCACCCCGGACGGCGTGGCCAGCGTGAGGCCGGCGACCAGGTCGTCGAAGCGGCCGACCCCGGTGGAGGACTGGCCGGCCGAGCGGGTCGCCGCGTAGCCGCCGAGGGTGGCGAACTCCCAGCTCTGCGGCAGGTGGCCGAACGTCAGGCCCTCCCGGCCGAGCGCCTGCTCCAGCGCCGGGCCGCGGATCCCGGGCCCGACGGTGACCAGGGACGACGGCACGTCGAGGGACTGCACCGACGCCATGCGGCCCAGGTCGACGGCGATCGTCGGCCGGTCGTCGGGGTCCACGCCGGCCAGCCCGCCGACGACGCTCGTCCCGCCGCCGAACGGCACGACGGCGATCCCGCGCTCCCCGCAGAGGGCGAGCAGCGCAACGGTCTCCTCGGTGGTGCCGGGCCGGACGACGGCGTCGGGGGCGTCGGAGGCGTCCCCCTCCCGCCGGCGGAGCAGGTCCAGGTAGCTCTTGCCGCCCGCGTGGCGCAGCCGGGAGCTCCGGTCGGTGTGCACGTTGTCCTCGCCGAGCAGGCCGGCCAGCGCCGCGCGTGCCTCCTCGGGCAGCCGGCAGGGCGCGAGCCGGATCTCGTCCACCGGGGCGGGTGGCGTGGCTCGCGGCTCCCAGCCCAGCTCCCGGCCCAGGTACCGGCGGGCGGCCTTGGGCAGGGCACCGTCGAGGCCCTCGTCCCCCGGGGAGGCGGGGCGCGGACCCCAGCCCTGAATCGTCAGTTCCGGCTGCTCGGGCACGGCTACAGTCTGCCGGTGCCGCAGCCCCGGGGGACGACGTGATGGGTTCGCTGTCGTCCGCGCGCCGCGCCCGGGACCTGGTGGAGTCGGCCGGTTCGGGCGTCGACGTCGTGGTGGTGGGCGGCGGCGTCACCGGCGCCGGGGTCGCCCTGGACGCCGCGTCGCGCGGGCTGTCGGTGCTGCTGTGCGAGCGCACCGACCTGGCCGCCGGGACCAGCCGGTGGTCCTCCAAGCTCGTGCACGGCGGGCTGCGCTACCTGGCCCACGGGGAGATCGGGCTGGCGCGGGAGAGCGCCCGCGAGCGCGCCGTCCTCATGGGTGCGACGGCGCCGCACCTGGTGCGCCCGCTGCCGTTCCTGGTCCCCGACGAGGCCGGTCGCGACGTCACCGCGCTGGCGGAGCTGGGCGGCCGGCTCGGGGACGCGGTGCGCGCCTCGGTGCCCGGCGGGCGCCGGTCGCTGCCCTCGACCCGGCGGGTGACGGCGTCCGACGTCGGGCGGCTGACCCCGGCGGTGCGGCCCGGCCGCGCCGGCGTCGTCTTCTGGGACGGGCAGCTGACCGACGACGCGCGGCTCGTCGTCGCCCTGGCCCGGACCGCGGCCGCGCACGGGGCGCGGGTGCTGACCGGCGCGACGGTGGCCGGCGTCGACGGCGCCGACGTGCACGTGACCACCGCCGAGGGGCCGCTGACCGTGCGCGCCGGCGCGGTGGTGAACGCGACCGGGGTGTGGGCGCAGCGGCTGGCGCCGCGGCTCCGGCTGGTGCCCTCGCGCGGCTCGCACCTGGTGGTGCCCGCCACGCGGCTGGGCTCGCCGGCGGCGGCGCTCACCGTGCCGCTGCCCGGATCGCGGTCGCGGTACGTCTTCGCGCTGCCGCAGCCCGACGGGCTGGTCTACCTGGGGCTCACCGACGAGCCGGTGGAGGGCCCGGTGCCCGACGACGACGCCACGCCGTCGGACGTCGAGGTGCAGCAGCTGCTCGACACGGTGAACCAGGTGCTCGGCGAGCCGCTGACCCGCGCGGACCTGGTCGGCGCCTACGCCGGCTACCGCCCGCTGGTGCTGCCCGAATCGGCGGGCACGGGACCGGGGGGCGCGACGGCCGACCTCTCCCGCAGGCACCTGCTGGCGTGGGACGGACCGGTCCTCTCCGTCGTCGGCGGCAAGCTGACCACCTACCGCGCGATGGCGGCGGAGGCCGTCGACGCGGTGGGCGCCCGGCTCGGGCGGGGGGCGGCGCGGTCGCGCACGGCCCGGCTGCCCCTGGTCGGCGCGGCGCCGCGGGTCGCGCTGGACCGGGTCCCGGCGCCGGGGCGGCTGGTCGCCCGCTACGGCACGGAGGCGCCGCTGGTCGAGGAGCTGGGGCCCGCGCTGGTGGTGGCCGGCCGGCCGGAGACGGTGGGGGAGCTGCGGTTCGCCGTCCGGCACGAGGGCGCGCGGACCGTGGCCGACCTGCTGGACCGGCGCACCCGCATCGGGCTGGTTCCCGGCGACCGGGAGCGCGCGGTGCCGGTGGCCGAGCAGGTCCTCGCCGAGGAGGGCTGACCCGGCTTCCGGGCGCTCTGGGGGTGTTGTTCGTGCTCGGGTGGTGCTGCAGCACCCGCAGAGGGCGAGCAGAACCCCCAGAGCCGTGGCTCGGCGTGCTGGCCGTCCACGCCCGAGGCTCACGCCGCGGCGCGCAGGCATTCCCGGGCGCCGAGCGCGGACAGGCTGCGGCGGACCCCGACGACGACCGCGCCGAGGGCGAAGAAGCCCTCGTCGTCGGAGACCGTGCTGGTCCGGACGAGGCCGACCAGCCGGTGCAGCGCGTCGTCGGCCCGCGCGATCCGGGCGTCGCGCTCGTCGGGCGCCGTCCCCTCCCCGGCGCGGAGCACGTCGGCCAGCCCGTCCAGGGCCTCGGCGAGCACCCAGCCGGTGCCGGCATCGGCGTGGTCGATGCCCCGGCGGTGCGGGTGGAACTCGACGACCAGCGACGTGAGGTCGTCGACGAGGACGGCGACGCGGTCGACCGCGCGGGACTCCTCCCGGATGCTCTCCGCGCGCCCCTTCCAGCGGCGGGCCCGCGGATTGGCCAGGCGGGCGCGCTCGACCTGGGTCTCGGCGGCGCGCATGCGGTCCAGCGAGCGGTCCAGCCGGCGGTTGCGCTCGGTCCACCGGGCAGGGTCGGGCACCTGCCCGTCGCGCAGGGTCCCGGCCATGTCCTGCAGGTGCTCGGCGAGGAGGGTGCGGGTCCCGGTGATCCGGTCGACGGCCTGGGTGAGCTGCAGCGGCGGGAAGAGCACCGCGGTGACCAGCACGCCGATGGCCGCTCCGAGCAGGGTGAGGCCGGCGTACCGCAGGACGTAGGGCCCCGGCTGGCCCGCCCCGACGGTGATCATGAGGACCGCGGCGAAACTGACCCAGGACGCCTGGTCGCGCAGGAGCCGTCGCCACTGCTCGACCCCGATCGCCAGGGCGACGATGAGCGAGATCGTCAGGGCGTCCGGCACCGACGGGGTCAGCTCGTAGACGGCGTAGGCCAGGGCGAAGCCCATCAGTATCGCGAGCACGCTCCGCCACGCCGCGCTCGCCGAGTCGGCGATCGTCGGGTGCACGGCGAGCACCGCGCCGAGCGGGGCGTAGTAGGCGTACTCCGACAGCAGCGGCGGCAGCAGGACGGCCACCTGCCAGGCCAGTCCCGCCGCGACGGCGGCTCGCACCCCCCGCTGTGCGGCCGGGCGGTGCAGCCACACCCATATGGCCCTCATCCCGTCCCAGGATGACCGGTGCCGCGCCCCCTGCGTGCGCCGGGTCCCGGGGCGGGGCGCGCCGTCGCCGGACGGGGGGTGCCCGTCTCCCGGTGCGCCCCCGGGGGGATCAGCGGCTACCGTGGTCCGGACGCAGCCCGCCGCCGGTGCGGGCCCGCCGCACGGCGCTCCACCGGGCGCAGGATCCGTGGCCGGACGACGACGAGACCCCGACGACGGCGTGGGGCGGGAGGCGTTGCCGGATGTGGGAGTACGTGAGCGAGCGCGCCGATCTCATCGGCTTCCAGGCTCTCCAGCACGTCAGCCTCGTCGTCCAGTGCGTCCTGCTGGGCTCGCTGATCGGCGTCGCGGTGGCCGTGCTGGTGTACCGCAGCCCGAAGGCGACCGCGCTGGCCAACGGGTTGTCGGCGGTGGGCCTGACCATCCCCGCCTTCGCGCTGCTGGGCATCCTGCTCGCGCCGTTCGGGTTCGGCATCACCCCCGCGGTCATCGCGGTGACCTTCTACGCGGCGCTGCCGGTGCTGCGCAACGCCGTGGTGGGCCTCGCCGGCGTCGACCGCGCCACGGTCGAGTCGGCGCGGGGCATCGGGATGACCCGCGCGGCCACGCTGCTGCGGGTGGAGCTGCCGCTGGCCTGGCCGGTCATCCTCGCCGGGGTCCGCGTCTCCACCCAGATGGTCATGGGCATCGCCGCCATCGCCGCCTACGTGCTCGGGCCGGGACTCGGCGGCTTCATCTTCTCCGGGCTGTCCCGGCTGGGCGGCGCCAACGCCCTCAACTCCGCGCTCACCGGGACGATCGCGATCGTCCTGCTCGCGCTCGTCCTCGACCTGCTGCTCGTGCTGGCGGGTCGGCTCACCACCCCCAGGGGGATCCGTGCCTGAGACAGCGTCCGCACCCTCGGCCCCGGCGGTGACCAGCGGCGACCGGCAGATCAGCGGGGTGGCGATCCGCCTGGACGGCGTCACGAAGCGCTATCCCGGGCAGGAGCAGCCCGCCGTCGACGACGTGACCCTGGAGATCGCCGCCGGCGAGACGGTGATGTTCGTCGGCCCGTCCGGCTGCGGGAAGACCACCCTGCTGAAGATGCTCAACCGGCTGATCGAGCCGACCAGCGGGCGCATCCACCTGGGCGACGAGGACGTCACCGACCAGGACGCCGACCAGCTGCGCCGGCGGATCGGCTACGTCATCCAGGCCGGCGGGCTGTTCCCGCACATGACCGTCGGGACGAACGTCGGGATGGTCCCCCGGATGCTGAAGTGGAGCAAGGAGCGCACCGCCGCCCGGATCGACGAGCTGCTGGAGCTGGTGGGGCTGGAGCCGGCCGTCTACCGCGACCGCTACCCGCGGGAGCTCTCCGGAGGGCAGCAGCAGCGGGTCGGCGTGGCCCGCGCCCTGGCCGCCGACCCGCCCGTCCTCCTGATGGACGAGCCGTTCGGCGCCGTCGACCCCATCACCCGCCAGCGGCTGCAGGACGAGCTGCTGCGGATCCAGGAGGAGCTGGGGAAGACGATCGTCTTCGTCACCCACGACTTCGACGAGGCGGTGAAGCTCGGCGACAAGATCGTCGTCTTCGACGTCGGGGCGCGGATGGTGCAGTACGACACCCCCGAGCGGATCCTGGCCGAGCCGGCGGAGGAGTACGTGGCCGACTTCGTCGGCGCGGGCGCCACGCTCAAGCAGCTCACCCTCACCCGGGTCGGCGACGTCGACCTGAGGCAGGTCACGACGGCGGTCGCGGGCTCCCCGTCGGCGGAGGCGGTGGCCGCGGCGCAGGCCGCCGGTGACGGGTTCGTCGTGGTGGTCGACGACCGGGGCCGGCCGATCAGCTGGCCGACCGTGGCGGAGCTCGCCCGGACGGCGACGGTGCCGCACGCGGTGGACGAGCGGCTGCCGGTCGTCAACCTGCGATCCACCCTCAACGACGCGCTGGACACCATGCTCGCGGCCAGCCAGGGCGGCGTCGTGGTCACCGGCCGGCGCGAGGCCCTGGCCGGGGTCATGGCGGTGGAGACGGTGATGGCCGCCATCCAGCGGACCCGTACGGAGGCCGCCGGATGACCGCCGCCACCGAACTGCGTGCCGACGGAGCACCGGAGCCGGCCCCGCCGGAGGAGACCGCCCGGCAGGCCGACGCGTCCGCGTCCGGGGACGCCGGCTGGCGCGCGCTGCTGCTGCAGCCGCTGCTGGTGGTCCTCGGCGTCGCCGCGTTCCTGGTGTGGCGGCTCACCGCCGACCTCAGCGACACCGAGGCCCGGCAGCTCGGCTGGAACGTGCTGGGGAACAGCATCCGCGAGCACCTGTACCTGACCGTCGCCGCCGCGGTGATCGTGCTGCTCATCGCCATCCCGCTCGGCATCGCGCTCACCCGGCGGCCGCTGCGCCGGTTCAGCCCGCTGGTCGTCGCGATCGCCAACACCGGGCAGGCCGCGCCCGCGATCGGGCTGTTCGTGCTGCTGGCCACCTGGCTGGGGTTCGGCTTCGGGACGACGGTCATCGCGCTCGTCGTCTACGCGGCGCTGCCGGTGCTGCGCAACACCCTGGTCGGCATCCAGGGCGTCGACGCGCGCCTCGTGGAGGCCGGCCGCGGCATGGGGATGAGCGCCCTGCCGGTGCTGCTGCGCGTGGAACTGCCGCTGGCCGTGCCCGTGTTGCTCGCCGGCGTGCGCACCGCTCTGGTCCTGCTCGTCGGCACGGCCACGCTGGCCACGTTCATCAACGGTGGCGGTCTCGGCGTGCTGATCAACACCGGGATCACCCTGTCGCTGGACTCGCTGCTGATCAGCGGGGCGGTGCTCGTGGCGCTGCTCGCGCTGGCCGTGGACTGGCTGGGCCGGGTCGTCGAGCACGTCGCCCGGCCGAAGGGGCTGTGATGCGCACCCCGCTCGCCGCTGCGGCGGTCCTGGTGTCGACCGCGCTGGTGGCCGGCTGCGGCCTGGAGAGCGCCAACACCTTCACCCCGGAGGCCGAGCCGGGCGCGATCGAGCCGATCGCCGACGAGGGCGCGGAGGTCGTCGTCGGCACCAAGAACTTCACCGAGGCGCTGATCCTCGGCAAGATCGCCGTCATCGCCCTGCAGACCGCCGGCTACGACGTCGTCGACCGCAGCGGCATCCCCGGCGCGGCTCCGGCACGGGCCGCGATGCTCGACGGCGAGGTCGAGGTGCAGTGGGAGTACACCGGCACCGGGTGGCTGAACTACCTGGGGATGCCCGAGGGGATCCCCGACCGGGAGGAGCAGTACGAGGCGGTGCGGGACGCCGACGCGGCCAACGGGCTCACCTGGCTGCCGCCGGCGCCGCTGAACAACACCTACGCCTTCGCCGTCCGCTCCGAGGCGGTCGAGGAGCTGGGCGGGGTGGCCACGCTCTCCGACGTCGCCGCCCTGCCGGTGGAGGAACGGACGTTCTGCGTGGAGTCGGAGTTCGCCACCCGCGGCGACGGGTTCGAGCCGATGCTCGAGGCGTACGGCATGCCGCTCGGCGATCCCCAGGGCGTGCCGCGGGACAACGTCAGCGTCCTGGACACCGGGGCGGTCTACACCGCCACCGACGACGGGGCGTGCAACTTCGGCGAGGTCTTCACCACCGACGGCCGGATCGCGGCCCTCGACCTCACCGTCCTCGAGGACGACCGGGGCTACTTCCCCGCCTACAACGCCGCCCCGGTGGTGCTGACCGAGGTCCTCGAGGAGAACCCGGAGATCGCCGACGTCTTCGCGCAGATCAGCCCGCGGCTCACCGACGAGGTCATGATCGAGCTCAACAGCCGCGTCGACGTCGGCGGGGAGGAGCCCGCCGACGTCGCGCTGGACTGGCTGGTGTCCGAGGGGCTGGTCACCCGCGGCTGACCGCCGCGGCACCCCGGCGCCCGGCCACCGGGGCGCCGCGCCTCAGCCCTGGCGGGCGGCGTTCGCCTGGACGGCGGTGCTCACGTACTGCGCCAGGCCGGGCGCGATCCGCTCGTAGTACGCGGTGAACCGCTCGTCCTCGACGTACATCCGGCCCAGGCCGGCGTGCATCTCCGGGGAGCAGTCGTAGAAGTTCCGGCTGATCTGCTCCGGTGCTCCTCCGCGGCGTCCATCGCCTGCTCCGAGTCGGCCGGGACGCCGGCCCGCAGCGCCTCGGCGAACCGGCGCTCGACCTCGTCGGACTCGCCCTTGACCCGCAGCCAGTCGTCCTTGGACATGGCGCGCGTCCGCTGCTGGGACTGCGCCCAGGCCTCGGTCTCGCCCCACTTCTCCTCGGCCTCGGCGGCGTACTCCTCCGGCAGCCAGTCGCCGAACACCTCGAAGCGCTCCTCCGGGGTCAGTGAGATCCCCATGTTCCGTGCCTCCATCTCCTTCTCGACGGCCGCGACCATCGCCGACGTCCGCTCCAGCCGGTCCCGCAGCAGCCGGTGCTGCCGGCGCAGGTGCTCGGCGGGGTCGGCGGACGGGTCGTCCAGCAGGGTCGCGACCTCCTCGAGGGGGAACCCGAGCTCGCGGTAGAGCAGCACCCGGTGCAGCCGCTCCAGATCGGCCGCCGAGTACTGTCGGTACCCGGCCGGCGTGCGCCCGGACGGCGACAGCAGGCCGATCCGGTCGTAGTGGTGCAGCGTGCGCACCGTGACGCCGGCCAGCGCGGCGGTGTCGCCGACGCTCATCCCACCGGTCATCGGACCCCTCCCTTCTCCGACGAGGAGAAGGCAACAGCCTGACGCCGCGTCAGGGTCAAGCGCTCGACGGAACCTCGCCCCGGTGTCGCCCGCCACCGGGCGCCCCGCCGGTACCCCGTGTGAGGATCGGTACATGGCCGACGACGTCTCCCCCGACGACCCGTTCCCCCGCCGCCGCGTGCAGGTGCAGGGCGCCGAGATGGCGTACGTGGAGGCCGGCGAGGGGGATCCGATCGTCCTCCTGCACGGCAACCCGACGTCGTCCTACCTGTGGCGCAACGTCATCCCGCACCTGCAGCACCTCGGCCGTTGCCTGGCGCCCGACCTGATCGGCATGGGGCAGTCGGACAAGCTGCCCGATCCCGGCCCGGGCACCTACGACTTCGCCACCCACGCCACCTACCTGGAGGCGTTCCTCGCGGCGGTGGGGGCGACCGAGCGGGTCACGCTGGTCCTGCACGACTGGGGCTCCGGACTCGGCTTCGACTGGGCCGCCCGCCATCCCGAGGCGGTCCGCGGCATCGCGTTCACCGAGGCGATCGTCACGCCGGTGACCTGGGACGACTGGCCGGCCGGCGCCCGCAACATCTTCCAGCTCATGCGTGGCCCCGACGGCGAGGCCGCGGTGCTGGACAAGAACGTCTTCGTCGAGAAGATCCTGCCGGCCTCGGTGGCCCGCGGGCTCACCCCCGAGGCGCACGACCGCTACCGCGCGCCGTTCGCCCGGCGCGAGGACCGCTGGCCGACCCTCGAGTGGCCGCGCCAGCTCCCCATCGAGGGGGAGCCGGCGGCCGTGGTGCAGCGGGTGGAGCGGTACGGGGCGTGGCTGGCGGGCAGCGACGTCCCGAAGCTGTTCCTCGACGCCGATCCCGGCTCGATCCTGATCGGCCGCCAGCGCGAGGTGGTGCGCGGCTGGCCCGCGCTCACCGAGGTCACCGTCCCGGGCAGCCACTTCGTCCCGGAGGACTCGCCGCACGAGATCGGCCGCGCGGTGGCCGACTGGATCCCGACGCTCCGCTGAGCGCCCGGATGCGGAGCGCCCGGATGCCGAGCGGCCGGATCAGGTGAGCGCGCGGACGGTCTCGACGAGGGCGACGCCGGCGAACACGAGGAACAGGCCGGCGGCGATCCGCCGGATCAGCGCGATCGGCAGCCGGTCGGCAAGCTTCTTGCCGAGGAAGACCGCCAGCCCGGAGACGACGAGCAGCGCGGCCCAGGAGCCGACGAAGACCGACACCGGGGCGTCGTAGCGGGCCGCGAGCCCCGCCGTCGCCAGCTGGGAGAGATCCCCCCACTCGGCGGCGAACAGCACGCCGAAGGAGATCGCGGCGGCCCGGAGGAACGAGACCTGCTCGCGGGTGCCGGCGGCCTCCCCGCCGTCCTCGGCGCCGCTGGTCGCGCTGCGCCACAGGATGATCGCCCCGACCAGGAACAGCACGGCCACCACGCCGGTGACCAGGGCCTCGGGCAGCAGCGACAGCAGCGACCCGGCGGTGACCGCGATCGCCACCTGGAGGCCGAACGCCGTCCCGACGCCGACGAAGACCGGCAGCGGCGGGAACCGGGTGGCGAGCACGAGGCTGGCGAACAGCGTCTTGTCGGGCAGCTCGACCGGCAGCACCAGGACGAACGCGGCCAGGACGACCGACCAGATCACGGAAGACACTCCTCGCTCGGCACTGCCGGGCGGGGCTCGGGCAGTCACTGTCGACGGTCAGACCGTAGCGACCGCCGTCGGGGCGCCGTGCAGGGCGCCGGAGCGCTCAGCCGCGGTCGGCGGCCGCCGGGACGGCGGCGCGGGGCGCGGGGACCTCCGCGGTGCGCCGGGTCGCCTTCACCCGGTACATCGCGGCGTCGGCGGCGGCCAGCGCGGAGTCGGCGGTGTCCTCCGGGCCGCACATCGTGATCCCGATGCTGATGCCCACCTGGTGCTCGTCCCCGGACGACCGCCGCAGGGGAGCGCCGAACGCCCCGGCGATCCGGTCGGCGATCACCCCGGCCGCGCGCTCCGACCCGACCTCCGGGCAGAGGACGACGAACTCGTCGCCGCCGATCCGCGCCACGGTGTCGCCGGGCCGGACGGCGGACTGCAGCCGCCGGGCGGCGTCCACGAGCACCTCGTCGCCGGCGGCGTGACCGGCGGTGTCGTTGACCGGCTTGAAGCCGTCGAGGTCGCAGTACAGCACCGCCATGGCCTGCCGGGCGCGGGACGCGGCGGCGAGCGTCTGCTCCAGGCGGTCCAGCAGCAGGTTGCGGTTGGGCAGGCCGGTCAGCGGGTCGTGCAGGGCCGCCTCGCGCAGCGCGTCCTCCAGGGCCCGCTGCTCGGTGACGTCGGAGAGGGTCACGACCGCGCCGAGCAGCTCGCCGGCCTCGTCGCGCACCTGCACGCCCGAGGACGAGATGCGCCGCAGCCCGTCCGGCCCGGCGATGCCCATCTCCACGTCGTCGATCCGGCCCTCGGCGTGCACGCGGCTCAGCGGCACCTCGACGGGCTCCAGGGGGCGGCCGCCGGGGTCGGTGAGCCGGAAGGCGGTGGCCATGTCCGCCGGCTCGACGGCCGGATCGGCGTCGATGCCGTGCCACCGGCGGGACGCGGCGTTGAACAGGGTCACCCGCCCCGCGGTGTCACTGCCGACGACGCCGACCGGGAGGACCTCGAGCAGCGCGCGGGTGAAGGCGGTGGAGCGGGCCAGCTCCTGGTGCGCGAGATGCGTGGCGGCGGCGAGGTCGGCGAGCTCGCGGGCCTGCTGCCGGGCGCGGAAGAGCGAGGCGACCAGGGCGGCGAGGTCGGCCAGCCGGTCGCGCTCGTCGGCGGTGAACCGGTGCGGCACCTCGTCGAAGACGACGAGAGCGGCGACGGTGGCGCCGTCCTGCACCACCGGCGCGTACGCGAAACCGCGCAACCGGGCCCGGCCGCCGTCCACCCAGGCGCTGGTGGCGAACTCGGGCTCGGCCGACAGGTCGTCGACGGTGTGCACGCCGGGGCCGCGGGCGGCCAGCACCGCGCTCACCGAGGCGTCCCGGGGCCAGGAGACGCGGCTGCGGCCGTGGAGGGACACCGCGCGCAGCACCGGGCTGTCCATCGTGATCACCGTGGCGTAGCGCAGCCCGGGCACCGCGGCGGCGACCCGCACCAGGCCGTCGAGCTCCGGGTCGGCGTCCATGCCGGGCAGGGGGGACCCGGACGCCGGCAGACCGGGCCCCGACCCCTCGGGGCCCGGTTCGGTCGTGCCGGTCATCGATGCGTCCCTCCGGGGCAGGCGGGACCGGGCGGTCCCACCTTTTCGGCAACGGCCCGATGCCCCGCTGTGTTGAGGGGTACCGGAACAGTTTCCCCCGCACGGGTCAAGGGGAGCCGTTCCCGCTCCGCAGGGAGACCTGCTGCGGACGGCGCCGGGCGCGGCTACCGTCCCGGCCATGCACCGACATTGATCCCTCCCCGCACCACCCGCGGCCCGGGCCCTGGCCCGGCTGGCCGTGGGCTGGGCCGCGCTCTCGGAGCTGGTGCCTCTCTACCCGCTCTACGCGCTGCTCTTCCTCGAGACCGGGCTCTCCGGCGCCCAGCTGTCGCTGCTGTTCGCCGCCTGGTCGTTGACGGCGCTCCTGGCCGAGGTGCCGGCCGGCCTGCTGGCCGACCGGTGGTCGCGCCGGGGCTCGCTCGTGCTCGGCGGGTGCCTGCAGGCGGCGGCGTTCGCGCTGTGGACGGCGCTGCCCTCGTTCCCGGCGTTCCTGGCCGGCTTCGCGATCTGGGGCGTGGCCGGGGCCTGCACCTCGGGCGCCGCCGAGGCGCTGGTGCACGACGGGCTGGCCGACGTCGGGGCGGCGGAGTCCTTCGCCCGGGTCAACGGCGCCATGACGGCGGCCGAGCTGCTGGTGCAGGTGCCGACGGCGCTCGCCGCGACCGGGCTGCACGCCCTCGGTGGCTACCGCCTCGTCGGCTGGGTCAGCGTGCTCGTCTGCCTGGCCGCGGCGGCGCTGGCGCTGCGCTTTCCGGAGCCGCGGCCCGACGGCGATGCCGAGGAGGAGCCGCTGCGCACCGGCCTGGTCCTGGCGGTGCGCCGGCCGGCCCTGCTCGCCGCTCTCGCCGCCGTGGCGCTGGTCGGCGGGCTGGACGGGATGGAGGAGTTCTTCCCGGTGCTGGCGGCCGAGCGCGGGGTGCCGACGGCCGCCGTCCCGGGGATCGTGCTGGCCGTCTCCCTCAGCGGGGCAGCCGGTGCCGCGCTCGGTGGACGGGCGGGCCGGCCCCGGGCACGGACCCTCGCCGCCCTGCTCGCGGCCTCGGGCGCCGGGCTGCTGCTCACCTCCGTGGCGCCGCCGGCGGTGGCGCTCGGCCTGCTCGCCGCGGCCTACGGTCTGTACGTGGCCGTGCTGGTGGCCGCCGAGGCGGAGCTGCAGCGGCGGATCAGCGGCCCGTACCGCGCGACGCTCACCTCGGTGGCCGGCGCCGGCACGGAGCTGGCGTCGCTGCTGGTCTTCCTCGCGTGGGCCCTGGGCAGGATGTTCGCGGTGGCCCTCCTGGTGCTGGCCGTCGTCCCCGCGGTGGCCGGCGGGCTCCGCGACCGGCGGTGACGGGGATCGAGGCGGTCAGCCGTGTCCGGCGCGGCGGGCCACGCGCGCGGCGAAGACCCCGGCCGCGTAGCCGTTGTCGATGCTGCTGACGGCCACGCCGGGCGCGGACGAGTTGAGCATCGTCAGCAGCGCGCCCAGCCCGCCGAGCGCGCTGGGCTGCGCGGCCGAGGTGGGCACGGCGATCACCGGGACGTCGGTGAGCGAGCCGGCGATCGTCGCCAGCGAGGCGTCCATCCCGGCGACGACGACCAGGCAGTCGATCCCGTCGAGCAGCGACCGGTCCTCGAGCAGGGTGCCCGTCCGGCCGGCGACGTCGTCCACGCGCACGGCCTCGGTGCCGGCGACCCGGGCCACGAACGCCGCCTCGGCGGCGACCGGGGCGTCGGCGCCGCCCGCGCAGAGCACCGTCGTGCGGCCGACCGGCGCGGGCAGCGGGCCGACCGCCGCCGCCATGGCCGCGACGTCCATGGTCGTGGCCGACTCGTGCTCCGTCGCGAGCGCGACGAGGGTGTCGGCGGCGGCGCGCAGCACCAGCGCCGGGCGGTCGGGGTGCGCACGGCGGGCCTCGCGGACCAGCGCGAGGACCTGCTCGGTCGTCCGGCCCGTAGCCCAGACCACCGCCGGCTCGGCGGCGCTCGCCGGCGGGACGGGCAGCGCCGTCGGCTCGGGTCCGGCCGGTTCGGCACCGGCCGGCTCCGCGGCCGCGGGAACCGGGGCGAGCAGGGGCTCACCGGGGCGCGCGGTGCCCAGCGGCGGGAACGCGCCGCCCAGCAGCGCGGCGAAGCCGGCGGCCTCCTCGCGCACGGCGGTGACGGCGCGGACGACGTCGTCCACCGGATCGGCGAGCACGGCGCCGGGCGCGGCAGTGGCCGGTGCGGCGGGGACGGCGGCGGGGACGGCGGCGGGGACGGCGGCCACCGGGGCGCCGGCCACCGGGGCACCGCCGGCCGGCGGCCCGAGCGGGTCGGCCCGCGTCTGGGTCAGGGCGGAGAGCCGCACCACGCGGTCGCGGCCGCTGCGCTTGGCGTCGTAGAGCACGCCGTCGGCGGCGGCGAACAGCGTCTTGCGGTCGTCGCCCCGGGTGGCCGACGCGATGCCCGCGCTGATCGTCACCGGCACGTCGAGCCCGAGCTCCGACCACGGGTAGCGGGCGACCGAGGCGCGGATGCGCTCCAGCGCCCGCTCGGCCTGCTCGGCGGTCGTCTCCGGCAGCAGGATCACGAACTCGTCGCCGGCCCAGCGGCACACCTCGTCGGTGTCGCGCACCCCGGCGACCAGCAGCTCGGCGATCGAGCGCAGCACGGCGTCGCCACCGGGGTGGCCGATGGTGTCGTTGATCGACTTGAACCGGTCGACGTCGACGACGGCCAGCGCCGGCACGTCGCCGGCGGCCAGCAGGCCGTCCAGCCGCGCCTCGGCGTAGCGCCGGTTGGGCAGGTGGGTCAGCGGGTCCTCGTAGGCCTGCCGGCGCAGCTGCCCGGCGGCCCGCTCGGTCTCCAGCAGGCTCTTGCGCCGGCCGAACAGCTCCACCCAGCGGGTGCGCCGCTCGTCGACCCGGTCCAGCTCGTCGGTGAGGTAGGCCTGGAG
The DNA here is from genome assembly GCF_054050855.1 of Blastococcus sp. SYSU DS0539. NCBI lineage: Bacteria > Bacillati > Actinomycetota > Actinomycetes > Geodermatophilales > Geodermatophilaceae > Blastococcus > Blastococcus sp. SYSU DS0539. The sequence goes on along the minus strand of NZ_JBJHAF010000003.1, from coordinate 351,026 downwards.
GTAGGGCAGCGCGCGGCCGGCGTCGTCGAGGTCCGCGTGCAGCGTGCACAGCTCGCGCAGGGCGGCCCGGCGCAGCCGGGGCAGGCCGTGCTCGGTGGCCAGGGCCAGCGCGGCCACCAGGTGCTCGTCGGCGGCCCGGCCGTCGCCCTGGCGGCGCAGCGCGCGGCCGAGGGCCAGCTGCGCCGAGGCCAGCCGGTCCCGGTCGGCGGCCGCCGCGGACAGCCGGACGGCGGCGCGCAGCGGCCCGGTCGCGGCGGCCTGCTCGCCCATGCCGACCAGCGCCCAGCCGTGCACGACCTGGGCGGGGACGACGCCGTCGGCGTCCGGCGGCAGCTGCACCAGCGCTTGCTCGGCCAGCTGCCGGGCCTCCGCGAAGTACGGGGCGGCCGACTCGGGGGCGCCGTCGTCGAGCAGCCCCTCGCCGAGCTCGGCGCACAGCTCGCCCAGCCGGGTGGCGGCGACGGCGACCAGCACGTCGGGGTCGGTGCCGTCCGGGGCGAGCAGGTCCGGGTCGGCGGCGGCCGCCTGCGCGGTCTCGTGCGCCCGCCGCTGGTAGTCCAGCGCGAGCGGCATGAGCTCGAGGTCGGCGAGGACGCCGGCCAGGGTGCCCAGCGTCTCGACCAGCAGCGTGCTCGGCGGCAGCGCCGGGTCGAGCAGGCTCGCCGCCTCGACGGCCTCGTCCATCGCGGCGTCGATGCGCCGGGACAGCAGCTCGATGCGGGCGTGCCGGGCCAGGCCCGCGGCCCGCTGCAGGCCGTCGTCGGTGGCGTCGAACGCGGCCTTCGCCGAGCGGACCAGCGCGATCGCGAGCGCCGCGCGGGAGGCCGACTCCGACCGCGGGTCGGTCTCCTCGCCGTCGCTGGGGCCGGGGCCGTCGATCAGCTCGGCGACGCCGGCGTGCAGGTCGAGCGCGGGCTCGGGGGGCGAGCCGGGGGAGTCGGCGGACACCGGCTCGCCGACCAGCGTGAACCCGGCGACGCGCAGCCGGCGCACCAGCAGCTCGGCGCGCAGCGTGTCGGCCCAGGCGCGGCCCAGCGAGACGGGGGCGCCCTCGGGCGCGTCGGCGGCCGGAGCGGCGGCGACGTAGGGCGAAGGATCACGCTCGACCCCGGCGAGCAGCTGCTCGGCGTCGTCGAGCTGCCAGTTGCTGAGGGCGGCGGTCACCCGGTGGTGCAGGGCTCCCGGTGGCACGACCGCACTGTGCATGTCGTCACCGACAGTGTCGAGCAGGTGACTGGAAACGCGCCGTCCTCCGTCCGTCTCGTCCCTCCCGTCCCACGCGTGCGGAAAGCTCACGCACTCGCCCCGCGGTCCGCGGGGGCCGCGTCGGCGGGACCGTGGGCGCGCACCCGGTTGCGGCCCAGGCGCTTGGCCGAGAACAGGTGCAGGTCCGCGGTGTCGAACAGCGCCCGCCAGCCGACCACGGTGCTCGGCTGCCCCTCGGCGACCGCCGGCGCGGTCGCCACGCCGATGCTGACCGTCACCGGCCCGGAGAGCCGCAGGTCGGTCCAGTCGGCCTCCGCGACGGCGGACCGGAGACGCTCCATCACCACGACGGCCTGCGTCTCGGTCGCCGTCGGCAGCACGACGAGGAACTCGTCGCCGGCCCACCGGTACACCTCGTCGCCGGTCCGGCTGTGCTCGCGCAGCAGGTCGGCGACCCGGCGCAGCACGGCGTCCCCGTGGGTGTGCGAGGTGTCGTCGTTGACCTCCTTGAACCGGTCGACGTCGACGACGGCCAGCGACAGCGGCTCCTCGCCGAGCCGCAGCGCGCCCAGCCGCCGCTCGGCGCTGCGCCGGTTGCCCAGCCCGGTGAGCGGGTCCTCGAGGGCGTGCCGGCGCAGCAGGGCGGCCTGGCGCTCGGCCTCGCGCAGCCGGCTGCGGCGGACGAACATCTCGGCCCACAGCTCCCGGCCCCGGGCGTGTGCGCGGCCGGTGTCGGCGCGGTAGGCCTCCAGCCAGTACAGCGCCTCGGCCGGGCGCCCGAGGTCGGCGTAGCCCTGGCCGAGCTCCAGCAGGCTCTGCCGGTAGCGGCGGCGGTCACCGGCGGCCGCGAAGGCCCCCGAGGCGTCGACCAGCAGGTCGATCGCCTCCTCGCCGGCGGCGGTATCGCCGTCCCGCCGGGCGAGGGCGGCGAGCAGCCGGGCGAGCACGAGGTCGGTGTAGCCGCGCAGCCACAGCCCGCCGTCGCGCTGCAGCGAGCGGCGGACGCGGCGCAGCGGGCCCAGCGCGGCGTCGAGGTCCCCGCTGCACACGAGCGCCCACCCCTGCACCACGTCCAGCAGGTCGGCGTCGTCCTGCTCGGCGTCCCAGTCCAGCGCCCGGGCCTCGGCGGCGCGGGCGATCGCCTCGCCGGCCAGCTCGGCGGCGCGGTCGTTCTCGCCCCGGCGGCGCAGCGTCTGGGCGAGCTCGACGTGCTGGCGGGCGGTGAGCAGCAGCAGCCGGCCGCGGTCACCGACGTCCGGCAGCGCGGCCGCCACCTGGTGCCCGCGGACGGCGTGCGAGACGGCGAGCTCCTCCAGGTCCAGGCCGGACAGCGTCATCGACAGCCAGCGGTGCGCCTGCAGCAGGGGGCGGGACGGCTGCGCGGACTGCCCGTCGGTGAGCAGGCTGGCGTCGACCGACAGCAGCATCGCGTGGTCGAGGTGGTCGGTGGTCATCTCGATGTGGGCGAGGTAGGCCATCAGCAGGGCCGTCTCCGACGACACCGGGCACTCGTCCAGCAGCTCGCGGGCGGCGGTGACCCCGGCGGCCCGGGACGCCTCGTCGCCGTCGAGCATGGCCCGCCGGGCGTCCAGCGCGTGCCGCCACGCGCTCCACACGGGCTCCCCGCTGGCGGCGGCGAAGGCGCCGTCGGTCTCGTCGAGGAGCGCGAGGAAGGGCGCGGGATCCTCCCGGTCGCTTGCGTCGAGCAGCCGCCACAGCGCAGCCTGGAGCGCACCGGGGGCGACACGGGCCGGGCCGGGGGTCACGCATCCCTCCACTCCGGGTAGGCGGCCCACGCGGGCCGGTGCTGTCCGGCCCCCGCACCCGTTCTCGGGGTGGGGCGACCGCCTCGTACCGTGCGCACTACCCTCGTCGGATGCCCGGGATGCCATCCACTCCGTCTCCGACGCGGTTCGCCTATCTCGGGCCCGAGGGTACCTTCGCCGAAGCGGCCCTGAGCAGCGCGATTGCCACTCCGGAGGGACGGCGCTACCCCCGCCCGAGTGTCGCCGCGGCGCTGGCCGCGGTCCGGTCGGGTGACGCCGACGCCGCCCTGGTCCCGCTGGAGAACTCGGTCGAGGGCTCGGTGCCCGCGACCATGGACGGGCTGGCCGACGGCGACCCCCTGGTGATCGCCCGCGAGGTCTACCTCGACGTGGCGTTCGTCCTCGCCGTCCGCCCCGGGACGTCGCTCGCCGACGTCCGGTCGGTCGGCAGCCACCCGCACGCCCTGGCGCAGACGGTCGGGCGGCTCGCCGAGCTGCTCCCGGGCATCGCCCCGCTGCCGACGGCGTCGACCGCCGGGGCCGCCGCCGCGGTGGCCGCCGGGGAGGTGGACGCCGCGGTGTGCGCGGGGATCGCGGCCGACCGCTACGGGCTCGAGGTCCTCGCCGACGACGTCGCCGACCACGCGGGTGCCGTCACCCGGTTCGTGCTCGTGCAGCCCCCCGGCCCGCTGCCCGCACCGTCCGGCAACGACAAGACCTCGCTGACCGTCGTCGTCGGTGACCGCACCGGTGCGCTGCTGGACGTGCTGCGGGAGTTCGCCGTCCGCGGCATCAACCTGACCCGCATCGAGTCGCGCCCGACCCGGCAGCGGCTCGGCGTCTACTCCTTCTCGCTCGACTGCGAGGGCCACGTCGCCGATCCGCGGGTGGGGGAGGCGCTGGCCGCGCTGCACCGGCTCTGCGACGACGTCCGCTTCCTCGGCTCCTACCCGCGTGCCGACGGCCGGGAGAACCGGGCGGTGCCCGACGAGTCGTCGGACGCGGCGTTCGCCGAGGCGCGGTCGTGGCTGGCCGGGGTGCGCGCCGGCTCGGTCTGAGGCTCGTCGCTCGTCGCCCCGCTCGCCGAGTGGGCACTTCCGGTCGCTCGCGTCGGCGCGTCCGGACGTGTCGGCGGCAGCAACTGCGCACTCGGGCCACCGGCTCAGGTGCTCCCCGGGGGCCGGCCCAGCCGGGCGCGGAGCTCCTCGACGATCCGCCGGATGACCGGGACCTCGACGCCGTGCCGGTCGGCCGCCCGCAGCACCGCGCCGCCGATCGCCTCCAGCTCCGTCGGGTTGCCCGCCTCGGCGTCGCGCTGCAACGACGACCGCATCCCGTCGGGCAGCGACCAGGTGAAGTCGCGGGTGGCGGTGGCGTCCGGGGCCGCGCCCTCGGCCCGCGCCACCCCGGCCACCTCGGCGATGACCGCGGCCAGCTCCTCGCCCCGCTGCTCGCGTACCGGCCCCAGCGGCGCCGCCGCGGCCGTCGTCAGCAGCGCCATCGGGGCCAGGAAGGCCAGCTTGTCCCACAGCAGGCCGGCCTCGTCCGGGCGGACGGCGACGTCCACCCCCGCCGCGGCCAGCGCGCCGGCCAGCGGCTCGGCGCCCGGCGCCAGCTGGACGGCGCACAGCTGCCCCTCGTGCCGGACCTCGCCCGGCGCGGGGCGGGCGGCGGACACGCGGATGGTGCCGGCGACCACCCGCGCGGCCGGGTAGCGCCCGCGCAGCGCGGCCAGGTGCTCCACCCCGTTGAGCAGCGGCACCACCACGGCGTCGCCGAGCACGTCGGCGGGCACGCGGTCGAGCGCGCCGTCCAGCTGGGTCGCCTTCGTCGTCACCAGCAGGACGTCGACCGGCGCGGCCAGCCGCTCGGCCCCGCGGACCGGCGCCGTCAGCCGGCCGAAGCGGTCGCTGTCGACCCGCAGGCCGTCGCGGTCGAGGTGCGCGGCGGTCTCCGGCCGGGCCAGGCAGGTGACCGCGTGGCCCGCCCGCGCGAGCAGCGCGGCCAGCAGCCCGCCGACGCCGCCGGGCCCGAGCACCGCCACACGCATGGTCTCCACGTGGCCAGCCTGCCCCACACCGGCCGGGGAGCGGCGGTTCGTGCACGTTCCGCCGCTCCCCGGCCGGTCAGACGCGCTCCAGCTCCCGCTCCTCCGCCGGGGCCGTCGGCCCCTTCGCCAGCGCGCTCGGCCACCACACCTTGTCGCCGATGAGGTGGACGGCGGCCGGCACGAGCAGGGTCCGGACGACGAAGGTGTCGAGCAGGACGCCGAAGCCGACGAGGAACCCGAGCTGGATGAGGATCACCAGCGGCAGCACGGTCAGCGCGCCGAACGTGGCCGCCAGCACCAGCCCGGCGCTGGTGATCACGCCGCCGGTCACCGCCAGCGAGCGGAGCACGCCCGTCCTGGCCCCGTGCCGGACGGACTCCTCCCGGGCCCGGGTCATCAGGAAGATGTTGTAGTCGATCCCCAGGGCCACGAGGAACACGAACCCGATGAGCAGCACCTGCGGGTCGCTGCCCGGGAACCGGAACAGGTGGTCGAACACCAGCGCGCTGACGCCGACGGTCGCCGCCGTGCTCAGCGCGACGGTGAGGACGAGCAGCAGCGGGGCCAGGATCGCGCGGAGCAACAGGGCCAGCACGACCGTGATCACCAGCAGCACCAGCGGCACGATCACCGCCAGGTCGCGGGCGGCGGTCTCCTGGGTGTCCAGGTCGCCGGCGCTCGATCCGCCGACGAGGGCGTCGGGGTCGACGTCGCCCACCGCCGTCCGCAGGGCCTGGACGGTGTCCTGGGCGGCCTCGCTGTCGGGGGCGTCGGCGAGCGTGGCGTCGATCCGGACCAGTCCGTCCGCCACGAACGGCTCGGCGCTCCCGGCTCCGGGCGGGCCGGACTGCTCGCCGGTGAAGGGGGCGACCTCGGCGACGCCGTCCACCCCGGACGCGGCGTCGGCGACGTCCTGCCAGCCGTCGGCGGGGGTGATGATCACCGCCGGGCTCGACGCGCCGGCCTCGTAGTGGCGGGCGAGCGCCTCCTGGCCCTCCCCGGACTCCGAACCGCCGCGCACCGCCTCGGAGAGCGGGATCCCGTCGGCGTCGAAGGTGGGGACGAACAGCGCGAGGACGACCAGCGCGCCGCCGCTGCCGAGCAGGTAGCGGCCGGGACGGCGGCCGACCGAGGCCGACACCCGCTCCCAGCCCCGCTCGGAGGCGTGCGCCTCGCCGTACTTCGGGCGGAACGGCCAGAAGGCGGTGCGGCCGAACAGCACGAGCACCGCGGGCAGGAAGGTGAGCGCGGCCAGCATGGCGAAGGCGATGCACACCGCGGAGATCGGGCCGAGCCCGCGGTTGGAGCCGAGGTCGGAGAAGAGCAGGCAGAGGACGCCGAGGATCACCGTGCCGCCCGAGGCCAGGATCGGCTCCCACGACTGCCGGAGCGCGACCCGCATCGCGGCGTACTTCGACTCCTCGTGGCGCAGTTCCTCGCGGTAGCGGGCGACCAGCAGCAGGCCGTAGTCGGTGGCCGCGCCGACGACGAGGATCGAGGCGATGCCCTGGCTCTGGCCGTTCACCGCGATCCAGCCCTGCCTGGCCAGGAAGTAGGCCACCGCGAGGGAGACGACCAGCGCCAGACCGGCGGTGCCGATCACCAGCAGCGGCAGCAGCGGGCTGCGGTAGACGACCAGCAGGATCAGCAGGACGACGCCGAACGCCGCGATCAGCAGGAGCCCGTCGATGCCGGAGAAGCCCTCGGCGAAGTCGGAGAAGATGGCGCCGGGGCCGGTGACGTAGGCCGTGGTGCCGTCGACGGCGGGCAGGTCGCGCAGCTCCCCGATGACCTCGCCCAGGGTGTCGCCCAGGTCCGGGTCGAACGGCAGGACCGCCTGCGCCGCCTCGCCGTCCTCGGACGGGATCGCCGGTGACGGCTCACCCGCGAGCGCGCCGGCGTCCTCGGCGATCGCGACCGCCTGGTCGACCCGCTCCTGGGCCTCGGCCGGCGCGGCGGGGGCGAGCGCGCCGTCCTCGCTCTCCCAGAGGAGGATCACCGGCAGCGTCCGCTCGGTGCGGAACTGCTGCTGGAGCTCGGTGACCCGGGTGGACTCGGCGTTGTCGGGGAGGAAGGCGGCGGAGTCGTTCTCGGAGACCTCGCCCAGCTTGCCGCTGAACGATCCCAGCGGGCCGGCGATGGCCAGCCAGGCCACGGCGATCAGTGCCGGGATCAGCCAGCGGAGGATGCGGGTACGGCGAGGCACGATGTCCTTCGGTGGTCGAAAGTCTCGATCATCGAGAGATTAGGTCGGGAACCGGCCGAGCGCGAACGGAGGACCGGTGTCCGAGGAGGATGTGCGCGCGCGGCAGGAGCTGGCACTGCTCCTTCGCCGGCTGACCGTCGAACTGGATGCAGTCGGCCAGCGGTTCGCCCAGCGGCACGGGCTCAACCGCACCGACGTCCGGGCGCTGGTCGCGATCATGGACGCCGCCCGCCGCGGCGAGGAGCTCACCGCCGGACGGCTGGGCGAGGCGGTGGAGCTGCGCTCGGCGTCGGTGACGGCGCTGGTGGACCGCCTGGAGAAGGCCGGGCACCTGCGACGCGTGCGCGACACCGAGGACCGGCGGCGGGTCGTGCTGGAGATGTCGCACTCCGCGATGGCGGCCGGCGCGGAGTTCTTCGGCGGGCTGCAGCGGGACCTGCTCGCGGCGATGGAGGACTACTCCGACGCCGACCTCGCCGTCGTCCACCGGTTCCTGACCGGGATGACCGCCGTCATCGAGCAGTACGCCAGAGTCGTGGAACCGCCGGAGTAACGGTTCGGCCGAGTGGACGGGCGGCGGCGGCCGTCGTCGACGGAGGAGTGGCATGGCAGGCAGGAAGAAGCGGAAGCCGGACATCGCGCCGATCAACGCGCCGTGGCCCGTGGTCGAGGAGTGGCTGGGGCAGTGGCCGTTCGACTCCGCGTTCCTGCGGGACGACATCGCCTGGTCGCCGGTCTTCACCGCCCAGTCGTTCACCCCCGGCCGGCCGGAGCTCGACGAGCTGTGGACCACGGGCGGGGAGGTCTCGTGGCTCGGCGGCCCCGCGATCCTCCCGCTACCGCAGTGGCCCCGTCGCCGGGACGGGCGACCGCTGGCGCACATCGCGACCGTCGCCCTGGCCGACGTGGACGGGGCTGCGGTCATCGAGGAGAAGGAGGCGTTCCCCGCTCACCGGGAGGGACTGCCGACGACCGGGGTCCTCGAGGTGTTCCACGACCTGGAGACCTACGGCTTCGCGGCCGCGGACGGGAGTGCCGGGTGCTGGCTGGTCCGGTGGGTCGCGGAGCCCGACCGGTCGGGCTTCGCCGAGGTGCCGGCCGACGTCGACACGCCGACGGAGGTGGCCCAGCCTGGGCTCTTCCTGCGCGGCTGGATCCTGCCGTCGACGACGGATTTCGTCGGGACTGAGCATTTCGAGGCGGCCGAAGCGCTGGGCGAGGCCTACCAGCGCGCCTGGCTCCTCCAGCAGACCCGCTCCACGGACGGGTGGCCGATCCCCGTGACCCACGTCTACGGGTACAGCCAGGCCGGCAGCGCGGAGGCGCTGGAAGTGCTCGCGGAGGTGCTGCCGCTGGACGCGGGGGACAGCCATCGGCTAATCCTGGACATCGAGAGCTGGACGCATCTGGACCAGTGGTTCGGCGATGCCGCACCGCTGGAGGTCTGGATGCGGGAGAGCGATCTGGCGGCCCGCCGCTTCGACCGGGCCTGGTGTCTGATCCGTTCTGGCTGAGCGGGGCTCAGAGGTAGAGGCCGGTCGATTCCTCGATGCGCTCGGCGGCGACGGCGTGCACGTCGCGCTCGCGCAGGATGATCAGGTCCTCGCCGTGCACCTCGACCTCGTGCTGGTCCTCGGGGGAGAAGAGCACCTGGTCGCCGACCTTCACCTGGCGCACGCTCGGCCCGACGCCCTTGGCCTCGCCCCACACCAGCCGCTTGGCCACCTGCGCGGTCGCGGGGATGAGGATGCCGCCGCTGGAGCGCCGGTCGCCGTCCTCCCTGCGCAGCGCGACCAGGATGCGGTCGTGCAGCATCTTGATCGGCAGCTTGCCGGCGGAGGCGATGTCGTCGGGCACGTCGATCCACGCTACCCGCCGCCGTCCGGGGGGTTCCGGGCACCGACCGCCCGGCGGTTCGTGCACGAGACGCCGGAGCTAGCCCCAGCCCAGCTCGTGGAGGCGGTCCTCCTCGATGCCGAAGTGGTGCGCGATCTCGTGCACGACGGTGATCGTGACCTCCTCGACCACGTCGTCCTCGGTGTCGCAGATGTCGCAGATGGCCTCGCGGTAGATCATGATCCGGTCCGGCAGCGCGCCGCCGTAGTCCCAGCCGCGCTCGGTCAGCGCGTACCCCTCGTAGAGCCCGAGCAGCTCCGGTTCGTCGGGGTGGCGGTCCTCCACCAGGACGACGACGTTGTCCAGCAGCTTCATGAGCTCCGCCGGCACCTCGTCGAGCGCGTCGGCGACCAGCGCCTCGAACACCGGCAGCGGGAGCGCCTTCACCAGGACGTCGGCAGCGGCCGGCCCTCCTCGTAGCCGGCCGAGCTCTGCACCCCCAGGACCGCCCGCTCGTGCAGCTCGTCCACGGTGCGCGCGCCCGCGTAGGTGCACGAGGACCGCGCGCCCGCCACGATCTGGTCGATCAGGTCCTCGACACCGGGCCGGGCGGGGTCCAGGTACATCCGGGACGACGAGATGCCCTCCTCGAACAAGCCCGCGCGGGCCCGCTCGAAGCCGGACTGCGTCGCCGTCCGCGCCTTGACCGCCCGCGCCGAGGCCATGCCGAAGGACTCCTTGTACAGCCGGCCCGAGCCGTCGTCGTGGATGTCCCCGGCCGACTCGTAGGTGCCGGCGAACCAGGAGCCCACCATCACGTTGGCCGCGCCGGCCGCCAGGGCTAGCGCGATGTCGCGCGGGTGGCGCACGCCGCCGTCGGCCCAGACGTGCTTGCCGAGCGCGCGCGCCTCGGCCGCGCACTCCTCGACGGCGGAGAACTGCGGCCGCCCCACCCCGGTCATCATCCGCGTGGTGCACATCGCGCCGGGGCCCACGCCGACCTTGACGACGTCGGCACCGGCCTCGATCAGGTCGCGGGTGCCCTGCGCCGTCACCACGTTGCCGGCGACGACCGGCACGGAGCCCGCCACCGAGCGCACCGCGCGCAGCGCCTCGATCGCCTTCTCCTGGTGCCCGTGCGCGGTGTCGACGACGAGCACGTCCACCCCGGCGGCCAGCAGGGCGCCGGCCTTGCCCGCGACGTCGCCGTTGATGCCGACGGCGGCGGAGGTGAGCAGGGAGCCGTCGGCGTTGAGGGCCGGGGTGTACAGCGACGAGCGCAGCGCGCCCTTGCGGGTGATGACGCCGACCAGCCGGTCGCCGTCGGTCACCGGGGCCGCGCTCACCCGCTCGCCGGAGAGCACGTCGAAGATCTTGGTGAGGTCGGTGCCGGCCGGGATGGTCAGCGGCTCGCGGGTCATCACCTCGGCGAGCTGGGTGAACCGGTCCACGCCCTGGCACTGGCCGTCGGTGACGACGCCGACGGGGGAGCCGCCCTCGACGACGACGACGATCCCGTGCGCGCGCTTGGTGAGCAGCGACAGCGCCTCGCCCACGGTCGAGGTGGGGGAGAGGGTGATCGGGGTGTCGTAGACCGGGTGCCGGGTCTTGACCCACGACACCACCTCGCCGACGACGTCGACCGGGATGTCCTGCGGCAGCACGGCGAGCCCGCCGCGCCGGGCCACGGTCTCGGCCATCCGCCGTCCGGAGATCGCCGTCATGTTGGCGACGACGATCGGGATCGTCGTCCCCACCCGGTCCGGCGTGGTGAGGTCGACCTCGAGCCGCGAGCCGACGGAGGACCGCGCGGGGACCATGAAGACGTCGGAGTACGTCAGGTCGTGGTCGGGGCGCTGCAGGAACCGCATGGCCCCAGTGTCCCTGACGGGGGCTCGGTGCGGCCGCGCCGAGGTCGTTCTGCGCGCAGTCCGTCTCTGCCCGCGGGTGCTGGGCAGAGCCGGCGGGGCCATTTTGCTCAAGGTCCGTCTCTGCCCACGGGTGCTGGGCGGAGACGGCGAGGTGGTTCTGCGCACAGTCCGCCTCTGCCCACGGGTGCTGGGCAGAGACGGCGAGGTCGTTCTGCGCACAGTCCGTCTCTGCCCGCGGGTGCTGGGCAGAGACGGACTGTGCTGTGGGTGGAACCGAGGCGTCCGCGCCCGGCTCGGGAGTCGGTGTCTCGTCACCGTTGGCGCGCCGTCCACCGGCAGGTGACAAAATCGCACGGTGATCGACCTCCGGCTCGTGCGTGAGAACCCCGACGTCGTCCGTGCCAGCCAGCGGGCGCGGGGTGCCGACGAGTCCCTGGTCGACGCGCTGCTCGCCGCGGACGTGGCCCGGCGGGAGGCGGTGAAGCGGGCCGACGACCTGCGCGCCGAGCAGAAGAGCGCCTCCCAGGCGGTGAAGAAGGCCGCTCCCGAGGAGCGGCCCGCCGTCCTCGACCGGGCCCGGGCGCTGGCCGCCGAGGTGAAGGAGGCCGAGGAGGCGCAGCGCGCCGCCGACGCCGCGCTGCGCGACGTGCACATCCGCATCCCCAACGTGGTGGCCGGCGAGGTGCCGCCGGGCGGTGAGGACGACGCGGTCACCCTCCGCACGGTCGGCGAGGTGCCCGCCTACGGCTTCGCGGTGCGCGACCACATCGAGATCGGCGAGGCCCTCGGCGCGATCGACATGGAGCGCGGCGCGAAGGTCTCCGGCTCGCGGTTCTACTTCCTCACCGGCCCGGGGGCGCTGCTGGAGTTCGCGCTCGCCCAGCTGGCCATCTCCCGTGCGGTCGCCGCCGGGTTCACCCCGGTCATCGCCCCGGCGCTGGTCAAGCCGAGCGCCATGGAGGGCACCGGCTTCCTCGGCGAGCACGACGAGGAGGTGTACCGGATCGAGCGGGACGACCTGTACCTCGTGGGCACCTCGGAGGTCGCCCTGGCCGGCATGCACAGCGGCGAGGTGCTGGACCTCTCCGCCGGCCCGAAGCGCTACGCCGGCTGGTCGTCCTGCTTCCGCCGCGAGGCCGGCTCCTACGGCAAGGACACCCGCGGCATCATCCGGGTGCACTGGTTCGACAAGGTCGAGATGTTCAGCTTCGCCCGGCCGGAGGACACCGCCGCCGAGCACCTGCGGCTGCTCGCCTGGGAGGAGGAGTTCCTCCAGGCGCTGGAGCTGCCCTACCGCGTCGTCGACATCGCCGCCGGTGACCTGGGCACCAGCGCCACCCGCAAGTACGACATCGAGGCGTGGTTCCCGACGCAGGGCACCTACCGCGAGCTGACCAGCACCTCGGACTGCACGACGTTCCAGGCCCGCCGGCTGAACATCCGCTACCGCGACGCCGACGGGAAGACCCAGACCGCCGCCACGCTCAACGGCACGCTCTGCGCCATCGCCCGCACCATCGCCTGCCTGCTGGAGGTCCACCAGCGCGCCGACGGCTCGGTGCACGTGCCGGTGGCGCTGCGCCCGTGGCTCGGCGGCGTCGCGGCGCTGACGCCGGGCATGACCCTGGCGGCCCCCGTCCCGCCGGCCACCCCATGAGCCCACGCCCGCCGGAGGTCCTGCAGGCCTACGGCGTCCTGCCCGGCGCGGACCGGGTCGTCGAGCTCGGCGACCTGGGGCCGTGGCGCCCCAAGCTGGTGGCCACCGACCTCGACGGCACGCTGCTCGACGCCACCGGCGAGGTGAGCCCGCGGACCCGCGCCGCGCTGGCGGCCTGCTGGGACGCCGGCATCCCGGTGGTCGGCGTGACCGGCCGGGGCCCGCGGCTGCTGGAGAGCGTGCGGGCCGCCCTCGACGGGCGCGGCGTCGCCGTCCTCTCCCAGGGCGGGTTCGTCGTCGACCTGGAGCGGGACGAGGTGCTGCGCGCCGTCGCCCTGCCGCGGACGCAGGCCATGGCCGTGATCGAGCGGATCGAGGCGGTGACCGGCGACCTGGTGATGGCGGTCGAGGACGCCGCCCAGCAGCGCGAGGCCCGCGGCGCGCTGCGGGTGCAGCACGGCTTCGACTGGCCCTACCCCGAGGACGCCCAGCTGCTGGCGAAGCACGAGGTGCTGCCGCCGGAGGCCGTGCTGAAGGTCTTCCTGCGCTCGCCGACCCTCGGCCAGGACGAGCTGCTGGCGCTCGCCCGGTCCGTCGTCGACCCGGCCGACGCCGAGCTCACCCACGCCGGCCTGGGCTTCATCGAGGTGCTGCCGCCCGGCATCACCAAGGCCACCGGCCTCGCGATCGCCCTGGAGCGCCACGGCGTGGGCTTCGGCGACGTCCTCGTGTTCGGCGACATGCCCAACGACCTGCCGATGCTGACCGCGGTCGCCGAGGCGGGGGGCCGGGCGGTCGCCGTCGCCAACGCGCACCCGGCGGTGCGCGCCGTCACCAGCCACGTGACCAGCGGCCACCGCGCCGACGGGGTCGCCCGCTACCTGGAAGAGGTCCTCGGTGTCTGACTGGCGTCCCCGGCTGATCGCCAGCGACATGGACGGCACGCTGCTGCGCTGGGACGACACGGTCAGCGAGGCGACCGTCGCCGAGCTCGAGCGGTGGCGGGCCGGCGGCGTCCCGGTGGTGCTGGCCACCGGCCGCCCGCCGCGCTGGATGCGCCGGATCCGCGACGTGCTCGGGTACGGGACGGCGGTGTGCTGCAACGGCGCCGTCCTCCTGGACCTGGAGACCTTCGAGATCCTCCACGAGGAGGCCGTGCACCCCGACGTCCTCCGATCGGTGACCGACGAGCTGCGCCGGCGGCAGCCGGACACCTGGTTCGCGGTCGAGTACGGGCTGGAGTTCCGCCACGAGCCGATCTACCAGCCGCGGTGGGACGTCGACGCCCCCGGGGTCGCGGAGGCGACGCTGGAGGAGATGGTGAGGCAGCCGGTCGCCAAGCTCCTGGCCCGCCACGAGAGCCTGCCGCGCGACGAGTTCGTCGCCCTGGTGGAGGAGGTCATCGGCGGCCGGGCGACGGTCACGTGCTCGTCGACGGACGCCCTGGCGGAGATCTCCGCACCCGGGGTGACGAAGGCGTCGGGCCTGGCCACGGTCGCGGCCCGGCACGGGGTCGGGCCCGGGGACGTCGTCGTGTTCGGGGACATGCCCAACGACATCGCCGCCTTCCGGTGGGTCCGCGACGGCGGTGGCCGCGCGGTCGCCATGGCGCACGCGCACCCCGACCTGCTCGCCGTCGCCACGGACGTCACCGGCGGCAACGACGACGACGGCGTCGCGGCGTTCCTGCGCTCCCTGTAGCGGCCCGCCGCACCGATCGTTCGCGCGACGCGGCATCACGGCCGTTCGTGTCAGCGCATCCAGCGGCTGGGCTGGACCTCCCGGGCCTCGTGCCGATGACTGCAGGGACGCCGTGCGGCGGACGATCATCCGCGAGGAAGCGAGCTGGCATGGAGCACGTGCACGACCCCGGCACCACGACGGCCACGCGGCGGGACGACCTGCAGCCGGGCCGCGGGCTGTCCGCCATCGGGCTGCGCGGCCGCCTGCTGGGCTCGATCCTCGTCGTGGCGCTCACGACCGTCGGCGTCGGCGCGTTCGGCATCGACCGGATGTCGACCCTCAGCGACCAGGCCAAGCAGGTCTACGACGACGGCGCCGTCCCGCTGCACGGGCTGCAGGAGCTCGAGAGCGACTGGTGGCGCCTGTCGGCCAACGTCGCGCGGGCGTCCATCCCGACGCTGCCGGCCGACACGATCGCCAAGGCGCGGCGGGGCACGCAGGAGTCCGGCGAGGTCCTCGCCGAGGACATCGCGGCGGTCGGCGAGATGCCGCTGGACGGGCCCACCCGGACGGCGTACGAGACGTTCGCGTCGGCGACCCGGACCTACCTCGAGGCGCTCGCCGAGCTCCAGGCGGTCAGCGCGACCAACCCCGCCGCGATGCCGCCGCTGCTGCGGACGATGGCCGAGAACGAGACCATCATCGAGGAGTCGCTGGTCGAGGCGACCGACGCCGCGGCCGCGGCCGCGGTGGCGACGGCGGACGACGCCCGCGGCGCCTACGAGACGGCCCGGACGCTGGCGCTGGTGATCATCGCCGTCGGCCTGCTGGTCGCCGTCGTCCTCGCGCTGGTCGTCGCCCGGGGCGTCACCCGCCCGGTGCAGCGGATCCGCGAGGTGCTGGCCCAGGTCGCCGCCGGTGACCTCACCGTCCGCGCCGGCCGCACGGGCGGCGCCGAGCTGGGCGAGATGGCCGAGTCGCTGGACCACACCCTCGACTCGATCGGGCACGTGCTCACGCTGGTCAGCGACTCCTCCACCCGGGTGGCCGCTGCCTCGCACCAGCTGAGCTCGGCGGCCGAGGGCATCTCGGCCAACGCGCGGACGGCGGCCGGTCAGGCCGACGAGGTGGTGGCCTCGGCCGGCGCGGTGGCCTCGAGCGTGGACACGGTGGCGACGGGGTCGTCGCAGATGGAGTCGGCGATCCGGGAGATCGCGCACAACGCGACCGAGGCCGCCCGGGTGGCCGGTCAGGCCGTGGGCGTGGCCGAGACGACGACGCGGACGGTCGGGAAGCTGGGCGACTCCTCGCAGGAGATCGCCACGGTGATCAAGCTGATCAACGGGATCGCCGAGCAGACCAACCTGCTGGCGCTGAACGCCACCATCGAGGCCGCCCGCGCCGGTGAGGCCGGCAAGGGCTTCGCCGTCGTGGCGTCGGAGGTCAAGGAGCTGGCGCAGGAGACGGCGCGGGCGACGGAGGACATCTCCAAGCGGGTGGAGGCGATCCAGGCCGACACCGCCGGCGCCGTGGAGGCGATCAGCCGGATCTCGACGGTCATCGGGGAGATCAACGACTTCCAGGCGACCATCGCCGCGGCCGTCGAGGAGCAGACCGCCACCACCAACGAGATGAACCGCAACGTGGCCGAGGCCGCCAGCGGCACCCAGGGCATCGCGGCGGCGATCTCCGGGCTGGCCGCCGGGACGCAGGAGACCAACCACCGGGTCGAGGAGGCCCAGCGGGCGGCCGCCGAGCTGGCCCGCATGAGCGGCGAGCTCCAGGACGCGGTGAGCCGCTTCCAGATCTGACCCCCCGGGCGACGACCAGGTCACCTGGTCGTCGCCCGGGGGACGGGTCAGAGGTACTGGCCGCCGCCCGGGCGGAAGTCGCCGTGCGGGCCGGGCGCCTGGCCGCCGGGGAGCGCCTTGCGGCGCATCTCCTCCAGCTGGGCGCGGGCGGCCATCTGCTGGGCGAACAGCGCCGTCTGGATGCCGTGGAACACGCCCTCGAGCCAGCCGACCAGCTGCGCCTGCGCGATCCGCAGCTCCGCGTCCGACGGCGTCTCGCCCTCGGTGAACGGCAGCGTGATGCGGGCCAGCTCCTCGCGCAGCTCGGGGGCGAGCCCCTGCTCGAGCTCCCGGATCGAGGAGGCGTGGATGTCGCGCAGCCGGTTGCGGCTGGCGTCGTCCAGGGGAGCGGCGCGCACCTCCTCCAGGAGCTGCTTGATCATCGTCCCGATCCGCATGACCTTCGCGGGCTGCTCGACCAGCTCGCCGACGCTCGTGCCGCCGTCACCCTCGTCGTCGGCGCCCTGGGGCATGGGGACGGTGCCGACCGGGCGTCCGTCGGGGCCGACCACGACCACCTGCTGGGGACGTTCGTTGCCGTTCTCCGGTGCCGTCATGCCCTCCATCCTGCCCCGTGCCGGGGACGGCGGGCCGCCCGGCCGGGGAGGCCGGCCCCGGCCCCGGGACGGCGCATCGCCGGACCCGGCCAGGAACGCATCGCCGGACCCGGCCAGGAACGCATCGCCGGACCCGGCCAGGGAATCGCCGCACCCGGCCGGGAACTAGGGTGCGGCGCATGTCTTCGGGGGCGGGCGGGCTGGACGTCGCGCGGGTGCGCGGCCTCTTCCCGGCGCTGTCGGACGGCTACGTGCACGCCGACGGGCCGGCCGGCTCGCTGGTCCCGGAGAACGTCGCCCACGCGGTCGGCTCGGCGATGCGCATGCCGGTGGCCGACCGGGGTGGGGTCTTCCCCGCCTCGGGCCGGGCCGAGGCGCTCGTCGCCGGCGCCCGTGCGGCCGTGGCCGACCTCGTGGGTGGCCGCCCCGGCGGGGTGGTGCTGGGGCCGAGCACGACGACGCTGACGTACGGGATGGCCCGCGCGCTGGCCCGAACCTGGCGCCCCGGCGACGCGATCGTGCTCAGCCGGCTCGACCACGACGCGAACGTCCGGCCGTGGGTGCAGATGGCCGCCGCGACCGGGGTGCAGGTCCGCTGGGCGGAGGTGGACATCGAGACCGGCGAGCTGCCCGCGTGGCAGTACGCCGAGCTGATCGACCGCCGCACCCGGCTGGTGGCGGTCACCGCCGCCAGCAACGCGCTGGGCACGCGGCCCGACGTCGCCGGCATCGCCGCCCAGGCGCACGCGGTCGGTGCGCTGGTCTACGTCGACGCCGCGCACGCCGCCCCGCACGTGTTCCTCGACAAGACCGCGCTGGGGGCCGACTTCGTGGCCGTGTCGGCCTACAAGTGGTGCGGGCCGCACGTCGGTGCGGTGGTGGCCGATCCGGAGCTGCTGGAGCACCTGCGGCCGGACAAGCTGCTCCCCTCGCCGGACCGGGTGCCCGACCGGTTCGAGGCCGGCGCGCCGCCCTTCGAGCTGTACGCGGGCGTGAGCGCCGCCGTCGACCACCTCGCCGGCCTCTGCGGCGAGGTCGGCGGCAGCCGGCGGGACCGGCTGCGCGCGTCGATGGCCGCCGTGGCCCGGCACGAGGGCGACCTGTTCGACTGGCTGGACCAGGCGCTGCGCGCGATGCGGCACGTGCAGGTCCTCGGGGAGCCCGAGCGGTGCACCCCGACCCTGTCGTTCACCGTCGCGCACATGCGCCCGCGGCAGGTGGCCGCCGAGCTGGCCCGGGCCGGCATCTGCGCCTGGGACGGCGACTTCTACGCCCGCGAGCTCTTCGACGCCCTCGGCGTGAACGAGACCGGGGGCGCGGTGCGCCTGGGCCTCATGCACTACAACACCGCCGACGAGGTGGGCCGGATCATCGACGCCGTCGCCGGGCTGCGGCCGCGCTGAGCCGGCTCAGTCGCCGGGCAGCAGCAGCACCTTGCCGATGTGCTCGCTCGCCTCGACGACCTGGTGGGCCTCGGCGGCGCGGGACATGGGCAGCCGCCGGTCCACGATCGGCCGGACGACGCCGCGTTCGACGTCGGGCCACACGTCGTGCCGCACCGCGGCGACGATCTCGGCCTTCCCGCCGGGCCCCGTCGCCGGGCGCGAGCGCAGCGCGGTGGCGTGCACCGAGCCGCGTTTGCGCAGCAGCGCGTTGATGTCCAGCTCGGCCTTGGTGCCGCCCTGCATGCCGATGATCACCAGCCGGCCGCCGTCGGCCAGGACGTCGACGTTGCGGGCCAGGTACTTGGCGCCCATGTTGTCGAGGACGACGTCGACCCCCCGCCCGTCGGTCGCCTCCTTCACCCGCTCGACGAAGTCCTCGTCGCGGTAGTTGATCCCCACCTCGGCGCCCAGCTCGCGGCAGACGTCGAGCTTCGCGGCGGTGCCCGCGGTGGTGAACACCCGGGCGCCGGCGCGGGCGGCGAGCTGGATCGCCATCGTGCCGATGCCGCTGGAGCCACCGTGCACGAGGAAGGAGTCGCCACGCTGCAGCCCGGCGAGCAGGAAGACGTTGGACCAGACGGTGCAGGTGACCTCCGGCAGGGCGGCCGCGGTGGCCAGCTCCACGCCCGAGGGCTTCGGCAGCACCTGGCCGGCGGGGGCGGCGACCCGCTCGGCGTAGCCGCCCCCGGCCAGCAGCGCGCACACCTCGTCGCCGACCGACCAGCCCGAGACGCCCTCGCCGACCTCGCTGACGATCCCGCTGCACTCCAGGCCCAGGACCTCGCTGGCCCCCCTCGGCGGCGGGTAGAAGCCCTGCCGCTGCATCAGGTCGGCCCGGTTCACCGCCGTCGCGGCGACGTCGATGATCACCTCGCCCGGGCCACAGACGGGGTCGGGCACCTCGCTCCAGCCGAGCACCTCCGGGCCACCGGGTCCGCTCGTCGTCACCGCACGCATGCCCCGACCTTAGGGAGCCCGGCGGGGGCGCTGCTCACCGAGATGCGCACGAGCGCGGTCATCCGGGCGCTGTGAACCGCGCGGATGCGCATCCCGGCGCCCACGCAGGTGCCGGGAACGCGCGACGGCGCCGCGCCCCCGGGGAGGGACGCGGCGCCGTCGGCCGTGCTCAGCGGTTCTTGAGGTCCTTGCGGAGGATCTTGCCGGCCGCCGACTTCGGCACCTGCTCGATGAACTCGACGAACCGGATCTTCTTGTGCGGGGCCACCTTCTCGGCCATGTAGGCCTTGACGGCGTCCTCGGTCAGCTCCGAGCCGGGCGCGCGGACGACGAACGCCTTCGGCAGCTCCTCGCCGCTCTCCTTCTCCGGCACGCCGATGACCGCGGCGTCGGCGATCTCCGGGTGGTTGATCAGGACGGCCTCGAGCTCGGCCGGGGCCACCTGGTAGCCCTTGTACTTGATCAGCTCCTTGACCCGGTCGACGACGGTGTAGCAGCCGTTGTCGTCGACCACGGCCACGTCACCGGTGTGCAGCCAGCCCTCGGAGTCGAGGGTGGAGCGGGTCGCCTCCTCGTTGTTGAGGTAGCCCTTCATCACCTGGGGGCCGCGGACCCACAGCTCGCCGCGCTCACCCGGGGCGGCGTCCTCACCGGTGGCCGGGTCGACCAGCCGGCACTCGGTGTTGGGGATGGCGAACCCGACCGAGCCCTTCGGCACGTCGATGGAGACGCCCGGCGGCTGGGCGTCGGCGTCGGGGGTGGTGTGCGAGACCGGGGACAGCTCCGTCATCCCGTAGCCCTGGCCCACCGTGACGCCGGTGTCGGCACCCTTGCGCAGCCGGTCCTGGGCGGCCAGCGCCAGCTGCTCGTCCAGCGGGGCGGCGCCGGAGAGGATGGAGTCCAGCGAGCTGAGGTCGTACTGGTCGACCAGCGGGTGCTTGGCCAGCGCCAGCAGGATGGGCGGCGCCACGAACGCGCGGGTGATCTTGTGGTCCTGGATGGTGCGGAGGAAGTCCTCGAGCTCGAAGCGGGGGAGGGTCACCACCGCGCCGCCCAGCGCCAGGCCCTGGTTCATCAGCACGGTGAGGCCGTAGATGTGGAAGAACGGCAGGACGGCGATGATCCGCTCGTCCTCCCCCGTCCTGAGCAGGGGCAGGCACTGCGCCACGTTCGACACCAGGTTGCGGTGGGTGAGCATGACGCCCTTGGGCAGACCAGTGGTGCCGCTGGAGTAGGGGAGCGTGACCAGGTCGTTGGCCGGGTCGATGTCCACCTGGACCGACGGCGCGTCGGCGCCGAGCAGGTCGAACAGGTTGGCGTGCCCCTCGGCCCCGTCCAGCACGATGATCTCGTCCAGCGGCGTCTTCTCCACGGCCGCGGTGGCGCGGTCCATGAACAGCGAGATCGTGATGAGGATCTTGGCGCCGGAGTCCTTCAGCTGAAAGGCGATCTCGTCGGGCGTGTAGAGCGAGTTGATCGGGCTCATGACGCAGCCGGCCGCGGCGATGCCGTGGAACACCACCGGGAACCAGGGAGTGTTCGGGCAGAAGACGGCGACGACGTCGCCCTTGCGCAGCCCGCGCGCGTGCAGGTTCGCGGCGACGCGGTCGACGTACGCGGCCAGCTGGCCGTGGGTGATCACATCGCCCTTGAGCCCGTCGATCAGGGCGGGGGCGTCGGGCCGGTCCCTGCCGGCCGCGAGGACGTACTCGGGGACGGAGACGTTGGGGATCTCGACGTCGGGATAACGGCTGGCCAGAGCCACAGGTGTTCCTCCTCGGGCGGTGTGTGGCGCCAGTCTCACATCCGCGGCGCCCTCGCTCACAAGGGGGTTAGCCGCCGGTTCGCCCGATCAGCGCGGCCAGAGGACCGACTGCGTGCAGCGGAACAGCGCGATGGTCTTCCCGGTCGCGGCGTTGCTGACGACCGCGTCCCAGACCTGCGTCGTCCGCCCGGCGTGGACGTTGGTCGCCTCGCAGGCGATCCGCCCCTCGCGCGCGGTGCCCAGGTGGTTGCTCTTGAGCTCGATCGTGGTGAAGCCGGTCGACCCCTCGGGCAGCAGCGCCCGCGTGGGCAGGCCGCAGCTGGTGTCGGCGAGCGTGACGACCGTGCCGGCGTGCAGGTAGCCGTTGGGCGCCAGCAGCTCCGGGCGGATGTCGAGGTGGCTGGTGAGCCGGCCGCGCTCGTGGGTGTCGATGACGATGCCGAGCAGGCCCGGGAAGGTGCCCGGCAGCAGGGCGTTGAGCTCGTCGGCGGTGAGGAACCCGGTGGCGGACATGGAAAGGGAACTTAGCTGCAGGGGTTCCCGCGAGGAGCGGGGCCCGGAGGGTCCCCGACGAGTGGGCGGTGGCGCTCAGCGCGATCGGGACGGCACGTGGCCGCGGTGTCGTCCGGAGGACGACGGTGTCATGGCGTCAGGCGAGGCCGCGGGTGGTGCGGGCCGGCGGCCGGGTGCCCTGGATCGAGGCGACCATGTCCAGCGTCTGCCGGGTCGGCGCGACGTCGTGCACCCGGAACACCCGTGCGCCCAGCCAGGCGCTGACGGCGGTGGCGGCCAGCGTGCCGGTGAGCCGCTCCTCGAGCGGGACGTCGAGCGTCTCGCCGACGAAGTCCTTGTTCGACAGCGCGACCAGGACCGGCCAGCCGGTGGCCACCAGCTCGTCCAGCCGCCGGGTGGCCGCCAGCGAGTGGCGGGTGTTCTTGCCGAAGTCGTGGCCCGGGTCGATCAGCACCCGCTCGGGGTCCACGCCGGCGGCGACGGCGGCCTCGGCGAGCGCCGTCGTCCGGGTGACGATGTCGGCGACGACGTCGTCGTAGGCCACCCGGTGCGGCCGGGTGCGGGGCGGCAGCCCCCCGGCGTGCGTGCAGACGATCCCGGCGCCGGCCTCGGCGGCGACGGCGGCGAGCGAGGGGTCCACCCCGCCCCAGGCGTCGTTCACGATGTCGGCGCCGGCGGCCAGCACCTCGCGCGCCACCTCCGCCCGCCAGGTGTCGATCGAGATCGGCAGGGTGGGGTGCGCGGCGCGGATCGCGGCCACCAGGTCGGCGGTGCGGCGCACCTCCTCGGCGGGGGAGACCTCCTCGCCGGGCGCCGCCTTCACCCCGCCGACGTCGACCATGTCCGCCCCCTCGGCGACGACCTGGTCCACCCGCGCGACGGCGGCGGCCAGCTCGTAGGTGGCGCCGCGGTCGTAGAACGAGTCGGGGGTGCGGTTGACGATCGCCATGACGACGAACCGTCCGTCGGGCACGTCGAGGGCCCCCAGTCGCAGCAACCCGTTCCCCGTCCCATGGTGGTGTGTGGTGGAGTCAGCCAACCAGACCGTGCACGAGGAGGCAGAGCAGATGGCGCAGACGACGGCCGAGGGCGTCGAGGGGGTCCAGGGCCTGGTGGGTCAGCACCTGGGTCACAGCGACTGGGTGACGATCACGCAGGAGCAGGTGAACCAGTTCGCCGAGGCGACCGGTGACCACCAGTGGATCCACGTGGACCCGGAACGGGCGAAGAAGGAGAGCCCGTTCGGCGGGCCGATCGCGCACGGCTACCTGACGCTGTCCCTGCTGCCCTCCCTGATGCCGCAGATCGTGGAGATCACCGGGTTCCGGATGGGCGTCAACTACGGCACCGAGAAGGTGCGCTTCCCCTCGCCGGTGCCGGTGGGTGCGCGGGTGCGGGCCGGGGCCACGCTCGAGGCGGCGACGCCGTTCGAGGGCGGCATCCAGATGAACCTCGCCGTCACCGTGGAGGTCGAGGGCGGCAGCAAGCCGGCGATGGTCGCCACCGTCGTCTACCGCCGCTACCTCTGACCGGCGGGCGGGGGGCCCGGATCCGCCGTCCTCCCGCGCCGTCGCGCGTCCTCCCTCACCGCAGGCGGTGAGGGAGGACGCGCGACGATCAGGTCACCTGATCCCCGCCCCGACCTCGGGCGGGTCGTTGGTCAGACGACGAGGGCCTGGTTGACCAGCTGGCGCAGGTAGTTGCGGATCGGCAGCGTGCTCGAGGGCAGCAGCTGCGTGTAGAAGCTGACGGTGATGTCCTCGACCGGGTCGACGTAGAACGCCGTCGACGCCGCCCCGCCCCAGCTGTAGTCGCCGACGTTCGAGACGACGCCGTAGTGCGCCGGGTCGATCACCATCGAGAACCCGAGCCCGAAGCCCACCCCGCGCAGCGGCGTCTCGGCGAACAGCGGCCGGCCGAAGGTCTCCAGGTCCTGCCCGCCGGGGAGGTGGTTGGTGACCATGTGCGCCAGCGTGCGGGGCCCGAGCAGTCGGCCGCCGTCGAAGGAGCCGCCGCGACGCAGCATCTCGATGAAGCGCAGGTAGTCGCCGGCGGTGGAGACCAGGCCGCCGCCGCCGGAGAGGAACGTCGGCTTGCTCAGCGCCGCCTGCCCCATGGCGTCGAGCGGCGCGAAGCCCGTGGCGGCGCCGCCCGGCTGCCCCGGGACGGCGGCGTACAGCCGGGCCAGGGTGTCGGGGTCGTCCTCGGGCCGCAGCCCGAACGACGTATCGGTCATGCCGAGCGGCGCGAAGATGCGAGAAGCGAAGAACTCGTCCAGCGACTGCCCGGAGACGACCTCCACCAGCCGGCCCAGGACGTCGGTGGAGACGCCGTAGTTCCACTCGCTGCCCGGCTGGAAGACCAGGGGCGCCGAGGCCCACTGCCGGCACACCTCGGCGGAGTCCGCGCCCGGCGGCGTCCCCCACTCGTGGCCCATCGCGCGGTAGATGGCGTCGACCGGGTGCGCGTGGTGGAAGCCGTAGGTCAGCCCCGACGTGTGCGTGAGCAGGTGCCGCACCCGGATGGGCTCGACCTGCGGGCTGGTCACCGGCTTCAGCGCCGAGCCGGCGACGTACACCCGGGTCTCGGCGAACTCCGGCAGCCACCGCGAGATCGGGTCGGTGAGCTGGAAGGCGCCTTCCTCGTAGAGCATCATCGCCGCCACCGAGGTGACCGGCTTTGTCATCGAGAAGATGCGCCACCGGGTGTCCAGCTCGACGGGGCGGCCCTGCTCCACGTCGCGGGAGCCGTAGCGGCCGACGTGCACCAGCTTGCCGTGCCGGGCGACCGTCACCAGGTAGCCGGGCAGCTGGCCGTCCTCGACGTAGCGGGCGAGCCGGTCGTCGATGCGTCGCAGCCGGGCGGGGTCCATGCCCACCTCGGCCGGATCGGTGCCCACCTGCAGTTCGTCGCTCACGCACACCTCCGGGTCCCGGACGCCGTCCGCCGCCGGGCGACGCCTCGACCCGCATCCTGACTCACGACGTTGTGAGCCCGGACACACGGGGGTCGGGGCGTCCGCCCGGCGGCGGGGACGAGCTGCGATCAGACCGGGACGGAGCTGGCGGCCTTCTTGAGGTTCGAGCCGGCGGTCACCTTGACGGTGTTGGCCGCGGGGATCTCGATCGACTCACCGGTCTGCGGGTTGCGGCCGGTGCGCGCGGAGCGCTGGGTGCGCTCGACGGTGATGAGGCCCGAGACGGCGACCTTCTCCCCGCGGGTGATGGCGTCGACGAGCTCGTCCTGCAGGCCGGCGAGGACCGAGTCCACGGTCGAGGTCGGGACGTCGGCGCGCTTGGCGATGGCGGAGACCAGTTCGGCCTTGTTCATGGGGCAACCTTTCCGTAGGCGGTGGCGCGTGCCGTGATCTCGGCACGCAGCCGGCTCCTTCCCCCTGACGCGCGGAGCGCGGGCGGGGTTCCCCGATGTCCGCGCGGTGGCGCGGTGCACGGGGCGCCCGGTCTCGCGGGAGTCCGGGCCGGGGGGCACGGTGCCATGCCGCCGGCGTGTCCCGCCAGCGGGGGGCTTCCGGCGGCCCGCAGCAGACCCGCCGGTCACAGCAGTCCCATGGCTGCGCCGGGGCCGTGCGGGCGCCTTCGGCGGCCCGGCCGGGACATCACCCGGTCGGGTGACCGGGACGGGCGGGTCAGCGGGCGGCGCGGCCGGCCGACGCCAGGTCCTCGATCCGCAGCAGCCCGAGCACGTGGCCAGTCGGGTCGGTGCAGACGACGGGGTCGAAACGGTGCGCGGGCGGCCGGGTGAGCGCCCGGCGGAGGGCGTCCCCGACGTCGGTGGTCGGGTGCACGCGCAGCGAGACGGGCGCGGTGTGGATCGCCCCGGTGCGGGGGTCGGTCAGCAGCAGCGCCGCGGGCTCGCCGTGCGGGCCGACCAGCACGGCCGGGGGCGTGCTCGGCACCTCGGCGCCGAGCACGTACTGCCGGACCGGGCGGAGCAGGCCGGCCACGCTGTCGGTCACCCGGGCGCGGGCCGCGTGGGTGCGCACCAGCCGGGCGACCTCGGGGTCGAGCGGTCGGAACTCCGGAGCCGGGCGGCCGAGCAGCCAGCCCTGGGCCAGCGGGACGCCGAGCCGGGTGGACGCGGCCAGCTGGGCGGGGGTCTCGATGCCCTCGGCCAGCAGCCAGGCGCCGATGCGGTCGGCGAACTCCCCGACCAGCTCGGCCAGGGCCATGTGGACGGGGTCGCCGTCGGCGTCGGCGACCAGCGCCCGGTCGAGCGTCATCAACTGCGGCCGGACGGCGGCCAGCTGGGGCAGCCCCGGGTAGCCGCTGCCGGCGCCGTCCAGGGCGATCAGCGCACCGCGTTCACGCAGGTCCTCGGTCTGCCGGCGCAGCGCGGCCAGGTCGTCGACCGGCGTGTGCCCGGTGAGTTCGACGACCACGCGGTGCAGGTCGTCGCGGGAGGCCAGCGCGTCCTGCACGACGGCGGTGCCGAGCAGGTGCGGGCTGACGTTGACGGTCAGGAACGTGTGGGGCGGCAGGTCGTCGACGGCGGCGAGCGCCTTGTGGATGGCCAGGGCCTCGAGCTCGGCGGCGATCCCCGCCTCGGCGGCGGCGGTGAACCAGACGGCGGGGCCGGCGACACCCGGGAAGCGGGCCAGCGCCTCGTACCCGGCGATGGTCGCGGCGGCCAGGTCGACGATCGGCTGGAAGACCAGGGTGAGGTCGTCGGCGTCGGCGAGCAGGGGCCGGCAGTCCGGGAGGCGGGTGCGCATGCCGAGCATGGAGGGGGCATCGGCCCGGCGGCGGCGGAGCTTGACCGGGAGCGCCGCCCCTTCCCCAGCAGGGGGGACACGCCCGGCGCGCCGGATCCCGCGGGGATGCCGCTCCCGTTCCGCGCCGACGGGCGTGCCAGCATGTGCACTGGTGCGCGCCCGCCCGGGCGCGGGGAGCCGGGTGGAGGAGCGCGTGGCCACGAGTGCCTCCACCGTCCCCGCGGGCTCGCCGGGGACCGATCCGCTGACCGATCCGCTGCGGATCGCCGCGGCGCGGCGGCTGCTGCTGGAGGTCCGCGGCCCGGCAGCCTTCGACCGCCTCTCGGCCCTCGCCGCCCGGCTGCTGGGCGCCGGACACGCCAAGGTCACCCTCTTCACCGACCACGACGTCGTCGTCGGCGGGTACGGGCTGCCGGCCGGGGTGGTGGGCGGCCCGGCGCTGCTGACCGGCGCCCTGTCGGCGATCGTCGTGCGCGAGGCCGGCCCGCTGTGTATCGCCGCTGCCACAGGCGACGAGCGGGTGGCCGCGCTGCCGGCCGTGACCTCGGGGCAGGTGCAGTCCTACCTGGGAGCGCCGCTGTCGGCCGCCTCGGGTCAGGTGGTGGGGGCGCTGGCCGTCTACGACCCCGCGCCCCGGGACTGGTCCGACGACGCCGTCGAGCTCCTCGAGCAACTGGCCGCCTCCGTCGTCGCCGAGCTGGAGCTCTCCGCCGCGCAGTCGGCGGTCGGGACCTCCCGGGCGTGGCTGGAGGTGGCCCTGGAGGCCGGTTCGGTCGGCATCTGGGAGCGCGACCTGCGCACCGGGACGATCCACTGGGACGAGCGGTGCGCGGCGCTGTTCGGTCTGGACGCCGCGGTCGACCTCGACTCCCTGGACGTCGTGCTGACCGAGCACGTGCACCCCGACGACCACGCCGCCATCGAGGAGGCGATGCGGGTCGCCGTCGAGGACCGCGTCGACTACACGGTCGAGTTCCGGGTGAACCGGCTCGACGGCGTCGTCCGCTGGGTGCTGGCCCGGGGCCGGGTGGTGACCGATGCCTCGGGCGAGCCGGCCCGCGTCCTCGGCACGGTGCTGGACGTCACCGACGCCCGCGGGCAGGCCCAGCAGCGGCTCTCCGCGGTGCAGCGCGCGGCGGCCATCGCCGAGGTGGCGGCCGAGCTGGCCAACGCCGCCCGGCTGGACCAGCTCGCCGACGTGGTGCTGCGCGGGGCCCAGGTGCTCGGCGCCCAGTCCAGCGCCCTGGCCATCTTCGACTCGCCCGGCGGCCCGCTGCGCCTGCACATGACCGGCAACCTGCTGGCGGCGGTCCGGGACGGGCATCCGGACGTCGCCCTGACCGACGGTCACGTGCTGCCGATGGACGACGCGCTGCCGGCCCAGCACGTGGCCCGCCACGGGCGCCGGCTGCTGCTCGCGGACCACGCCGAGGCGGTGAGCCGGTTCCCCGCGCTCGCCCCGATCGCCGACCTGCTGGGCCTGCGGGCGGTGGCCGCGCTGCCGCTGCGGGTCGAGGGGCGGGTGCTGGGCGCGTTCCTGGCCGTCTGGACCACCGTCACCGAGCTCGCCGGCGACGACGTCGAGGTGCTGGAGGCGCTGGCCGCGCAGATCGCGCTGAGCGTCTCGCGGCTGCAGGCCGACGCCGAGCGCGCCGCCGCGGTGGCGGCCATGGCCCAGGCCAACCAGCGCCTGCGGCTGCTCGCCGAGGCCGGCCGGGTGCTCTCGGGCACGCTGGACATCGACCAGCAGATCGGCCAGCTGGCGCAGCTGGTCGTGCCCGAGCTCGCCGACTGGTGCTGGATCGTGGTCACCGACGAGCAGGGCCGGCTGCACGGGGTGGCCAGCAGCCACCGGGACCCGTCGCGGCAGGAGGAGCTCGAGGCGTTCGTCCGCGCGATGGTCGCGGTGATGACCGAGGACTCGGCCGCGCGGCAGGTCACGGCCACCGGCCGGTCGATGCTGCTGCCGGTCATCGACTGGGAGCACGTGACCCGGGCGCTGCCCGACCCCGCCACCCGGGAGCTGTTCGCCCGGCTCGGTGCCGCCTCCGGCGTCGTCGTGCCGCTCGTCGCGCGCGGCCAGGGGCTGGGCGCCCTCGGCCTGTTCACCCGCGAGGAGCGGGGGCCGCTGGGCGAGGCCGAGGTGGACACCGCCGTGGAGATCGGCCGGCGGGCCGGCCTGGCGCTGCACCAGGCGCGGCTCTACAGCCAGCAGCGCGACCTCGCCGACGCCCTGCAGCGGAGCATGCTGACCGAGCCGCCGCAGCCGGAGAACTGCGAGATCGTCGTCCGGTACGTGCCGGCCGCCGAGGGCGCCGAGATCGGTGGCGACTGGTACGACGCGTTCCTGCAGCGGGGCGGGACGACGGTGCTCGCGATCGGCGACGTCGTCGGCCACGACACCCGCGCGGCCGCGGCGATGGGCCAGGTCCGCGGCCTGCTGCGCGGGATCAGCTATTCCAGCGGCGGCTCCCCGGCGGAGGTGCTCAGCGAGCTCGACCGCGCCGTCCAGGGCCTGGCGCTGGACACCATGGCCACCGCCCTGGTCGCCCACCTCGAGCCGGAGCCCGGCGACGGGGGCGGCCGGATGCGGCTGCGCTGGGCCAACGCCGGGCACCCGCCGCCGGCGCTGCTGGCCTCCGACGGCAGCGTGGTGCTGCTCGACGGCAAGCAGGCCGACCTGCTGCTGGGGGTCGCCCCCGAGACGGTGCGCGAGGACCACGTGGCCGTCCTCGCCCCGGGCTCGACGGTGCTGCTCTACACCGACGGGCTGGTGGAGCGGCGCGACCGCGACATCGACGCCGGCACCGAGCAGCTGCTCGAGGTGCTCGGCGAGTGCGACGGGCTGCCGCTGGACCAGGTGTGCGACCGCGTGCTCGAGCGGATGATCCTCCCCGATGCGGAGGACGACGTCGCCGTCCTCGCCGTCCGGCTGGTGCCCGCGGACTGACGCCGGACCGTCCGGGGCGCCGCACGACGGTCCGCTCGGGGCGGCACCGCTCCCGCTGCTCCGGGGACACCTCCGGCAGCCCTCCGGACGCAGTCCGACCCTGCCCAGCCGGAGTGGGCAGAGCCGGACCGTGCGCGGAACAGCCCCGCGTCACTGACCGGGCGGGACGTCCATGTCGGTCGCAGTCGCCCCGGGACCACCGTCCCGCCCGTCCCCGCCGTTCCGCGCGCGCAGCTCGGCGTCGCGGGCGGCCATCGCCGCCTGCCGGTCCGGCTCGGCCACCAGGATCGCCGCGGCCTTCCAGTCGGCCGGGATGGCGAAGGCGTCGACCAGCGTGGTGATGTGCGGCCGGAGCTGCTTGAGCAGGCTGTTCACCGTCGACGTCAGCGTCTTGGCGCGGGCCGGGGTGAGCTGCCCGTGCTCGAGGAACCAGGCCTTGTCCTCCTCGATCGTCGACAGCGCGTAGAGGTCGCAGACCGTGTCGAGCAGCGTCGCGACGTCGGGGTCGGTGGCGCGGTCGACGCCCTCGACGAAGGCCTCGAGCACGATCCGGTCGATGTGCGTCCGCGCCGCCTTCAGCACGTGGTCCTGGACGTCGTTGAACATGTCGAACGGCGCCATGCCCTCGGTCGTGGAGTTCTTGCGCAGCCGCCGGATCGCGCCCTCGAGCGCGTGCTTCTCGCGGAACTCGAACATCTTCAGCTGCCAGCCGCGCTCGAGCATCGGCACCTCGTCCACACCCGGGACGGCGTCGACGAGCCGGGCGATCAGCGCGCGGGCGGCGGTCCGCTCCAGCACCGTCTCGCGGACCATGTCGGCCACGAAGCCGACCCGCCCCCAGCCGTCGAGCGAGCCGAAGTTGTCGCGGTAGCCGGTGAGCAGCCCCTTGGCCACCAGCTGCAGGAGGACGGTGTTGTCGCCCTCGAAGGTGGTGAAGACGTCGGTGTCGGCCTTGAGGTGGGGGAGCCGGTTCTCCTGCAGGTAGCCCGCCCCGCCGCACGCCTCGCGGCACATCTGGATGGTGCGGGTGGCGTGCCAGGTCTGGGCCACCTTGAGGCCGGCGGCGCGGGACTCCAGCTCCCGCTGCGCCTGCTCGTCGATCTCCTGCCCGTGCTCGTGCACCGCCGTCTGCACGTCGTGCATGGTGCTGACCAGCTCGCCCTGGGCGAAGTGCAGCGCGTAGGTCCTCGCCAGCGCCGGCAGCAGCTTGCGCTGGTGCACCAGGTAGTCGTTGATGACGATCTCGCGCTCCTCGCCGGGCGCGGCGAACTGGCGACGGACGTTGCCGTACCGGACGGCGATGTCGAGGGCCAGCTTGGTGGCCGACGCCGCCGAGCCGCCGACGCTGACCCGGCCGCGCACGAGCGTGCCGAGCATGGTGAAGAAGCGGCGGGTCTCGTTCTCGATGCTCGAGGTGTAGGTGCCGTCCTCGGCGACCTGGCCGTAGCGGTCGAGCAGCATGTCGCGCGGCACGCTGACGTGGTCGAAGCTCAGCCGGCCGTTGTCGACGCCGAGCAGCCCGGCCTTGGGGCCGTCGTCGCCGATGGTGACGCCCGGCATCGGGGCGCCGTCGGTGTCCCGGATCGGCACCAGCCAGGCGTGCACGCCGTGGTTCTTGCCCTGGGTGACCAGCTGGGCGAAGACGACGGCCATCCGGCCGTCCTCGGCGGCGTTGCCGATGTAGTCCTTGCGCGCGGCCTCGTGCGGGGTGTGCAGGTCGAACGTCTGCGTCGCGGGGTCGTAGGTGCACGTCGTGCGCAGTTGCTGGACGTCGGAGCCGTGGCCGGTCTCGGTCATGGCGAAGCAGCCGGGCAGGTCGAAGCTCATGATGTCGCGCAGGTAGGCCTCGTGGTGCCGGCGCGTGCCGAGCAGCTGGACGGCGCCGCCGAACAGCCCCCACTGGACGCCCGCCTTGACCATCAGCGACAGGTCGGTGAAGGCCAGCATCTCGATCGAGACGACCGAGCCGCCGGCGTCGGCCTCGCCGCCGAACTCCTTGGGGAAGCCGAGGGTGACGCGGCCGGACTCGGCGAGCTTCCGCGCCATGCGGGTGACCCGCTCGCGGGCGGCCTGCATCGACTCCCCGTAGACCGGGAGCATCTCGGGGTCGTGCAGGTTCTCGCGGGCGTCGCGGCGCACGTGCGCCCAGCGGCCGTCGAGGGCCTCCTGCAGGGCGGCCGGGTCGACCGCGGGGGGCAGGGTGCTCGTCACAGTTCCTCCTTCTTGCGGGATGCGGTGGTCACGACGCCGGAGAGTCCGGCCCAGGCGAGTTCGGTGAGGTGGGCGGCGAGGTCCCGGCGCGGCATGGGGCGGCCGGCCCGCAGCCACCAGTCGGCGGCGGCGCGGACCAGGCCGACGACGGCGTGGCCCCAGGGCGCGGCGGCGACCGGATCGCGCCCGGTCCCGCCCAGCGCCTGCGCCAGGAGCGCGGCCGCCTGGTCGCCGACGAGGTCGGACAGGCCGGTGATCGGGTCGTCGGCGTCCGCCGCGGACGCGCCCGGCGGGCCGTGCACGACGAAGCGGTAGAGCTCGGGGTCGGCCTCGAGGAAGGCCAGGTAGGCCTCGATGGCGGCGCCGAGCATGTCGCGTGGCCGGTCGGATCTGCGCATCGCCGCGCGGAGGGCGGGCAGCAGCTGCTCGGCCACCCGGGTGCAGACGGCGACGTGCAGGTCGCTGCGGTCGGCGAAGTGCCGGTAGACGACGGTCTTGCTGGTGCCGGCCTCGGCGGCGATCTCGTCCATGCCGACGCCGGCGCCGTGCTTGCCGACCGCCACCACCGCCGCATCGACCAGCGCGGCCCGGCGGGCGCGGCGGTGCTCGTCCCACCGCGAGTCGCGCCGGTCCCGCGCCCCCGCGGCCCGGGCCGCGCCCCGCCTCGACTCGCGCCCGCCGCTGTCCTGCGTGATCTCGGCTGCCGGGACCGGGCGGTCGGCCGCCGGCGTCCGCTGCGGGGGCTGCACCGCCTCGAGTTTCATGCAACCCACGGTACCGGGTACTGTGGGTACCGGCCAACCGCACCCGACCCCGGAGGTCCTCATGGCTGAGAACGCGAAGCCGGCAACCCGCAAGGCGGCGATCGTCGGTGGGAACCGGATCCCGTTCGCGCGGTCCAACTCGGCGTACGCCCAGGCGTCCAACCAGGACATGCTCACCGCCACCCTCGACGGGCTGGTCGCCCGGTTCGGTCTGCAGGGCGAGTCGGTCGGCGAGGTCGTCGCCGGCGCCGTGCTCAAGCACGCCCGCGACTTCAACCTGACCCGCGAGGCGGTGCTGGGCTCGAAGCTGTCGCCCACCACGCCGGCCTACGACGTCCAGCAGGCGTGCGGCACCGGCCTGGAGGCGGCGGTGCTCGTCGCCAACAAGATCGCCCTCGGGCAGATCGAGTCCGGCATCGCCGGCGGCGTCGACACCACCTCCGACGCCCCCCTCGCCGTCAGCGACGACCTGCGCCGGGTGCTCCTCTCCGTCAACAACGCCAAGACGGTGCAGGACCGGCTCAAGGCGCTGGCGAGGATCCGCCCGGGCATGATCGCCCCGGAGATCCCGCGCAACGCCGAGCCGCGCACCGGCCTGGCGATGGGCGACCACGCGGCGATCACCGCCAAGGAGTGGCAGATCGGCCGCGACGAGCAGGACGAGCTCGCCGTCCGCTCGCACCGGAACATGGCGGCCGCCTACGACCGCGGCTTTTTCGACGACCTGGTGACGCCGTTCCTCGGACTGGCCCGCGACAACAACCTGCGCCCCGACTCCAGCGTCGAGAAGCTGGCGAAGCTCACGCCGGTCTTCGGCAAGGGCGACCCGGACGCCACGATGACGGCGGGCAACTCGACCCCGCTCACCGACGGCGCCTCCGCGGTGCTGCTCGCCTCCGACGAGTGGGCCGAGGCCAAGGGGCTGCCGGTGCTGGCCCACCTGGTCGACGCGCAGACCGCCGCCGTCGACTACGTGCACGGCGGCGAGGGCCTGCTCATGGCGCCGGTCTACGCGGTGCCGGTGATGCTGGCCCGCAACGGCCTCACCCTGCAGGACTTCGACTTCTACGAGATCCACGAGGCGTTCGCCTCCACGGTGCTCGCGACGATGAAGGCCTGGGAGGACCCGGCGTTCTGCAAGGAGAAGCTGGGCCTCGACGCCCCGCTGGGGGCCATCGACCGGTCCAGGCTCAACGTCCACGGCTCGTCGCTGGCGGCCGGCCACCCGTTCGCCGCGACCGGCGGCCGGATCGTGGCGTCGCTGGCGAAGATGCTGCACGAGGCGGGCCCGGGCAAGCGGGGCCTGATCTCCATTTGCGCCGCCGGCGGCCAGGGCGTCGTCGCCATCCTCGAGTCCTGACCACCTCCCCAGCTTTTCCGCGGAAACCCTCCCCTGGGTTTCCGCGGAAAAGCTCGGTCCCTCGGAAGGAAGAACACCCAGTGGCTGACTGGTACACGAACTTCGCGAACTCCGGCTTCGGCACCACGATCACCAAGCAGCTGGGCCTCCCGCGCCCGGTCGAGCTGCGCCGCTACGAGCCCGGGGAGCCGCTGCTGCCGGGGCCGGTGGTGGTCGGCTCGGCCGGCGCCGGCCGGCTGCGCGACGCGGTCAGGGCGATCCTCCGGGACGCCGGGGTGACCGTGCAGTCGCCGGTGGCGGCCGACGGCGGGACCGGCGGCGAGAAGCTGGGCGCCGTCGTCCTCGACGCCACCGGGCTCACCTCGCCGGGCGACCTCGCCGCCGCGCACGACTTCCTGGCGCCGGCGATCAAGCGGCTGCGCGCCTCCGGGCGGGTGCTGGTCCTCGCCGATCCCCCGTCGGACGCCGACTCCCCGGCGCAGGCCGCGGCGCGGCAGGCGGTGGACGGACTGGTCCGCTCCATCGCGAAGGAGCTGCTGAACGGATCGACGGCGAACGCGGTCTACGTGCCGGAGGGCGCCGAGGGGTCGCTGGGCAGCCCGCTGCGGTTCTTCCTCTCCGGCCGGTCGGCCTACGTCGACGGGCAGCTGCTCACCCTGTCGGCGGCCGACGTGCCCACCGGCGAGGACGGCGAGAAGCCGCTGGCCGGCAAGGTCGCCGTCGTCACCGGGGCGGCCCGCGGCATCGGCGCGGCGATCGCGAAGGTCATGGCCCGGGACGGCGCGCACGTCGTCGCCGTCGACATCCTCGCCGCCGGCGACAAGCTGGCCGAGGTGGCGAACGGGATCGGCGGGACGGCGCTCCAGCTCGACATCACCGCCGACGACGCCTCGCAGCGGCTGGTGGAACACCTGCGGGAGCGGCATCACGCGGGCGTAGGACCTGGAGTGGACATCGTCGTGCACAACGCCGGGATCACCCGCGACAAGCTGCTGGTCAACATGGACGCCGCCCGCTGGAACAGCGTCATGGCGGTGAACCTGCAGGCGCAGCTCGACATCACCCAGGCGCTGCTGGACGCCGAGGGCGTGCTGAGGCCCGGCGCCCGCATCGTCTGCGTCTCCTCGCAGTCGGGCATCGCGGGCAACCGCGGCCAGACCAACTACGCGGCGAGCAAGGCCGGCGTCATCGGCATGGTGCGGGCCTGGGCACCGGAGTTCGCCGGCCGCGGCGCCACGATCAACGCCGTCGCCCCGGGCTTCATCGTCACCGAGATGACGGCGAAGATGCCCTTCGGCACCCGGGAGATCGGGTCGCGGATCAACTCGCTGCAGCAGGGCGGGCTGCCGGTCGACGTCGCCGAGACGATCGCCTGGCTCGCGCAGCCGGGCAGCGCCGGGGTCAACGGGCAGACCGTGCGGGTCTGCGGCCAGTCGATGCTGGGGGCCTGATGATCACCCCGTCCCCGAACGCCAGGGTGCTGGAGGAGTCGCCGAACATGGCGGCGCTGTTCGCCCGGGCCGCGCTCACCGCGCGCGGCCGGGGCGGCGACCTCCCCGGCACCCGGCTGGCCCGCACCGGCGTGACCGTGGATCCCGCGAACCTGGCCGAGTACGCCCGCGTCTGCCGGTTCCCGCTCGCCGACTCGCTGCCGGCGACCTACCCGCACATGCTCACCTTCCCGCTGCAGCTCGCGCTGATGAGCGACCGCGCCTTCCCGCTGGCGCTGCCGGGCCTGGTGCACGTGCGCAACCGGATCGACGTGCTCCGCCCGGTACGCACCGACGAGGCGCTCGACCTCGAGGTGTGGGCCGAGCGGTTCGCCACCCATCCACGCGGGGCGACCGTCGACCTGTGCGCCTCGGTGTCCGCCGGCGGTGCGGAGGTCTGGCGCGGCCGCTCCACGTACCTGGGGCGCGGCGCGACCGCGCCCGCGGGTGCGCCGGATTCCGATGTGACGGTTGCCGTCGGGGATGTGGGGGTGGCCGCCACCTGGCGGATCCCCGGCGACGCCGGCCGGCGCTACGCCACGGTCTCCGGCGACGTGAACCCGATCCACCTGTCGGGGCTGGCCGCGAAGGCGTTCGGCTTCAAGCGGGCGATCGCGCACGGCATGTGGGTCAAGGCCCGCGTGCTGGCGGCGCTGGTCAACCGGCTGCCCGACGCGCTCACCGTGGACGTCGGTTTCCGCAAGCCGCTGTTCCTGCCGTCGACGGTCACCCTGTCGACGGCGCAGGCCGGGGGCGGCTGGGACGCCGCCGTTCGCAACGCGACGAGCGGCACCGAGCACCTCGTCGCGACGATCCGCCCCCTTCGATAAAGGAAGTCCACCGCCATACCCGTGTCGTTCGACCTCACCGAGGACCAGCTCGAGCTGCAGAAGTGGGTGCACGAGTTCGCCGCGAACGTCGTGCGCCCGGCCGCGGCCGAGTACGACGAGCGGGAGACGTTCCCGTGGGAGGTCCTGCAGGAGGCGGCGAAGATCGGGCTGTACTCGCTCGACTTCTTCGCCACCCAGTGGTTCGACGAGTCCGGCCTCGGCATCCCGCTCACCATGGAGGAGCTGTTCTGGGGTGACGCCGGGATCGGGCTGGCGATCGTCGGCACCACCCTGGCGGCGGCGTCGGTGCGGGCGAACGGCACCGACGAGCAGGTCGGGCAGTGGATCCCGGCGATGTTCGGCACCGAGGACGAACCGAAGGTGGCGGCGTTCTGCTCGTCGGAGCCCGACGCCGGGTCCGACGTCGGCGCGATGCGCACCCGCGCCGTCTACGACGAGAAGACCGACGAGTGGGTGCTCACCGGCACCAAGACCTGGGCCACCAACGGCGGCATCGCCGACATCCACGTGGTGAACGCCGTCGTCGACCCGGAGCTCAAGGCCCGCGGGCACGCCAGCTTCGTCGTCCCGCCGGGCACCCCGGGCATCGCCCAGGGGCAGAAGTTCCTCAAGCCGACCTGCACGAGCGGTGGGAGTCCGGCGCCCCCGAGGCCGGGCTGGTGCAGGTGGAGATCGGGGACGCCTTCGGCGTCCTGCGCATCCCGCGGCTGGGCGAGGACTACGCCCGCGTGATCCTCGAGGGGACCACCGAGGGGGAGCTCTCGCAGGGCCCCGGCCACTACGCGGGGACGGCGATGCCCGGGGAGCCGGGCAACGTGGCGCTGGCCGGCCATCGGGTGGGCAAGGGCTCGCCGTTCCTGGAGCTGGACCTGATGCAGCCCGGCGACCCGATCGTCGTGGAGACCGCCGACACCTGGTTCGTCTACCGGGTGCTCGGCGACCGGGCGACCGGCGACCTCACCACCGATCCCAGCGGCATCCCGGGCCGGCAGATCGTCAGCCCCGCCGACGTCTCGGTCATCGCGCCCACGCCGAACCAGGCGGCGGCCGGGCCGACCGGCTCGTACCTGACCCTCACCACCTGCCATCGCGCTTCTCCGCGCGGCAGCGGCTGATCGTGCACGCCGAGCTCGACGGCGCCGGCATCCCGAAGGCCGGGATGCCCGACGGTCCGCCGGCGCTGCGCGAGAGCTGACCCGAACTCCCCGGAGGACCTGTGTACGGCTGGATCTGGCGGCAGCTGCCCGGCGGCAGCGGCCTCAAGGCGCTGCAGTCGCTGGTGCTCGTGCTCGCCGTCTGCGCCCTGCTGCTGTTCGTCGTCTTCCCGTGGGTGGAGCCGCACCTGCCCTTCGACGACGTCACCGTCGACGGCTGACGCCGCCGGTGGTCCCGGCCGAGTGGGCGCCTGGAGTCGCCCGGGGCGGCGTGTCCCGCCAGGTCGGCGACCACAACTGCTCACTCGGCGGCAGGCTCACCCCGGAAGGGCGCCGAGGACGGCGTCAGCACGCGATCGGCACCGAACCGCACGACGTCGTCGGCGACCAGCCCGGTCCCGGCGGCGGCCGCGTCGACCGCCGCCCGCGCGGCGGCGTCGGATGTCCCGCGCACGACGCGGTGCGCCGGCGCGGACGGGGTTGGGTCTCGATGAGGCAACGATCGCCGGGCCCCGGGTGGCCGACCTGCGGGAACAGGGCGATGGTCGGAGGCGGACGACCTGCCCCGACCCCGGAGGTTCCCGTGCGCACCACCCGACTCCTGTCCCTCGGCGCCGTCGGTGCGCTGACCCTCACGGCGTGCAGCGGCGGTGGCGAGAGGGTCGACACCGGCGGCGGTGGCGGCGGGGGCCGGGACAACACCCTCGTCGCCGCGGTCGGCGCGCAGCCCGACCAGCTGGACCCGCACGCCACCAGCGCCTACCCGAGCTTCCAGGTGCTGGAGAACGTCTACGACACCCTGGTCGTCCCGAACCCCGACGACCTCACGATGGAGCCGAGCCTGGCGGAATCGTGGGAGACCAGCGAGGACGGGCTCACCTGGACGTTCACCCTGCGCGAGGGCGTCACGTTCCACGACGGCAGCGAGTTCGACGCCGCCGACGTCGTCTACTCCTACAACCGGATCATCGACGAGGAGCTGCAGAACGCCTACCGGTTCGAGAACGTCGAGTCGGTGGAGGCGGTCGACCCGCAGACGGTGGAGATCACGGTCTCCCAGCCCACGCCCAACCTGCCGGCGCTCATCGGTGGCTTCAAGGGCATGGCGATCCTGCCCGAGGGAGCGGCGGAGGAGTACGACCTCAAGACCGAGGCGGTGGGCACCGGCCCCTTCACGCTGGAGAGCTTCGACGCCAGCAGCACGCAGCTGGCCGCCTACGAGGACTACTGGGGTGGTACGCCGGAGCTCGGCGGCGTCGAGTTCCGCTACATCACCGAGCCGGCGGCGGCGCTCACCGCGCTGCAGAACGGCGAGGTGCAGTGGACCGACAACGTGCCGCCGCAGCAGATCGAGGCCCTGCAGGGCAACCAGGACGTCGAGCTGCAGAGCATTCCGAGCGTCGACTACTGGTACCTGTCGATGAACTTCGACCGGGAGACGTTCGCCAACCCGCAGGTGCGCCAGGCGATCGCGACGGCGATCGACCGCGATGCGGTCACCGAGGCGGCTCGCTTCGGGGCGGCGCAGGCCAACCAGACGGCCATCCCCGAAGGCAACTTCTTCGCCTCGGACTACGCGCCGTTCGAGCCGAACGTCGAGGAGGCCCGGGCGCTGCTGCAGGAGGCCGGGGTGCAGACCCCGATCACGATGGGGCTGATGGTCACCGACGAGTTCCCCGAGACGGTGACCGCCGCCCAGGTCATCGCCAGCCAGCTCGAGCCGATCGGGATCGACGTCGACGTCCAGACGGTGGACTTCGCGACCTGGCTGGACCGGCAGGCGCAGGGTGACTTCGACGCCTTCATGCTCGGCTGGCTGGGCAACCTGGACCCGTTCGACTACTACCACTCCCAGCACATCACCGACGGGGTGAACAACTACCAGGGCTACAGCAACCCGGAGGTCGACCGGCTCCTGCAGGCGGCCTCCAGCGAGACCGACCGCGACACCCGCAAGGAGCTCTACGACGAGGCGGTGCGGATGATCGTCGACGACGTGTCCTACCTGTACCTCTACAACCCGAACGTGGTGCAGGCCTGGGCGCCCGGGCTGACCGGCTACACGATCCGGGCCGACAAGGCGATCAACTTCGAGGACGTGGAGCTGAGCTGACCGGTTACCTGCTGCGGCGGGTCGGCCAGTCCGCGGTCGTCCTCGCCGGCGTGAGCGTCATCGTGTTCGCCCTGGTGCACCTCGTACCGGGCGATCCGGTGCGGCTCGCCCTGGGCACCCGGTTCTCCCAGGAGAGCTACGACGCCCTGCGCGAGCGGTCGGGGCTGGACCAGCCGCTGGTCGAGCAGTTCTTCACCTGGTTCGGCCGGGCGCTCACCGGCGACCTGGGGGTCAGCTTCCGCAGCGGCGAGACGGTGACCTCGCAGATCGCCGAGCGGCTCCCGGCCACGCTCACGCTGGCGTTCGCCTCGATCCTCGTCGCGCTGGTCATCGCGATCCCGCTGGGCACCGTCTCGGCGCTGCGGCCTCGGTCGATCATCGACCGCGTCGCCACGGTGATCAGCCAGTTCGGCATCTCGGTGCCCGACTTCTGGATGGGCATCGTGCTCATCCTGGTCTTCGCCGGGACGCTGGGCTGGCTGCCCTCGGGCGGCTACGTGCCGATCAGCGAGGACCCGGGTGCGTGGCTCCAGCGCCTGATCATGCCGGCGGTGGTGACCGGGGTGGTGTCCGGCTCGGTCATCACCCGGTTCGTGCGGTCCAGCATGCTCGAGGCGCTGGGCTCGGACCACGTGCGGACGGCGCAGGCCAAGGGGCTGCCCACGCGGCAGGTGTTCACCTGGCACGTGCTGCGCAACGCCCTGCTGCCGCTGGTCACGGTCACCGGCGTGCAACTGGCCTACCTGCTCTCCGGCGTCGTGGTCGTGGAGATCGTCTTCTCCTGGCCGGGCCTGGGGCAGCTCGCGCTGCAGGCGGTCCAGGCCCGCGACTACCCGGTTCTGCAGGGCGCGATCCTGCTGTTCGCCGTCGTCTTCCTGGTGATCAACCTGGTCGTCGACCTGCTCTACACCGCC
Organism: Blastococcus sp. SYSU DS0539; assembly: GCF_054050855.1. Taxonomy (NCBI): domain Bacteria; kingdom Bacillati; phylum Actinomycetota; class Actinomycetes; order Geodermatophilales; family Geodermatophilaceae; genus Blastococcus; species Blastococcus sp. SYSU DS0539. The sequence continues at coordinate 311,125 of NZ_JBJHAF010000003.1, read as the reverse complement.
ATCGACCCCCGCATCCGCCGATGACCGGAGCGCCCGTTCCCGAACCCGGCAACTCCCCGGACACCCCGGCGGGGTCGCCGGGCACGTCCCCGGTCGCCACGCTCCGGCCGGCCCGCCCGCGCTGGCGGGAGACGCTCAGCCTGCTGGCGCACAACCCCACCGCGGCCATCGCGTCGGTGCTCCTGCTGCTGATCGTGGTCGTGGCGATCTTCGACGACGCCATCGCCCCCGAGGGGGCCAACGACATCGAGGTGGCCGACCGGCTGCAGTCGCCGAGCTGGGAACACCCGTTCGGCACCGACGACCTCGGCCGGGACATCCTCAGCCGGGTCATCCTCGGCGCCTCGGTGTCGCTGCGGGTCGGCTTCCTGGCCGTCGGCTTCGCGTTGGTCGTCGGCACGATGATCGGCCTGCTCGCCGGCTACTACGGCAAGTGGGTCGACGACGTCCTCATGCGGTTCATGGACATGCTCTTCGCCTTCCCCGCGGTGCTGCTGGCGATCGCCGTCCTCGCCGTCCGGGGGCCCGGGTCCGGCAACACCGCGCTGGCCATCGGCATCGTCTACACGCCGATCTTCGCCCGCATCACCCGCGCCAGCGTGCTGGGTGTGCGGGAGGAGGTGTACGTGCGGGCGTCCCGGTCGGTCGGCGCCTCGGACTGGCGGATCCTGACCCGCCACATCCTCCCGAACGCCGCGCCCCCGATCATCGTGCAGACCTCGATCAGCCTGGCGTTCGCCGTGCTGGCCGAGGCGGCGCTGTCGTTCCTCGGGCTGGGCACCCAGCCGCCCGACCCCTCGTGGGGGCTGATGCTCGCCGAGGGGCGCGGGTACATCCAGCTGGCCTGGTGGCTGGCGTTCTTCCCGGGGATGGCGATCTTCCTGACCGTGCTCTGCTTCAACCTGCTCGGCGACGGGCTCCGCGACGCGCTCGACCCCCGCCAGCGCACCCTCATGGCCGGGGGTGGGAAGTGACCGAGCCGGTGCTGGAGGTCGAGGACCTGCGGGTGCGGCTGCGCACCCCGCGCGGGCCGGCCGACGTCGTCAACGGGCTGAGCTACACCGTCGGCCCGGGGGAGACGGTCGCCGTCGTCGGGGAGTCCGGCAGCGGCAAGAGCGTCTCGGTGCTCGCCCTGCTGGGCCTGCTGCCCAGCGGGGTGGCGACGGTGACCGGCCGGGCGGTGCTGCAGGGCGAGGACCTGCTGACCATGTCGCCCGACCGGCTGCGGCAGGTGCGCGGACCGGGCGCCGGCATGGTGTTCCAGGACCCGATGACGTCGCTGAACCCGGTGCTGACCATCGGCCGGCAGCTGGTCGAGGGCATCCGGGCGCACGGCGACGTCTCCAAGGCCGCCGCCCGCGACCGGGCGGCCGAGCTGCTGCGCGAGGTGGGGCTGCCCGATCCCGAGCGGGCGCTGGACCGCTACCCGCACGAGCTGTCGGGCGGCATGCGCCAGCGGGTCGTCATCGCGATCGCGCTGTCGAACTCGCCGTCGCTGCTGATCGCCGACGAGGCGACGACGGCGCTGGACGTCACCGTCCAGGCGCAGATCATCGACCTGATCGAGAAGCTGCAGGACGAGCACGGTACCGGCGTCATCTGGATCACCCACGACCTCGGCGTCGTCGCCGGGATCGCCGACCGGGTGCTGGTCATGTACGGCGGGCGCTGCGTGGAGGACGGCACGGTCGACGACGTCCTCGAGCACCCGGCGCACCCGTACACCCGGGGCCTGCTGGGCTCGCTGCCCGATCTGGCCGCCCCGGTGGGGCCCGACGGCGAGGTGCCCGAGCTGACCACCGTCCCGGGGCTGCCGCCGCCGCCCACCGACCTGCCGCCCGGCTGCGTCTTCTGGCCGCGGTGCCCGGTGCGCGCCGATCCGCGGTGCGAGACCGAGCAGCCACCGCTGGCGATCGTGTCCCGCGCCGCGGTCGGCGGCCCGGGGGGCGCCACCGCGTCCGCCGCGTACGCGGGGAACGGCGCGGGCCTCCCGCACCGCGCGGCGACGTGGTGCACCGAGGGCATGGACGGGGGGAGCCGCGGATGAGCGACGACGTGCTGGTCTCCGCCCGCGGGCTGGAGGTGCACTTCCCCGTCGGGGGCGGTGGTCTGCGGCGGACGCCGGAGGGCGTGCTGCGGGCCGTGGACGGCGTCGACCTCGACATCCTGCGCGGCGAGACGCTCGGCCTGGTCGGCGAGTCCGGCTGCGGGAAGTCCACGCTCGGCAACGCGCTGCTGCGCCTGGTGCCACCGACCGGGGGCACGATCACGTTCGACGGCACCGACGTGACCTCGCTGGACCGCCGCGGGCTCAAGGAGATGCGCCGCCGGGCCGGGATGGTGTTCCAGGACCCGTTCGCCTCCCTCGACCCGCGCCGCACCGTGGCCCAGACGGTCAGCGAGCCGCTGGAGGTGCACGGCCTGCGGTCGGGCAAGCGCGAGCGCGCGGCGCGGGTGGGCGAGCTGCTGGAGCTGGTCGGCCTGGACCCGGCGGTGGCCGGCCGCTACCCGCACGAGTTCTCCGGCGGCCAGCGGCAGCGCGTCGGCATCGCGCGGGCGCTGGCGGGGGAGCCGGACTTCCTCGTCTGCGACGAGGCGATCGCCTCCCTGGACGTGAGCGTGCAGGCCCAGGTGCTCAACCTGCTGCGCCGGCTCCAGCGGCAGCTGGGCCTGACGCTGCTGTTCATCTCCCACGACCTCTCCGCCGTCCGGCACATCTCCGACCGGATCGCCGTCATGTACCTGGGCCGGGTCGTGGAGGTCGGGCCGGCGGCGGCCGTGGGCAGCGCCCCGGAGATGCCCTACACGCAGGCGCTGCTGTCGGCGGTCCCGGTGCCGCACCCGGCGCAGGAGCGGGCGCGGCAGCGGATCGTGCTGACCGGCGACGTCCCCTCGCCGTCCGCCGTCCCCAGCGGCTGCCGCTTCCGCACCCGCTGCCCGTACGTGTTCGAGCCGTGCGACGACGTCGACCCGGCGCTGCAACCGGCCGGCGCGCCGGGTCAGCTGGCCGCCTGCCACCTGCACGGCGTCGTCGGGACCCCGGCCACGGCGGCCCCCGAGGGCGTCACCGCCGACCCCTGACCCGCACGGAGCAGCCCCGGTGGTGTGCGCCGGTGCGGGGTTCCGGTGCGCCGGAGCCCGCCTCGGCGCACACCGTCGGGCGGGAGGTCAGACGGCTCCGCCGACCAGGCGGGGGCGGGCGGCGGCGAGCCCCACGGCCAGCTGCGCAGCCACGACCACCAGGAGCAGCAGCAGCCCGGGCCGCCATCCGCCGGTGGCCTCGTGCAGCAGCCCGACGCCGAGCGGACCGGTGGCGGCCACCAGGTAGCCCACGCTCTGCGCCGCGGCGGAGAGCCGCCCGGTCTGGGCGGCGTCCCGGGTGCGCTGCAGGATGAGCGTCATGGCGAGGGGGAACGCCACGCCGGTGCCGATGCCGTAGAGCAGCGTCCAGAGCAGGGGGGCCGCTGCTGGGGCGACCAGCAGGCCGGTGATCCCGGCGAGGACCGGCAGGGTGCCGACGAGCACCCACCCGCCCTGGCCGGGGCGGCGCGCCGCCAGCGGGGGGACGACCAGGGACGCGGGGATGCCGAGCCCGGCCGCCAGCGCCAGCAGCCCGCCGGCGGCGACGGCGGAGACGCCGGCCTCGGCCTCGAGGATGTCGGCCAGCCAGGTGAGCATCGTGTAGAACGACAGCGACTGGAGGCCGAAGAAGAGCGTCACGGCCAGCGCCACGCGGTCGCGCAGGACCGCGGTGCGGGCACCGCCGGGGGCGGGCGGCGGGGGCGGGACGTCGCGCCGCGCGCGGGCCAGGGCGGCCACCGCGAGCAGGGCGACCAGCACCGGCACGCCCCACAGCAGCAGGCCGATCACGGCGCTACCGGCGGTGGTGGCCAGCGGCTGCGCCAGCCCGGCGCCGATGGCGGCCGATCCCGCCATGGAGGCGACGATCATCCCGACGACGATCGCGCTGCGGGCGCCGTACTCCGCCCGTGCCACCGCGGGCAGCAGGACGTTGGCGATCGCGATGCCGCCGGTGAGCAGCACGGTGCCGACGTAGAGCCCGGGCGCGGCGGCCAGGCGCAGCAGGACGCCCACCGCCAGTAGCACGACGCCGACCAGCACGGCGCGGTGCAGGCCGACGCGCGTGGCGAGGGCCGGGGCGAACGGCGAGACCAGCCCGAAGCAGACCAGCGGCAGGGCGGTGACGACGGCGAGCGCCCCGGTGGAGAGCGCGAGCTCGTCGCCGAGCTCGGCGAGCAGCGGCCCCACCGCGGCGAACGGCGCGCGCAGGCAGAGCGCCACCAGGACGAGGGCGAGGGCGGGCAGCACGAGCCGCCAGGCGCTCCGCTGCCTCCGGTCGGTGGTGGTCACGACCGTGCGCGGCGGCCGAGGTCCTGCTCGATCTGCGCGGCCGTCTCCAGGAGCGGGGGCACGTAGTCGTGCTCCAGCTGCTCGAGCGAGGTGCGGCTGGCGCTGACCGAGAGGTTCACGGCGGCGACGACGGCGCCGGAGCGGTCGCGGACCGGTGCGGCGGCCGAGCGCAGGCCCTCCTCCAGCTCCTGGTCGACCATCGCGTAGCCCCGCTCGCGCACGGCGAGGAGCATGCGCCGCAGCTCGGCGGCGTCGGTGACGGTGCGGGCGGTCAGCGGCGCCAGCCCGGCCCGCTCGAGGTAGACGTCGAGCTCGGCATCGGGGAGGCCGGCGAGCAGGACACGGCCCATCGAGGTGGCGTAGGCGGGGAACCGGGTTCCGACGGTGATCAGCACGGTCATGATCCGCTTGGTGTGCACCCGGGCCACGTAGACGACGTCGTCGCCGTCGAGGACCGACAGCGACGACGACTCCTCGACCCGGCCGACCAGGGTCTCCAGGTGTGGTTGGGCCACCTCCGGCAGGGTGAGCCCCGACAGGTAGGAGTAGCCGAGCTCCAGCACCCGGGGCCGCAGGGAGAACTCCCGGCCGTCCGCGCGGACGTAGCCGAGCTGGACGAGGGTGAGCAGGAAGCGGCGTGCGGCCGCGCGGGTGAGCCCGGTCGCGCGGGCGACCTCGCTGAGCTGGAGCCGCGGGTGCTCGGCGTCGAAGGCCCGGATGACCGCGAGACCGCGGTCGAGGGACTGCACGAACGTGCCGTCGCGGACCGGCGCCGGAGACTCCTCGGGCACGGATGTCACGACACACTCCTGTCCGCAGTGGGGAAGCGACGCCACCATACGGTGCGCCTCACGCACGCCGGTGCGGCATGCGTACAGATGACGGTCGGGTCACGACGGGATTGACGTGACGGCGACCACGTGCCAGCGTTCGTACAGCACACAGTTGTTCGCATAGCGAACAATGCCGAGTCGGACCGTCGATCGAGGGAGAACCCATGCGCCGCACCGTGGCCGCGCTCGTCACCGCGCCCCTGATGCTGGTCGCCGCCTGCGGCGGCTCCGACGAGGAGCCGGGCGCCGCCTCCGGTGACGGTAGCGCTGGCGGGGAGGGCGGCGCGGTGCAGGAGGTCTCGGTCGGGGTCATCCCCATCGTCGACGTCGCACCGATCTACCTGGGCGACCAGCAGGGCTTCTTCGAGGACTGCGGCCTGGACCTCACGCTGGAGACCGGCCAGGGCGGCGCCGCCATCGTCCCGGCGGTCGTCAGCGGCCAGTCGCAGTTCGGCTTCAGCAACATCACCTCGCTGCTGCTCGCCGCCAGCGAGGGTCTGCCGCTGCGGGTCGTCGCGAACGGTGTCGCCTCGACCGGTGAGCAGGGCGCGGACTTCGGCGCCGTCGTCACCACCCCGGACAGCGGCATCACCGGCGCCGCCGACCTCGCCGGGCGGACGGTGGCGGTCAACACGCTGAACAACATCGGGACGACGACGGTGCGCGAGTCGGTGCGGGCCGCCGGTGGCGACCCGGACAGCGTCCAGTTCGTGGAGCTGCCGTTCCCGGAGATGCCGGCCGCCCTCGAGCAGGGCAACGTCGACGCCGCCTGGGTGGTGGAGCCGTTCCTGGCCCTGGCCACCGACGAGGGCGCGCAGGTCGTCACGTCGAACTTCGTGGACACCGCCGACGACCTCACCGTGGCCGCGTACTTCACCAGCGAGCAGTACGCCCAGGAGAACCCCGAGGCCGTCCAGTGCTTCAGCGACGCGATGGCGCAGTCGCTGGAGTACGCGCAGGAGAACCCGGACGCCGTCCGCGAGATCCTCGGTGAGTACACCCAGATCGACCCGGCCATCGCCGAGGCGATGACGCTGCCGGCCTGGCCGGCCGAGGTGAACCGCGACTCGGTGCAGACCCTCTCCGACCTCGCGGTCGAGGACGGGCTGCTCGACGAGGCTCCGGACCTGGACGCCCTGCTGCCGTGACCGGGTCGACCGCCACCCGGGCGTCGGCCGATCCCGCCGCCCCGCCGGCCCGCTCCCCGCGAGCGGGCCGGCGGCGGCCGGTCCCGGCCTGGGCGCTGGGCCTGCTCGGCCTGGTCGCGCTGGTCGTGCTGGTCGAGGTGGCGCCGCGGATCGGGCTGGTCCCGCGGCGCTGGTTCCCGCCGTCGTCGGAGATCGGCGCGGAGCTGGTCGCCCAGTTCGGCCGCCCCGAGTTCTGGACCGCCGTCCTCGAGACCCTGAAGGGCTGGGCGATCGGCCTGGCCATCGCCGCGGTGGCCGGCGTGCTGCTGGGGCTGCTCCTCGGCACCTTCCGGTTCGCCCGGGAGTTCACCGCCTCCACCATCGAGTTCCTGCGCCCGATCCCGTCGGTGGCGCTCATCCCGATCGCCGTCCTGCTGTACGGCAACGACCTGGAGAGCGAGCTGCTCCTGGTCGTCTACGCGGCCTTCTGGCAGATCCTCATCCAGGTCCTCTACGGCGTGCAGGACGTCGACCCGGTCGCGCAGGACACCGCGCGCGCCTACGGGCTGGGCCCCTGGGCTCGCGTCCGCCACGTCACCTGGCCCACCGCGCTGCCCTACGTGATGACCGGGCTGCGCCTGGGCGCCGCCGTCGCGCTGATCCTGGCGGTCACCGCCGAGCTGGTCATCGGCACGCCGGGCCTGGGCCAGTTGCTCGCGACGGCACAGAGCAGCGGCGCGGTCGTGGCCGCGTACGCGATCGTCGTGACCACCGGCGTCCTCGGCGTGATCGTCAACCTGACCTTCCGGGCCGTCGAGCGGCGGGCGCTGTCGTGGCACCCGTCCCAGCGGGCGGAGGTGGCGGCGTGAGCGTGCTCCGCCGGGTCGCGATGACCCTCGGCCTGCCGGTGATCTTGCTCGCCGCCTGGTGGTTCGCCAGCGCCGGCAGCACCAGCTTCTTCTTCCCGCCGCTGTCGGAGATCCTCGACAGCCTGGTCGAGGAGTGGTTCGGTCCCCGGCTGGCCGCCGACGTCTGGCCCAGCCTCTACCGGCTGGCCGCCGGCTACGCGCTCGCCGTCGTGGTGTCCCTGGCCCTCGGGGTGCTCATCGGCACCTCCCGCACGGTGCGGGCGCTGACCGAGCCGGTCTTCGAGTTCTTCCGGGCCATCCCGCCGCCGGTGCTCGTGCCGATCTTCATCCTGCTGTTCGGCCTCGGCGACGGCATGAAGATCGTCGTCATCGCCTTCGGCTGCATGTGGCCCATCCTGCTCAACACGGTCGAGGGCGTGCGCGCCGTCGACGAGGTGCTCAGCGACACCGGTCGCGTCTACGGACTCCACGGCTGGTCGCGGCTGCGGCGCCTCGTGCTGCCCAGTGCGAGCCCGCAGATCTTCGCCGGGCTCCGCCAGGGCCTGTCGGTCGCGATCATCCTCATGGTCATCAGCGAGCTCTTCGCCGCGCAGAACGGGCTGGGCTACGCGGTCGTCCAGGCGCAGCGCAGCTTCGCGATCCCGGAGACCTGGGCGGGCATGCTCATGCTGGGCCTGCTCGGCTTCCTGCTGTCGCTGCTGTTCCGCCTGGTCGAGAGCCGGCAGCTCGCGTGGTACCACGGCCTGCGCCGCGCGCAGCGCTCCTCCTGACCTCACATCCTGCGAAGGGTTCCCATGCTCGACGTCCGCGGCATCAAGAAGGTCTACGAGAGCAAGGACCGCACGGTCGAGGCCGTCCGCGACCTGACGTTCACCCTGCGGGCCGGCGAGCTCGCCTGCCTGGTCGGCCCCTCGGGCTGCGGCAAGACCACGCTGCTGAAGATCATGTCGGGTCTGCTGGACCCGACCGAGGGCGAGGTGCTGCTCGAGGGCACCCGCGTGCACGGCCCGCCGCCGGGCATGGCCGTGGTCTTCCAGGAGTACGGGCGCAGCCTCTTCCCGTGGATGACCGTCCGCGAGAACGTCGAGCTGCCGCTCAAGCAGAAGAAGCTGCCCGCCGCCCGGCGGACGGAGCTGGTGGAGGAGTCGCTGGCCGCCGTCGGGCTGGCGGAGGCGCACGCGGCCTACCCGTGGCAGCTCTCCGGCGGCATGCAGCAGCGCGTCGCGATCGCCCGCGCGGTCGCCTACGAGCCGCACGTGCTGCTCATGGACGAGCCGTTCGCCGCCGTCGACGCGCAGACCCGCGCCGACCTCGAGGACCTCATCCGCGACCTGTGGCACAAGTTTCAGGTGACCACGCTGTTCGTCACCCACGACATCGACGAAGCGGTCTACCTCGGGCAGCGGGTGCTGATCCTGTCCAACTCGCCGACGGTCATCCGCGACGACCTGGCGATCGACCTGCCCGACGAGCGCGACCAGCTGACCACCCGCTCCTCGCCGCGGTTCGCCGAGCTGCGGGCGCGCGTCTACGAGCAGATCCACCGCGCCAAGGACGAGCAGGCGACCGCCACGGACGCCTCGCAGCCGGTGGCGGCCGGCCCCGTGTCCGGTCCCGCGCCCGCGGCGCCCGACCACTCGGGATCCTGACCCAGGTCCAGCGCCTGCTTTCCGTGGAATCGGGCTGTGGGCTCCCGGCCCGGGAGACGTGAAACGGGGCCCCGGCAGCTGTGCCGGGGCCCCGTTCGCCGTCTCTCGCCGGCTCAGCGGTTGGCGCGCTCGGCCTGGGCGGGCGCCTCGACCGATGCGGGTGGCGGCTGCGACAGCTGAGCTGGCCCGCCTGTGACTGTGCCGCGGCCGGCCCGGGTAGCGTCGACGGCCGAGCCCCTCTGCGGACGTCATCTCCCGTTGCGGGCTCGAAGGAGGGCTCGCCTAGTGGCCGATGGCGGCGGTCTTGAAAACCGCTAAGAGGTAACCCCTCTTCGTGGGTTCGAATCCCACGCCCTCCGCTCCGTGATGTTCCAGGACATCCCGGTGCTCGGCCCCGCCGTCGTGGCGGCGGTTCGTGCACTTGAGGCCGGGCCCAGCGCTCCGGATGCCTCGCCGTACCTGCCGCCCCGGGCAGCGCGCCGTCGTCCCGCGTCCCGCCCCCGGATCCCGCGTCCCAGCAGCTGGGACGGCGGACGAGTCAGCCACGACTGTTCCGCAACGGTAAAGACCCAGGTCGTCCCGGCGGTTCGCGGCTCCCGGGTGGAACCGCTCTGTGACCGGTCGGTATCGCTCTGTGGACATGGGTGCAGGGCTCACCTAACGTCCCGATCCGACCGCCCGCGAGGGCCGTCGGTGGCCCCCCATCGGCGGCTGGACGGTCTCCCTCCGAACGCAGGAGAACCATCCTTGAAGAGAGCTCTGGCCGTCGTCGCCGGTGCCGCCCTGGTCATGGCGGTTCCCGTGACGGCATCCGCCGCGCCACGCGTGCAGGACACCCCGACCACCCCCGCCCGTGCCCACGACCTGCCCAGCCCGCTGGCCGACACGCAGCGCGAGCTGCGCGCTGCGGCCCTCGAGCAGGTGCTCACCGGCCAGGCCACGCCGCGGGGCAACAACAAGGTGGTCGAGGTCGCGAAGGGTCGCTACGTCGAGCTGGCCCAGGAGGACAGCGACGCCATCTGGACCGTACTCGGCGAGTTCAGCGACCTGCCGCACAACTCCATCCCGGCGCCGAAGCGCTCGGTGGACAACAGCACCATCTGGACGCAGGACTTCTCGCAGGGCTACTTCGACACCCTGCTGTACAGCACCGCCCCGGGCGTCAACTCCGTGGCGAACTACTACGAGCAGCTCTCCTCCGGCCGCTACACCGTCACCGGCGAGGTCGAGGACTGGGTGCAGGTGCCCGGCACGGGTGCCTCCTACGGCGACAACGACCTCGGTGACGCCGTCACCTGGGACTTCGTCAACGACTCGGTCAACGCCTGGTACGACAAGCAGCTGGCGGCCGGGAAGACCCCAGCGCAGATCGACGAGTACCTCTCGCAGTTCGACGTCTGGGACCGCTACGACTCCGACGGCGACGGCAACTTCGACGAGGCCGACGGCTACATCGACCACTTCCAGGCCGTGCACTCCGGCATGGGCGAGGAGGTCGGCGGCGGCATCCTCGGCGACGACGCCATCTGGAGCCACCGCTGGTACAACCAGACCAACCGGATCGGCACCGCCGGCCCGACGGTCAACGGCGCGGTCAACCCGCTCGGCGGCGCGCCGGTCGGCGGCTCGAAGTACTGGATCGGTGACTACACCGTCGAGCCGGAGAACGGCGGCGTGGGCGTCTTCGCCCACGAGTTCGGCCACGACCTCGGCCTGCCAGACCTCTACGACACCTCCGGCAACAGCGGCGGCGCGGAGAACAGCACCGCCTTCTGGACGCTGATGAGCTCCGGCTCCTACGGCAGCTCCGGTCGTCCCGAGGACGGCATCGGCACCCAGCCCATCCACATGGGCGCCTGGGAGAAGCTTCAGCTGGGCTGGCTCAACTACGAGGTGGTGGAGCCCGGCGCGAGCGCGGACCTGCGCCTCGGCCCCGCGGCCTACAACTCCAAGGAGAAGCAGGCCGCCGTCGTCGTCCTCCCCGAGAAGGAGGTCACCACGACGATCGGCACCCCGTTCGAGGGTGAGGACTTCTGGTACTCCGGCTCCGGTGACGACCTCGACCACAGCATGCTGGCGGCCAAGCCCGCCGGTGCGCAGGAGCTGACCGCCAAGGTCAACTACCAGATCGAGGAGGACTGGGACTACGCCTACGCGGTGTACTCCACCGACGGCGGCGCCACCTTCACGTCGATCCCGACCAACCTGTCGACCTCGACCGACCCGAACGGCCAGAACTTCGGCCAGGGCATCACCGGCAGCTCCGGCGGCCAGTGGGTCGACCTCTCGGCGAGCCTCGCGGGCGTTCCGGACGGTGCGCTGGTCGGCTTCCGCTACTGGACCGACGGCGCGGCCACCGAGCCGGGCCTGCAGGTCGACGCCGTGGCGATCGACGGCGACCCGGTGACCACCTGGACGCTGGACGGGTTCGAGCAGACCACCGGCACCACCACGAACTCGTACTTCAACGCCTACATCCTCGAGAACCGGGCCTACACCGGCTACGACGCGGGGCTGAAGACGGGGCCGTACAACTTCGGTGACCCCCGGCGGCCGGACTGGGTCGAGCACTTCCCGTACCAGGACGGTCTGCTGATCAGCTACTGGAACACCCAGTACGGCGACAACAACGTCGGGGCCCACCCGGGCGCCGGCCTGATCCTCCCGGTCGACGCCCACCCGGGCCTGCTCTACGAGCCGACCGACGACGAGGGCGACGACCGCCGCAACGGCGAGAGCTGGCGGCCGCGGGTGCAGTCCTACGACTCCACCTTCGGGCGGCAGCCGACGGACAAGTTCACGCTGCACGACCCGGACACCGGCGTCGGCAAGGCGATCGGCGGCCTGCCGGCCGTCCCGACCTTCGACGACACCAAGGACTGGTGGGTGGCTCCGGGCGAGCAGCCCGACGCCAACGGCTGGACCGGCGTCGACGTGCCGAAGACCGGCACGGTCATCTCCGTCACGGGGATGAGCGCCGCCGGTGCACTCATGCAGGTCCGGGTCAACTGATCCGGTACCACCACGCGAACGGCCCGTCGGCACCCGCCGGCGGGCCGTTCCGCGTCCCGGGCCGCGGACGCCGTCCCGACATGCCGGGCGCACCCGTCCCCGCGGGGTGACCGTCCGCCCGCCGACGCCCGTTCGCGCTGGTCAGGGCGGTAGATGTCGACATGGCGCTGCCGCGGAGGAGGGGTCACCGTCCGCTCCGGGGGTCGCTCGCAACGATCGGGTGACGGGCGGTTCCGGAGAGTCGCGGACCGGCCGTCCCGGGGGTGGCGGCGCCGTAACTTCGCTCCTGACCGCGGAACTTCCCCACCGCGCGAACGCACCGAGGAGCACCCCCGTGATCATGGACGCGATGCTGCTGTGGCCGACCGCTGCGGTCCTGGGCTTCCTCCTCTGCACCGCCGTGGTGGTCGCCCTCGGCGTCAGCACCACCGCCCGCTACGAGTTCGCGCGCGCCGCGGCGCAGCAGAGCGCCCAGCGCACGGCCGCCCGCACCGCCGGTACCCACCCGGCCGGCCGCCGGGCCGCCGGCTCCGCCCGGGGAGGGGTCGAGGCGCAGGCCCGTGCCCAGACGGTCGCCGTCGCCGTCCGGCCGGCGCCGGCGCCCGCCGCCTCCTCCGCTCCGGCGGGCACCGCGCCCGGGTGGTGGCTGGTCGACGACGCGGGGCGGGTGCTGGCCGGCCCGTTCCCCGACCAGCTGGACGCCGACTGGGCCGGCTTCGCCGGCGACCTGCCCGCCGTCGCCGTCTTCGGCGCCCCGCGCCCCGACGGGACCGTCGCCCCCCGGCCGACGCCGGCGGACCGGGCGTGGCTGGCCGAGCTCGGCGACCAGCTGGACCGGCTGCCGGAGCACTGGGACGCGCTGCTCACCGACACCGACCCGCTGACCACCCTGGTGGTGGAGGTCGCCGCGGCGCTGGTCGAGGCGGGGCTGCCCCTGTACGACGCCGCCTCCGGTGCCGCGACCGGTGGCGTCTGCCTGGTGCCCGACACCGCCTCCTGCGGGGTGCTGGTCAGCTGGCGGACGCACGACCGGTTGAGCGTCGGGGACTCCCGCGGCGACACGGTGTACGCCGCGGTGCAGGAGCTGATGAGCACCGCGGTCGCCGACACCCTCGCCGAGCTCGGGTTCGTCCTCCAGACCTCCGGGGCCACCGGCATCCCCCTGGTGACGGCGCTGCGCTGACCCGCGCCGGCCGCGGCCGGGTGGAGGTCGCGGTCGCCCGACCGGCCTACGCCCGGCGCAGGTGGCGGGCGGCGCCCGCGAGCGCCGGCAGGGTGAGCCGGCCGTCGGCCAGCCCGAGACCGACGACGTCGTCGAACACCCGCTGGGACCCGGCCGCGGCCCGGAAGACGGCGTCCATCAGCACCGGCCAGCGGCTGAGCGCCGACGCCGTCGACGAGTGCCGCAGGTGCCGGCCGAGCCGGCCGGTCAGCGCCCGCCGGTAGGCCGCTCCCGCGCCCGCCCCCGCGGCGGCCGCCTCGCCGGCCAGCGCGCCGGAGAGGACGGCGTAGAAGATGCCCTCGCCGGTGAGCGGGTTGATCAGCGCCGCGGCGTCGCCGGCCAGCAGCACCCGGCCGTCGGGCTGGCGCGGCCGGCCGGTACTCAGCGGCAACCGGTGCGCCCGGAGCTCGTCGGCGGCCACCCCCGGGAGCAGCCGCTGCAGGCCGTCGAGGAGCGCCGCCCGCGTGGCCCCGCCGGACACCAGCTCGCCGTACCCGACGTTGGCCCGGCCGTCCCCGAGCGGGAAGGACCAGGCGTAGGCCGGCCAGCGCTGCTCGGTCGTGGTGATGACCTGGACGCCGCGCTGCCCGGGCGGCTCGGGGGCGTAGCCGCGGATGGCGACGGCCAGCTGGTCGGGGCGGTTCCGGCCGGCGCCCACGGCTCGGCGGACCACCGACTCCGCGCCGTCGGCACCGATCAGCACGCCGGCCGTGACGGAACCGTCCACCTCGACCGCGTCGGGGTGCACGGTGACGGCCCGGACCAGCTGCCGGCGCAGCACCGCCCCGGCCTCCTGGGCGGCGTCGACCAGCCGGGCGTCGAGCACCGCGCGCGGGATCACGTACGACGGCCGGGCGGTGGCCCGCTCGACCGTCGCACCGCCGGGGGAGCGCAACCGCAGCCGGGGCACGGCCGGGTAGCCGTCGGTGACGGCGGCCGGGGCGACGCCGAGGCCGGTGAGGACGTCCAGCGCCTCCGCGGCGATGCCGTCACCGCAGACCTTGTCGCGGGGGAAGTCGGCCCGGTCGAGCACCAGCACCCGCGCCGAGGGGCGGGCCCGCCGGGCGGCCAGCGCGGCGGCGGCCCCGGCCGGCCCGCCACCGACGACGACGACGTCCCAGTGCTCCACGGACCCGACGCTAGGCAGCGCGGCGGCCGGGCGCGCGCCGGGCCGTCAGCGTGCGGCGGGGGAGGGCTCGTCCGCCCGCGGCCGGGCCAGCAGCGCCCGCCAGCTCTCCAGGTCGTGCGCCGCGGGCTCGGTGGTGGCGATGAAGTCCAGCAGCACGTCGCAGAACCGCTCCGGCTCGTCCAGGTGCGGCCAGTGGCCCGCCCCGGGGAACATCTCCACCCGGGCGCGGGGGACGAGGGAGCGCACCGTGTCGGCGTGCATCGAGGGCACGATGGGGTCCCGGTCGCCCCAGATGACCAGCATCGGGATGGCGTCGGCCAGGTAGAGCCGGTCGAGCGCGGTGACCGCCTGGCCGCGCGAGTCGACGACCCCGCGCAGCGTGCGGAGGAAGGCCCGGCGCGCCTCGACGTCCTTGAGCGCGAGCAGGGCGTCCCCGGCCTCGGCGAGGTCGCGCACCCGCCGCCACCCGGCCAGGTCACCGATCCGGTCGACGGTGCGCATCCCGGTGCGCAGCGGGCCGGAGACCCCGGCCAGGGCGGTGAGCACCAGTTCGGCGCCGGGCAGCGTCGCGGCCCGGAGCCCGGCCGAGAGCTCCGGGCCCAGGCCGCCGCTGCCCACCAGCGCCAGCCGCTGGCAGCGCTCGGGGAACTGGTAGGCGAACTGCAGCGCGATGCCGCCGCCCAGCGAGTGCCCGACGACCGTGGCCCGCTCGATGTCGAGCACGGTGAGCAGGTCGCGCATGCCGTTGGCGTAGGCGGCGATCGAGTAGTCGCCGCGCGGCTTGTCGGAGTCGCCGTGCCCGAGCAGGTCGGGGGCGATCACCGTGTGCGTCCGGGCCAGCCGGTCGATGACCCCCGCCCAGGTCTGGCAGTTGTTCCCGATGCCGTGCAGCAGGAGCAGCGGAGGGCCGTCCCCGGCACGGATGAACGCGCGCTTGTGGCCGTGGACGACGCGGGCGTCGCGGACCTGGGGGGATGGCATCCACCCAGTTGACCACCGTGCCGTTGCCGATGGGTTACCCCGCGCCGCCGTTCAGGCCGACGACGGCGGGGCGGTCCACTTCCGGGGCGGGTGCCGGTAACCCTCGGTGAAGCCGAGCAGCTCGTCCGCGTCCCGCACCACGCCCAGCGCGTCGAGCCGCCGGCCGTCGAGGTAGCCGTCGTCGACCATCCGCCGCAGCTGGGCCAGCAGCGGCTGCCAGAAGCCGTCGACGTCGAGCAGTGCGGTGGGCTTGGCGTGCAGCCCGAGCATGCCCCAGGTCCAGGCCTCGAACAGCTCCTCGAGCGTGCCGGCCGCGCCGGGCAGCGCGACGAAGGCGTCGGACAGCTCCGCCATCCGCGCCTTGCGCTCGTGCATGGACTGCACGACCTCCAGCCGCGGCAGGCCGGGGTGAGCCAGCTCGTCGTCGACCAGGTGCTGCGGGATGACCCCGACCACCTCGCCGCCGGCTGCCAGCGCGGCGTCGGCGACCACGCCCATCATCCCGACGTGCCCACCGCCGTAGACGATCCCGACGCCGGCCTTCGCCAGCCCGGTGGCGAAGGCCGCCGCCGCCTCGGCGTGCGCCGGCGGGCCGGTGTGGGACCCGGTGAAGACGGCGATCCGCACCCGCGGATCAGCCGCGGTAGTAGCGGAAGACCGGCTCGGCGATGCAGACCGGCTTGTCGCCGCCCTCGCGCTCGATGACGGCGGAAAGCGTCAGCTGCAGGCCGCCGGCCACCTCCTCGACCGACTTGAGGCTCGCGCTGAGCCGCACCCGGGAGCCCACCGGCACCGGCGAGGGGAAGCGCACCTTGTTCAGGCCGTAGTTGACGCCCATCACGGTGTCGCTCACGGCGAGGACCTGCCCCGAGAGCGAGGCCAGCAGCGACAGGGTCAGGTAGCCGTGGGCGATCGGGCCGCCGAAGGGGCTCTCGGCCTTGGCGCGCTCGACGTCGACGTGGATCCACTGGTGGTCGCCGGTCGCCTCGGCGAAGAGGTTCACGTGCTCCTGGGTGACCTCGTGCCAGTCGCTGCTGCCGAGCTCGGTGCCGACGAGTCCGGGGACCTCGGCCATGGTCGTGGTGGTGCTCATGCGCGCAATTCCTCCGTCGGACGTGCGGATGCCTGCCTGCAACCTAGTCCCGTGCGACGTCCGTCACTGCCCACCCCTCCTGGGCAGAGACGGACTTCCCGCCGAACACCTCCTGACCTCGCCACCTCCTGACCTCGCGCGGTCGGCGCGGGACCGGGTTGACTGGAGGGCGTGCTCGCCTCGACCGACGGCTGGACCGCCTGCAGCCAGGGGCACCGCCACTGGGGGAAGGCCGGTGCGGCGGGCCTGCTGATCCACCGCGACGGGCCCGGCGGTGTCGAGCTGCTGCTGCAGCACCGGGCCTGGTGGTCCCACCACGGCGGCACCTGGGGAACGCCGGGCGGCGCCCTGCACACCGGCGAGTCGCCGGCCGCCGGGGCGCTGCGCGAGGTCGGGGAGGAGCTGGGCCTGGCGCCGGACGACGTCGTCCTGGGTGCGGAGTCGGTGGACGACCACGGCGGCTGGGCCTACACGACCGTCCTCGCCCGTCCGGCGCGGCCGTTCGAGGCGGCCGACCTCCGGCTGGACGGCGAGAGCGACGGGGTGGCGTGGGTCCCCCTCGCGGGGCTCGCCGCCGTGCGGCTGCACCCGGGGCTGGCCGCCTCCCTCGACCGGTTGCGGCCACTTCTCGCCGGAGAGGCCGCATAGACCCGTCCGTCGCGGGGCACAGCGGCTCCCGACGTCCCGCCCGGTCGGCGGGGCGGCGCCCCCCCGCACCGCGAAGGAGCCGGTCCTGTCCCGCCACCGCGCATCCCAGACCGCTCGCCGCGGGGCCGCGTCGTCCGGCGGCCCCGGGGACGTCCTCGGCGGCGGCAGGTGACCCGGTGGCCGGGGGGCTCCCGGGCGGCGGGCGTTAGGTTCGGCGCATGAGCGCCCGCGACGACGTCTCCGAGATCTTCGACAGCTCCGCGTGGCGGCCGGTGGAGGGCTTCGAGTTCGCCGACATCACCTACCACCGCGCCGTCGACGCCGGCGTCGTCCGCATCGCGTTCGACCGGCCGGAGGTGCGCAACGCGTTCCGGCCGCAGTCGGTCGACGAGCTGATCACGGCTCTGGAGCACGCCCGGCTGTCCACCGACGTCGGGTGCGTGATCCTCACCGGCAACGGGCCCAGCCCCAAGGACGGTGGCTGGGCGTTCTGCTCGGGCGGTGACCAGCGGGTGCGCGGCAGGTACGGCTACGAGCACGCGCAGGGCTCGAGCGGCCGGCTGCACATCCTGGAGGCCCAGCGGCTGATCCGCTTCATGCCCAAGGTGGTCGTCTGCGTCGTCCCCGGCTGGGCCGCCGGCGGCGGGCACAGCCTGCACGTCGTCTCCGACCTCACCCTGGCCAGCGCCGAGCACGCCCGGTTCAAGCAGACCGACGCCGACGTCGGCAGCTTCGACGGCGGGTTCGGCTCGGCCTACCTCGCCCGGCAGGTCGGGCAGAAGTTCGCCCGCGAGATCTTCTTCCTCGGGCAGGAGTACACCGCGCAGGACGCGCATGCGATGGGCATGGTGAACCGCGTCGTCCCCCACGCCGAGCTGGAGGCCACCGCCCTGGAGTGGGGGAAGAAGATCGTGGCCAAGAGCCCCACGGCCCAGCGGATGCTCAAGTACTCGTTCAACCTGATCGACGACGGCCTGGTCGGCCAGCAGCTGTTCGCCGGCGAGACCACCCGGCTGGCCTACATGGCCGAGGAGGCCGTCGAGGGCCGGGACGCCTTCCTGGAGAAGCGCGACCCGGACTTCACCCGATTCCCCTGGCACGTCTGAGACGAGGAGGACCGCAGTGATCGTCGAGGTGGTGACGGGCGCCGACGAGCGTCCGGAGGCGCGCGTGGTGGACGTGGACGACCTGGGCCGGCTGCACCTGGCGCTGGGCGTGGTCACCGACGAGGAGGCCGCCGAGGCGCTCGAGCGCTCCGGGCTGGGCCGGCTGCAGGACGCGGACACCGCGTTCCTGGACGTGGCCGCGCTGCGGGCGGCCTCCGAGCCGCGGGCGACCGTGGAGGGCTGGTCGACGCAGTGGGACGCGATGGTCGCCGGGGCGCGGAGCCAGGGCTGGCTGTCCGAGGACGGAGCCACCCTCCAGGTGCACGTCGAGAGCGCCGCAGGCGCCTGAGCTGCGCGTTACGGTCACGTTTCGCGCGCGGGCGGCGGAGAAGTTACCTGTGACTCCGAGGCGGCAGATCGTTGTGGTCGCTCCACGCAGCAGCCAGGATGTGCCCGTGCATACGACAAGCCGGAACGGCACGGCGTCATGAGCGGTACGCCAGGCCGCCCGCTCAGCGCGGAACTGTCCGAGCAGCTGCTCGCCGTGGCCGTCGACATCCTGGCCGACGAGGGGTGGGGGCGGCTCAACAGCGACCGCATCGCCGCTCGCGCCCGGGCCGGCAAGGCCGGCATCTACCGCCGGTGGCCCACGATGGCGGCGCTCGCCCGCGCCGCCGTGGGCCGGTTCCAGCTGATCGTGCTCCCCGAGGACGGCGGCTCGCTGCGGGCCGATCTGCTGGGGCTGCTCACCGAGCGCTGGACGCAGCCGCTCAGCCGCGAGGAGCGCGCGGTGGCCAGCCTGGTGGGCGCGGCGCGGCACGACGAGGAGTTGCGCGCCGGGCTCGACGAGGCCCTCGTCCGTCCGCTGGCCGCGGCCGTGCAGGAGATCGGCGAGCGTGCCGCGCGGCGGGGCGAGGCGCTACGGCGCGAGCGGCTGCGGCTGCTGGGCTCGGTCCTCGAGGCGTTCTGGTGGCAGCGCTACCGGATGCCCGAGCCGCTGACCGCCGAGCAGGTCGGCTTCGTCGTCGACGAGGTGCTGGTGCCGCTGCTGCGGCCGGTCGGCGAGTCCGTCGCCGCCTGACACAGGGCCACCGTGCCCATGCGCTCCTGCAGGTGCTCCGCGGAGTCGGCGAGGCCGCGCAGCAGCTCCTCGGCGAGGTGACCGAGGTCCTGCGCGATCTGCGCGGCGTCCGCCCCCGCGGCCACCAGCGGCCGGTGCCCGACCATCAGCGCGCGGACGGCCGAGAGCCACATGGCGGCGGTGAGCGCCGCCGCGGTGGTCGGGTCGTGCGGGGTCGGGCCGGTGTCGCGACGGTCCTCGTCGGTCCACGCCTCCCGCAGCGCGGCGGCGAGCAGCTGCTCGCTCTCGAACACCAGCTCGCGCTCGTGCGCGCGCAGCGACTGCGAGGCGTCGAGCGTGCGCACGTAGGCCCGGAGATCGGCCTGCCCGAGCGCGTGGATCCGGTCCCGCACGAACCGGGCCAGGTAGTCGGTCAGGGCCGTCAGCGGGCAGTCGGTCGCCTTCCGCAGGCGGACCGCGTCGGCCGGGCCGGACACCGGCGGGGTGCGGCCGTCGAAGAAGAGCTCCTCCTTGGTCGGGAAGTGGTTGAACACCGTCTGCACCGCGACCCCGGCCTGCCGGGCGATGTCGGCGATCGTCACCGCGTCGAACCCGCGCTCGACGAACAGCTGCCGCGCCACGGTGCGCACCTGCTCTCGCGTCCGTGCCTTCTGCTGCGCCCGGCGGTCGCTCAGCTCACCCACGGTGTAGACCTTAGGTACTGAAAGTGCTGATCGCAGGCTCGATCGACCGCCCGGTACGGCCCGGCCACCGGTCGGCCCGGGGGGCTGCGCGGTGCGCCCTGGAGCACCAGGCACGATGACCCGCGGCGCGCCCGGCTCCGGATGCCGGCGGCGCGCCGACGACTGCGAGGAGGGGCCGCCCGGTGCGGACGAGAGCTGCGGTACTGCGCGAGCCGGAGACCGAGTACGAGATCGTCGAGCTGGAGGTCCTCGACCCCGGCCCGGGCGAGGTGCTGGTCGAGATGGCCTACGCCGGCCTCTGCCACTCCGACGAGCACCTGCGGCACAGCAACCCCGGCGGGCGCTACCCGGTCGTCGGCGGGCACGAGGGCTCCGGCGTCGTCCAGGCCGTCGGTGCCGGCGTGACCGGCGTGGCTCCCGGCGACCACGTCGTCACCAGTTTCCTGCCCGCCTGCGGGCACTGCCGGTACTGCGCCTCCGGCCGGTCGAACCTGTGCGACAAGGGCGCGACCATCGCCACCGGGCAGCTGCCCACCGGCACCTTCCCCTACCGGCTCGACGGCGAGCCGCTGGGCGGGTTCTGCATGATCGGCGCCTTCGCGCGGCACACCCTGCTCAGCGAGTTCTCCTGCGTGAAGATCGACCCCTGGCTGCCGTTGGACACCGCCGCCCTGGTCGCGTGCAGCGTGCCCACCGGCTGGGGTTCGGCGGTCTACTCCGGCGGCGTGCGGCCCGGTGACACCGTGGTCGTCGTCGGCCTCGGCGGCGTGGGCGTCAACGCCGTGCAGGGCGCGGTGCACGCCGGCGCGATGCACGTGATCGGTGTCGACCCGGTGGCCATGAAGCGCGAGTTCGCCGAGTCGCTCGGGGCCACCCGCACGGTCGCCGACGCCGGCGAGGCGGCGAGCCTGGCCCGGGAGCTGTCCCGCGGCACCGGCGCGGACGTGGTCGTCGTGACGGTCGGGAAGATGACCGGCGAGGTCTACAAGGCGGCGTCGGCCTGCCTGGGCAAGGGCGGCACCCTGGTGCTGACCGCGCTCGCCGACCGCCCCGAGGAGGGCCGCGCGACGCTCAACGGCCAGGTGACCACGGTGTTCGAGAACCGGGTGCAGGGCTCGATGTTCGGCTCGTGCAACCCGTTCGTCGACATCCCGCGCCTGCTCCGGCTGCACGAGGAGGGCCGGCTGGAGCTCGACCGGCTGATCACCCGCCGCTACTCCCTGGACGAGGTGAATCAGGGCTACCGCGACCAGGCGGCCGGCGAGACCGTCCGCGGCCTCCTCGTCCACGCGGACTGACCCCCGGGGGTGGGATGGGGTTCGACGGTCGCGGCGGCGGGGCAGGGAGGGCTCATGAGCGCCCCCCGCATCGCCGTCCTGGACGTGGACGGCACCCTCGTCGACACCAACTACCAGCACGCCCTGGCCTGGTACCGGGCCCTGCGGTCGCTGGGGGAGACGTATCCCATCTGGCGGATCCACCGGCTGATCGGCATGGGCGGCGATCGGCTCCCGGCCGCGCTCGGCGGGGACGACGTGGAGGCGCGGATCGGCGACCGGGCCCGCGAGCGCTGGACCGAGGAGTTCGACCGGGTGATCGACGAGGTGGCGCCGCTGCCCGGGGCCCGCGACCTGGTCCGGGCGCTGCGCGAGCGCGGTCACCGCGTGGTGCTGGCCAGCTCCGGCAAGGCCAAGCACGTCGACCACTCGCTGGACCTGCTCGACCTGCGCGACCTCGCCGAGGCCTGGACCACCAGCGACGACGTCGAGTCCAGCAAGCCCGCCCCCGACCTGCTCGAGGTGGCGCTGAAGAAGCTGGGCGAGCCCGTGGACGCGCCGAGCGTGATGATCGGCGACTCGGTCTTCGACGTCGAGGCGGCCCGGAAGGCCGGGATGCCGGCGCTGGTGGTGCGGTCCGGCGGCTTCGGCGACGACGAACTGCGCGGCGCCGGCGCGCTGGACGTCTTCGACACCCCCGGCGACCTCGCCGCGGCGCTGGACCGCCTCGACCTCTCCGCCTGACGGAGCCTTTCCGCGGAAAAGCACCCCCCGCGTTTCCGCGGAAAAGCTCGTCAGGGGGTCAGGGGAGGCGGCCGAGACGGCGCAGCGCCTCGTCGGGGCGGTCGGTGATGATCGCGTCGACGCCGAGCGAGGCCAGGAAGTCGATGTCGGCCGCCGAGTTCGCCGTCCAGACGTGCACCTGCTTGCCGGCGGCGTGCGCCTGCGCCACGTACCCCGGGTCGGCCCGCAGCAGCGACAGCCCCGGGCCGACGGCGGTCATCGAGCCCCCCAGCAGCTCGGTGCGGACCGTGCGCAGCCGCTTGCCGATCAGCTGCACGGTCGGCACCCCCGGGGCCAGCGCGGAGGTCCGGCGCACCGCGAGCTGGGAGAAGCTCATCACCCGGAACGCCGGCCGGCCGGCCCACTCCGCCGGCCGGTCGTCGTGCAGGAGGCCGTAGCGGCGCAGCGACCGCACCAGTTCCTGCTCCACCCGGTTGGTGTGCCGGGTCGGGTGCTTGGTCTCGATGGCGAGCCGCACGCTGCCGGGGGTGGCGGTGACGTACTCGAGGAGCCGGTCGAGGGTGAGCACGAGACCGTTCTCGACGTCGGGCTCGTCGGTGACGGCGGTGATCGTGTCGTCCTTCCACCGGTCCCGCCGGGCGCGGCGGGCGCCGAACCGGAACTGCTCCAGCTCGGCGAGGTGCAGGGCGGAGACGACGCCGCGGCCGTTGGAGGTGTGCCGGACCCGCCGGTCGTGGACGCAGACGAGCACGCCGTCGCGGGTCATCCGCACGTCGCACTCCACCGCGTCGGCGCCGATGACGGTGGCGTGCCGGTACGCGGCCAGGGTGTGCTCGGGCGCCTCCGCGGTGGCCCCGCGGTGGGCGACGACCTCGGGACCGGTCACCGGAGCGGACGGCGGGAGGGCACGGTGGAGCGGTCGAGCGGCACGCGGGGATCTTGCCCGCTCGCGCCCGGGTCCGCGACCGAGGGGTGCGGTCGCTACCCGGCCAGCCGGGCGCGGTACTCGGGCACGCTCGCCATCGGCGGGCGCTCGTCGACGGCGACCGCGCTGGTCCGGGGGACGAAGCCCGCGCCGTCGTGCCGGAACTGGGTGAGCAGCCCGCTCGGCTGCGGCGCGGCCGCGGCGCGGGCCAGGACGGTCGCGACGACCTGCCCGGCCATCTCACCGAGCGCCTCGACGCCCTGCGAGGTGTGCCGGCGCTCGCCGAGATCGACCTGGGCCAGCGAGGCGAGCCCGCCGAGGCGCAGCAGGTCGACCAGCAGCCCCACCTCCACGCCGTAGGCGGCGACGAACGGCACCTGCTCCAGGACCGAGCGCCGGCCGGCGTACTCCCCGCCGAGGGGCTGCACGAAGCCGGCGAGCTCGGGCCACAGCGCGTTGAGCAGCGGGCGGGCGGTCAGCTCGGTGACCCGGCCGCCGCCGGCGGGCACCACGGCGTCGCCCACCTGCAGCGGGCGGGTGTAGCAGCCCTTGACGTAGTCGACCTGCGGATCGGTGAGCAGCGGGCCGAGCAGTCCGGGCACGTAGTGGGCGACGTCGCCGAGCAGGTCGGCGTCGAGGAAGACGACGAGGTCGCCGGTGGTGGCGGCCAGCGACTTCCAGAGCGCCTCCCCCTTGCCGCGGCGGGTGCCGTGGGTGGGCAGCACGTCGGTGGTGGCGACGACGTCGGCGCCGGCGGCCCGGGCGACGGCGGCGGTGGCGTCGGTGCTGTCGGAGTCCACGACGACGAGCTCGTCGACCAGCGGCACCCGGCGCACCCAGCGTTCGTGCAGGTCGGCGACGAGCCGGCCGACGGTGGCCGCCTCGTTGCGGGCGGGGAGGACGACGCTGATCCGGTGGCCGCCACGGCGCTTGGCGTGCAGCAGGGCGGCCGGATCGACCTCCGCGAGGGACCGGGCGGTGGTGGTGCGGTCGGCGAACCAGGCGCGGGCGTCGGGTCTCACGCGCCCACTGTCGACCAGCCCGGCCGCCGGCACCAGGGCGGGTGCGCGCTGTTCACCCCGCCGTCACGGTGCCGTTCCCGGCCGCCCGGGCCGACGGCGGTCAGGCGGTGGGGACGGCGGTCAGCCGGTGGACCAGGTCGTCGACGCCGAGGTCGTGCGGCAGGGCGCGGCCGTGCACCGCGTGGACGCCGACGGCGAAGGCTGCGTCCCGCAGCGCGGGGGTGCTGATCCCGCCGGCGATCGAGGTCAGCCCGAACCCGCTGGTGGTGCGGGCGATCGCGCCCAGGACCTGGAGCGCGCGGGCGGTGTCGTCGCGGGTGGCCAGGGCGGCCAGGTCCACCCGCACGAGGTCCAGGGCGATGCGGGCGAGCAGGGCGAAGATGCTGTGCCCCATCCCGTAGTCGTCCAGGCAGAGTTTCACGCCGGTGCGCCGGACGGCCTCCAGCTCCGGGATCAGCGCCGCCGAGGCGGTCATCAGCGTCTCCTCGGTGAAGGAGAGGACCAGCCGGTCGGCGGGCAACCCGGCGGCCTCGAGCGCGTCGGTGACCGTGGCGGCCAGGCCCTCGGCGGTCACGAAGCCGGCCGGCAGGTTGACCGCCACGCTGATCCGCTCGTCGGGCAGCGCGGCGGCGACCCGGGCGGCCTCCTGCAGCAGCCAGGTCTGCAGGTCGGCGCCGCGGCCCTGCCGCTCGGCGGAGCCCCACAGCTCCAGGCCGCGGACGGTGTCGTGCAGCGGGTGCGACCACGCGGGCACGGCGTGCAGCAGCTCGATCCGTCCGTCGGGGCCGCAGGCGGTGTCCAGCCGCACGCTGAACGTGCCCTCGGCGACGACGTCGTGGAAGTCCGGGTCGCTCTCGGCGGCGGCCGGCACCGCGCCGGCCAGCCGGACGCAGCCCTTGCCGGCGCGCTTGGCCGCGCGCAGGGCGGCGTCGGCGGCGCGGAAGGCGGCCTGCCCGCCGGCGGCGCCGATCGGCGCGACGCCGACGCTGGCGCCGACGGCGAAGGTGTCCTCGCCGGCCCGGAACGGCAGGCCCATGATGTGCACGATCCGTTGGGCCACCTCCTCGGCCTCGGCGATGCTGCCGGTGACGATGACGGCGAACTCGTCGCCGCCCAGGCGCGCGGCCAGGTCGTCCTCCCGCACGACGGTGTGCAGCCGGCGGGCCATCTCGACCAGCAGCTGGTCACCCGACTCGTGCCCGGCGACGTCGTTGACGGCCTTGAACCCGTCGAGGTCGAGCACCAGCAGGCAGCGCCCGGCGTCGCTGGGGTCGGCCAGCCCCCGGAACAGCTGGGCGCGGTTGGGCAGCCCGGTGAGGTGGTCGGTGTAGGCCATCCGCTCGAGCTCGCGCTCGCGGCGGCGGCGGGTGGTGACGTCGCGCAGGTAGAGCACCCGGCGGCTGCCGCCGGGGCGCTCGGAGGAGGTGACCTCCAGCTCGCGGGTGCGCGCGGCGTCGACGGGCACGCGGAAGTGCAGGGCCGGGCCCTGCCCGGCCGGGTGGGCGAGCGTCGCCGACCGGACGAGGGCCGCGTCCTCCGCGACGACGAGGTCGAGCAGGGAGACGCCGGGGTCGTCGGCGCCGATGCCCAGCAGGCTGCGGGCCGCGGGCGAGGTGAACAGCAGCCGGTACTCGGCGTCCATGATCGCGATGCCGTCGGAGCTGGCCTCGATCAGCTCGCGGAAGTCCTCCTCGCTGCGCACCAGGTCCTCGGTGATGCGCCCGTCCTCGCGGATGCGCAGCACCAGGCGCCCGGCCATCAGCGCGAAGACGATGCCGCAGCCCACCTCCGCACCGAAGCTGAGCGGAAGCCCGCGCAGCACGCCGGTGAGCATCGCCAGCGGCATGCCGAGGATGGCGGCGACGACCAGCGACAGCCCGAGGACGCTCACCCGGGGGGCGGCGGCGCGCGCGGTGCGGTCGGTGAACCGCCGCGGCGCCTGGTAGGTGGCGAGGGTGACGGTCACCAGGGCGGCGGCGGCGGCGGCGTCGGAGGTCGCCGTCCACACCCAGCTGGGGGAGACGATGGCCATGGCCTCGGCGCCGGCGGCGGCCGACTGGGCCGCGATACCGACGAGCAGGGTCGTCACCGCCCGCCGCAGGGCCGTGGTGGAGACGGTGCAGAGCGCACCGCCGGCGCCGAGCATGGCGGCGGCGTAGGCGCCGTACACGAGCACCAGCGAGCGCAGGTCCTCCGGGGCGCCGACCGGGTTGACCAGCGGCGTGCGCAGCACCTCGGTGACGACGAGCACGGAGCTGGTCACGATGAGGCCGTCGACGACCAGCGCGCTCCAGCGGGTGCGGATGACCCGCCGGGCGAGGATCGCGCAGGTGACCACCGGGGTGCCGGCGCCGAGGACGAGGACGACGTCGTCGATCCCGAACCCGTCGAAGGCCGGGCCCGGGAAGGCGCCGGCCAGGAACTGGGCGACGGCGAAGCCGAGCGCGCCGACGGCCGCGGGCCACCAGGGCCGGGCGGCCACCCGGTCCATCCGCCGCAGCCGGCGCACGGCCATGACCCCGCAGCTGGTGGCCACGCAGCCGAGCACCAGTTCGTCCCACTGCATGCCGGTGCCGTCGGGAGCGCTGACGGGCACCGTGACCGCCAGGCCGAGCAGGCCGAGCAGCACGGTCCAGCGCAGCGCGTGGGGGATCTCGCGCAGCCGGCTCACGAGGTGACCGCCGGCCGGCCGGCCGCGGTCAGCGGGGACTCGACGGCGGCGCGCCAGTCGCCGGCGGCGAGCTGCTCGGCCTCCAGCGGCCGGGAGAACGCGTAGCCCTGCAGGTAGCGGTAGCCCATGTCGCGCAGCAGCGCGAGCTGGCCGGCGGTGGTGACGCCCTCGACGACGACGGGGAGGCCCAGGCTCGTGCCGATCTGGAGGACGGCGCGGCACAGCGCCCGGCGCTGCGGGTCCTGCTCGATGCCGGACAGGAAGTGCTGGTCCATCTTGAGCAGGTCGACCGGCATCCCCGCAAGATATGCCAGGGAAGACCAGCCGGTGCCGAAATCGTCCACGGCGATCCGCACGCCGAGCCGGCGCAGGGTGTCCAGCTCGTCGGTGTCCGGGCCGTCCAGCAGCATCGACTCGGTGAGCTCGACGACGAGGCGGGAGGCGGGCAGCCCACTGGCCTCCAGGGCGGCGACGACGTCGAGGACGAGCTCGCCGCTGCGCACCTGACGCGCGGAGACGTTGACGGCGACGGAGAGCTCCTCGTCGGCGAGCCGGGCCACGGTGGCGCAGGCCTCGCGCAGCACCCACCGGCCGAGGTCGGTGATCAGCGAGGTCTCCTCGGCCAGCGGCACGAACTCCTGGGGGGAGATCTCGCCGAGCTCGGGGTGCCGCCAGCGCAGCAGCGCCTCGAGGGAGACGGTGCGGTGCGCGACGGCGTCGACGACGGGCTGGAAGGCCAGCCGCAGCTCGCCGCGGGCCAGGGCGCCGGCGAGGTCGGCAGCGAGCGTGCTGCGGCGGTCGGCGGCCAGGCGCAGGGCGTCGTCGAATCGGTGCACCGAGCCGGTGCCGGCGGCCCGGGCGCTCCGCAGCGCCAGGTGGGCGCGGCGCAGCGCCTCGGCGGGGTCGACGTCGGCGGCCAGGCCGGTGACGCCGGCGGTGGCGGGGAGCAGGCCGGCGGGCGTGGCCAGCCGGCCGAGGGTGGCGACGAGCCGGGCGGCGACGACCTCCGCGTCGGCGACCGTGCCGTCGACCAGGACGGCGAAGTCGCCGTCCGCGCCGCGGGCCAGCCAGTCCTCGCCGCGCAGCTGGCGGGCGATCCGGGAGGTGAGCACGCGCAGGACCGCGGTCTCGGTGCCCGGGCGCCGGGTGGCGTCGGCCAGGCCGTCCACGGAGACCACCGCAAGCGCGACCGGGGAGGCGGGCAGCAGACGCTGCACCGCGGCCAGCCGGCGGAGGAGGGCGGTGCGGTTCGGCAGCCCGGTGACCGGGTCGGTGAGGGCGAGCTCGAGCAGCTCGGGGTCGGGCCCGGTCTCGTGCCCACCGGCGGTCACGTCGCGGCAGGACAGCACCAGCGCACCGACGGCGGGGTCGGTGCGCAGGTCGCGGACGGTGGCCTGGATCAGCCGCCACCGGTCGTCGCCGGAGCGGATCCGGGCGGTGCGGACGGCGAGCTCGCCGTGGTCGCCGGCCCGGGCGCACAGCGCGCCGGCGAGCGGATGGCGGTCGTCGGGGTGGACGAGGTGCAGCAGCGGGAGGCCGGGCAGCGCGGCGGGGTCCTGGCCGAGCAGCGCGGGGAGCGCCGGCGACGCGACGGTGATGCGGAGGCGGTCGTCGAGGAGGACGACGGGGTCGGGGCTGGTCGCCACCAGGGCGGCGACGGCGGACCGGCTGGTGCGCAGAGCGGCGGTGAGCCGGCGCTCGCGGCGCCACAGCCAGCAGAGGACGCCGGCGAGGACGACGGCACCGCCCTGAGCGGTCAGCCGGGCCGGCGCGGGCCCGGAGCCCGCGGCGACGAGGACGGCGACCAGCCCGGACCCGGCGAGGAGCGCGGCGACGAGCCCGGCGCGCCCGCCAGGGGGCGCCGCCGGGAGCGCAGCCGCCGGCTGCCCCGGATCGGGGGTGGTCACGCCGGAGTTCTCGGACGGATCGGGCCGGTGCTGCAGTGGGCCGCGCCGGAGGTCACCCGATCGGGTGGGCGGGCGCCGGCCCGGTGCCCGGGGCCGGTGGGCGGGCCGAGTCGCGGCCCGCGCGGGGAGCACCGACGATGCGGGCATGACCTCAGGGCAGCTGCCCGACCGGGTGGCCCTTCGGCGTGGACGACCCGAGGAGCGGCGGCGGGTGGCGCTGCTGCTCGAGACCGCCGACGTCCTGGCGGAGCGGGCCCGGCGCACCGACGACCGCACGCAGGCGCAGGTGCTGCTGCGCCGGTCCGCGCAGCGCCGGGAGCAGGCCGCCCGCCTCGCGGCCGGTGACCGGGCGCCGGACCGGCCCCGGGAGCCCGGCCGGCCCGCGGGGAACTCCCTGCCCGACCGCGGCTGACAACCGCCCGCGACCGGAACGCGGGCGTACCGTCCCGGCCATGGTGGGGGGACTGCCGCCGGCGCCGCGCTGGGCGTGGGTCGTCATGGGGCTGGGCGTGGTCGCGGTGGCGGTGATGGCCTACCTGCTGGCGAACCGGCCGCCACCGCCCGGCTTCTCCGCCTCGGCGTCCGCGGAGGACCCGGCGGCCGCCGATGCGCTGCGCGTCCTCGTCGTGGGCGACGCCACCACCGCCGTGCCGGAGGGCGCCGTCGGCTGGCCGCAGCTGATGGCGGAGCAGCTCGCCGCCGACGGGCCCCCGGTGGAGCTGCAGGTCGCGGCGGCCGACGGCAGCGGATATCTCCGGACCCCGCCCGAGGGGCAGACCTTCGCCCAGCTGGCCGAGGCGGCCGGGCCCGGCTGGGACGTCGTGGTCTTCGCCGGCTCGCAGCACGACAACGCCGCCGCGGCCGACGTCCAGGCCGCCGCGGAGCAGACCTTCGCGGCCGCGCGGGCGGTGTCGCCCGAGGCCGATCTGCTCGCCGTCGGCCCGGTGTGGCCGACCACGCCGGCCCCCGGTTACGTGGTCACCAACCGGGACGCGGTGTCGGCCGCCGCGGCGGCCGCCGGCGTGCCCTTCGCCGACCCGCTCGCCGAGCTGTGGCTGACCGGCCCGGACCTGGTCGACGACGGGCAGCCGACCGACGAGGGCCACCGGTACCTCGCCGACCGGATCGCCCCGCTCGTCGAGCCCCTGGTCGCCGCGGGCCCGTGAGCCCCGGGACCGGACGGCGGACCGGCCCGGCCGCGGAGCCGCCGCGGGTGTCGCGCCGGACTACGGTTGGCCGATGCTCCGCTGGCTGTGCGCGCTCGTCGTCGGAGGGGTGGTCTCCGGCTTCGCCTTCCTGCTGGTCACCGGGGAGTACCGCAACGAGGGGCCGGTGCTCCTGACGGTGGCCCGGGACCACGGCCTGCACGCCGGTGACCTCTTCGTCCTCGCGGGCTGGGCGGTCGCCGTGCTCGCCCTGGTGGCGCTCGCCGCGATGCCCGGCCGGCACCCGGACGGCGAGGCCCCGCCCCGCGGCTGACGCGGTTCCCCGCGGCTGACGGCGGCTGTCCGGCGGGCGCCACGCGGGTCCTTCCTGCGGATTCCTTGCGGATCCCTGCACGCGACCCTGCGGTCGGGCGCGCAGGCTCGGTGCTGCCGCGGGACGGGCGCCACCCTCTCCTTCCCGGCCACGGCGGGGTCGTCCACCTCCGCCGCGGCGCGGCGGGACGGTGCCGCCCGCTGGTCCGCGACGCCGGGGGACGGGGACCGGGCCCACGGGGGCCCGGTACCCGCCCGCCCGGCATCGTCGGCGAGCCGCCGCGGACGGACCGATCCGGGCGCCGCGCCTGTCGACGCGCCGCACCGCGGAGCAGGTGGCAGAGTGACGCGAGTGAAGACCTGGCTCGAGAGCTGGCCGGTGTACCGGCAGCTGACCGGCTCGGACCCGTTGGGGCGCGGCACGGCCGCCCGCAGCAAGGCGACCGAGTCCGTCGTGTCCCGCACCGCGACCGCCGACCGCGTCGTCAAGAGCGTCTGCCCGTACTGCGCCGTGGGCTGCGCGCAGAACGTGTACGTGAAGGACGAGCAGATCGTCCAGATCGAGGGCGACCCGGACTCGCCGATCAACCGCGGCCGGCTCTGCCCGAAGGGCAGCGCGAGCAAGCAGCTGGTCACCAGCCCGTCCCGCACCACCACGGTCAAGTACCGCCGTCCCTTCGGGACGGAGTGGGAGGACCTGGAGCTCGACACGGCGATGGAGATGATCGCCGACCGCGTCCTGGAGGCCCGCCGCAAGGGCTGGCAGGACGAGGACGGCGGCTACCGCGTCAACCGCACCATGGGGATAGCGAGCCTCGGAGGGGCGACCCTCGACAACGAGGAGAACTACCTCATGAAGAAGCTCTACAGCGC
This sequence comes from Blastococcus sp. SYSU DS0539, assembly GCF_054050855.1. Classification (NCBI taxonomy): domain Bacteria; kingdom Bacillati; phylum Actinomycetota; class Actinomycetes; order Geodermatophilales; family Geodermatophilaceae; genus Blastococcus; species Blastococcus sp. SYSU DS0539. The sequence goes on along the minus strand of NZ_JBJHAF010000003.1, from coordinate 280,424 downwards.
CATGGGCGCGATCCAGATCGAGAACCAGGCCCGCATATAGCACTCCTCCACGGTGCCCGGTCTGGGTGCCTCGTTCGGTCGTGGCGGCGCCACGAACTTCCTGGAGGACCTCTCGAACTCCGACTGCATCGTCATCGAGGGTTCGAACATGGCCGAGTGCCACCCGGTGGGTTTCCAGTGGGTGATGGAGGCCAAGGCGCGGGGCGCGAAGGTGATCCACATCGACCCGCGGTTCACCCGCACCAGCGCGGTGGCCGACCTGCACGTGCCGCTGCGGATCGGCACGGACATCGCGTTCCTCGGCGGGCTGATCAAGTACGTCCTGGACAACGACCTCTACTTCCGCGACTACGTGGTCGCCTACACCAACGCCGCGGCGCTGGTCGGTGAGGACTTCGTCGACACCGAGGACCTCGAGGGCCTGTTCTCCGGGTACGACGGCGAGAACCGGATGTACGACGAGGACAGCTGGGCGTACGAGCCGGAGGACCGGCCGGAGTCCAGCGCCGACGACCCGGCCGAGGCCGCCGCGCAGGAGCAGCTCGACGACGCCCCCGCCGTCCGGGAGGCCGACCAGGGGCAGGCCGCGGGCAGCGGTGGCCCGCCGATCCCGAGCAAGCCCAAGCGGGACGAGACCCTGCAGCACCCGCGGTCGGTGTTCCAGGTGCTGAAGCGGCACTTCGCCCGCTACACCCCGGAGATGGTGTCCGAGGTCTGCGGCATCGAGCCCGAGGTGTTCGAACAGGTCGCGAAGTGGGTCACCAGCAACAGCGGCCGCGACCGGACGACGGCGTGGGTGTACTCGGTGGGCTGGACGCAGCACAGCGTCGGCGCGCAGTACATCCGGACGGCGTCGATCCTGCAGACGCTGCTGGGCAACATCGGCCGCCCCGGCGGCGGGATCCTGGCGCTGCGCGGGCACGCCAGCATCCAGGGCTCCACCGACGTCCCGACGCTGTTCAACCTGCTGCCCGGCTACCTGCCGATGCCGCACGCGATGCAGCACCAGACGCTGGACGAGTACTGCGCCGACGCCGCCGGCAAGGCCGGCTTCTGGGGCAACAAGCGCGACTACATGGTCAGCCTGCTCAAGGCCTGGTTCGGCGACGCCGCCCAGCCGGAGAACGACTTCGGGTTCGACTGGCTGCCGAAGATCAACGGCGACCACAGCTCGTACCGGACGATCGCCGACATGATCGAGGGGAAGGTCAACGGCTACTTCCTGGTCGGCGAGAACCCCTCGGTCGGCCACCCCAACGGCCGGATGAACCGGTTCGGCCTGGCCAACCTGGACTGGCTGGTCGTGCGCGACCTGCAGATGATCGAGTCGGCGACCTTCTGGAAGGAGGGCCCGGAGATCGAGACGGGGGAGTTGGCCCCGGAGACGATCAGCACCGAGGTCTTCTTCATGCCCGCCGCCACGCACGTGGAGAAGGAAGGCACCTTCACCCAGACGCAGCGGCTGCTGCAGTGGCGGCACAAGGCGGTCGAGCCGCCGAACGACGCCCGCAGCGACCTGTGGTTCTACTTCCACCTGGGCCGGATCCTGCGCGAGCGGCTGGCGGGCTCCACCGACCCGCGCGACCAGGCGCTGCTGCGGATGACCTGGGACTACCCGCTGCACGGGGAGATCCAGGAGCCGGACGCCGCCGCCGTGCTGCGCGAGATCAACGGCACCGGCCCCGACGGCGAGCCGCTGTCGTCCTACATGCAGATGAAGGACGACGGCTCGACCTCCGGCGGCTGCTGGATCTACTGCGGCGTCTACGCCGACGGGGTCAACCAGGCCGCGCGGCGCAAGCCCGGCGCCGAGCAGGGCACCGTCGCCTCGGAGTGGGGCTGGGCCTGGCCGCTCAACCGCCGCATGCTCTACAACCGCGCCTCGGCCGATCCCGACGGCAAGCCGTGGAGCGAGCGCAAGAAGTACGTCTGGTGGGACGAGGCCGCCGGGGAGTGGACCGGCGTCGACGTCCCCGACTTCGAGAAGAACAAGCGGCCGGACTACGTGCCGCCGGAGGGTGCCCGGGCGCAGGACGCGCTGGCCGGCGACGACCCGTTCGTCATGCAGGGCGACGGGAAGGCGTGGCTGTACGCGCCGGCCGGGCTGGTCGACGGCCCGTTGCCGACGCACTACGAGCCGGTGGAGTCGGTCGTGGAGAACGCCTTCTACCCGGTGCAGGCGAGCCCGACGGTCGAGCGGATCGACGGGCCGTGGAACCGGGAGAACCCGTCGCGCTCCGAGGTCTTCCCGTTCCAGGTGACCACCTACCGGCTGACCGAGCACCACACCGCCGGCGGGATGAGCCGCACGCTGCCCTACCTGTCCGAGCTCCAGCCCGAGTTCTTCGTCGAGGTGAGCCCGGAGCTGGCGAAGCTGCGGGGGCTGACCCACAACGACTACGCGACGCTGGTCAGCGCGCGCTCGGCGATCGAGGCGAAGGTCCTGGTCACCGAGCGGGTGCGGCCGATCAGGCTGCGCGACGGCCGGGTCGTGCACCAGATCGGGATGCCGTACCACTGGTCCTACAGCGGGCTCTCCACCGGCGACTCGGCGAACGACCTGCTGGGCATCGCGCTCGACGCGAACACCCACATCCAGGAGGACAAGGTCTCCACCGCCGACATCGTCCCGGGACGGCGCCCGCGGGGGACGGAGCTGCTGGAGTTCGTGGAGGCCTACCGGCGCCGCGCCGGGGTGGCGTCGGGCCGGGTGGGCGTGAACGGCCGCGACCCGGTCGAGGCGAACGCCGGCGAGGGGGCGACGCAGTGACCGTCCACGACGACAGCCACCCCCTGCCCCCGGCCACGATCAGGTTCCCTGATCATGGCGCGTCCACCCTCGTGGTGGGCGGTGCGGGAGGACGCGCCGGGGCGCGGGAGGACGACGGCACGGGAGAGGGACCGGCATGACGTCGATCAGTTCGGCGAGCCCGGGTCTGGACGGCGGGGCGGGCGGGGAGCAGGCGCGCAACCGGCTGTTCGGGCCGCTGCCCGACGTTTCGGCCGAGGCGGGCTACGTCGAGGAGCACCCCGCGCGGGTCGGCTTCTTCACCGACACCTCGGTGTGCATCGGCTGCAAGGCGTGCGAGGTGGCCTGCAAGGAGTGGAACACGCTCCCGATGGACGACTCGCACGGCCTGCGCGACGCCATGGGCATGTCGGGCATGAGCTACGACAACACCGGCATGCTCGGCGCCAACTCGTGGCGGCACGTGGCCTTCGTGGAGCAGACCCGCACCGTCGACCTCCCGATGCCGACGTTCGGCCGCCCCGGTGACGACCGGCAGGGCAGCGGCCCGTCGCCGGCGATGGCCGGGGACGACGTCAGCCTGGCCGACGCGCAGCAGAGCAGCGTGCTCAACGCCGAGGCGCTGAGCGAGTTCGACCCGCAGACCGGGCAGTCCGGGGCGGACAAGCAGATCCGCTGGCTGATGTCCTCCGACGTCTGCAAGCACTGCACCCACGCCGGCTGCCTCGACGTCTGCCCGACCGGGGCGCTGTTCCGCACCGAGTTCGGCACCGTCGTCGTGCAGGGCGACATCTGCAACGGCTGCGGCTACTGCGTGCCCGCCTGCCCGTACGGCGTGATCGACCAGCGCAAGGACGACGGCCGGGTCTTCAAGTGCACGATGTGCTACGACCGGCTGACCGACGGGCTGCAGCCGGCCTGCGCCACCGCGTGCCCCACCCAGTCGATCCAGTTCGGCGACCTCGACGAGCTGCAGGCCCGCGCGGACGCCCGGCTGGCGACGCTCAAGGAGCAGGGCGTGGAGACCGCCCGGCTCTACGGCCGCGACGAGAACGACGGCGTCGGCGGGGCGGGTGCGTTCTTCCTGCTGCTCGACGAGCCGGAGGTCTACGGCTTGCCGCCGGACCCGGTGGTGACCACCCGGGACGTTCCGGCCATGTGGAAGGCCGCCGCCCAGGGCGCGGCGTTGATCATCGGTGTGGCGGTCTCGGCCGTCCTCGGCTCACGGAAGCGGTAGCGATGACCGAGGGGATCACCACGCCCGGCGCCGGCTGGCGGCGCGCGGACGGCCCGGGGGAGCACAAGCCCCGGAAGCGCCGTCGCGGCGGTGGCCGGCGGGGTCGCTCGGCCGAGGTCGCGATGGTCGACGACGTCGAGTTCACGTCGTACTACGGGCGGCCGATCATCAAGCCGCCGGTGTGGAAGACCCCCGACGTCCCGCTGTACCTCTTCCTCGGCGGCGCGGCCGGCTCCTCGGCGATCCTCGCCGCGGTCGCCGACCTCACCGACCGGCCGAACCTGACGCGGGTGGGCCGGCTGGTCGCCGGTGGTGGCTCGATCGCCTCGGTCGGCTTCCTGATCCACGACCTCGGCCGGCCCGAGCGGTTCCTGCACATGCTGCGGGTGTTCAAGCCGACCTCGCCGCTGTCGGTGGGCACCTACATCCTGTCGCCGTTCAGCGCGGCGGCCGGCGCGACGGCGGCGGTGGAGCTGCTGGGCTGGTTCCCCCGGCTCAAGCGCTTCGGCGGCGTGGTCTCGGCGCTGTTCGGCGGGCCGATGGCCACCTACACCGCGGTGCTGCTGGCGAACACGGCCGTGCCGTCGTGGCACGCGCCGTACAAGCAGCTGCCGTTCGTCTTCGCCGGCTCCGCGATGGCCGCCGGCGGAGGGCTCACGATGATGTTCACGCCGGTGGACGAGGCCGGGCCGTCGCGGAAGATGGCGATCGCCGGGGCCACGATCGAGCTGGCCGCGATGCACAAGGTCGAGCACGACCACGGCATCGTGAGCGAGCCGTACCACGAGGGCCGGGCCGGGACACTCATGCGCGCGGCCAAGACCTGCACCGCCGTGGGGGCAGGGCTGACCGCCGTCGCCGGGCGGACGCGGGCCGGGGCGGTCGCGTCGGGCGTGCTGCTCGCGGCCGGGTCGCTGCTCACCCGGTTCGGCGTCTTCGACGCCGGCATGGCCAGCGCCCGCGACCCGAAGTACACCGTCGTGCCGCAGCGCGAGCGGATGGCGGCCCGCGAGGCCGGTCAGCAGGTCGGCGAGGGCGAGGGCCGCTCCGTCACCCGCTGAGCCGCCGGGACGCCTCCGGACGGCTGACGGCTGATGGCGTCGGCTGGGCGGGGGCGTGTGGGTGGTGTCCGCGGTGGGCCCGACAGCTGGGTCCGCGGGACGTCCGTCTCTGCCCACCGGGGCTGGGCAGAGGCGGACGTCGCCGGATGCCCTCCGGCCAGCTCCGACCCCCGCCGAGCCGGTCGGGCTGGTCATCGCCGTGCCGGCGGAGGACCCGGCGCGCTCAGACGGGCAGCGGTCCGCCTCGGGTCACGCGCCGGGCGGATTGGCGAGCTGCTCCGCGCGGCGGGACGTCGGCGGCCGCCACCCGGTCGTGTCGCGGCGCGGCGGCAGCGCCGGCCCGGCCGGTGCCGTTTCCTCGGCGAGGGTGCCGCGGGCCGGCCGCAGGTCGGCCGGGTCGACGGTGATCGAGCGGAACCGTCCGTGCACCAGGGCCGGTGCCAGGTCCGGGCGGGCTCGGGCCATCTCCTCCTCGGCCCTGTGCGCGACGAGGACGCACGGGGTGCTGGCGGGCGACCCCAGGTAGGGGCGGGACGCCGCCCCCGCCATCGGGTGCCAGGGCACGCCCATCGCGCGCAGCAACCGGCGCACCCGGTCGTCGACGATGGTGACCAAGCCCGGGACAACGCAGTTGCGGGCGTACCGCCAGAGGCCGTGGCAGAGGGCCACGCTGATCTCGGCGCCCGCCGCGCCGGCGCGGTACCGGGGGTCCACGGCCAGGGTGCCCACGTCCCACACCGTCGCCGGTTCCAGGCCGACCGCGCCCAGGCTGTCCGCCACGGGCAGCTGCCACGGCTCGCCGGCCACGTCGACCAGGGTCTTCACCGGGCTCGCGCCGGGGACGATCAGTCGTGCGGTGCCCAAGGCGGCTCCGCTCTGGTCGTCGATCACCACGACGAACCGCGACCGCGCCTCGTACGGGCCGTACTCCTCCGCCAGGACCTCCGGTGTGTTGCCGAACGCCTGCAGGAAGACCCGGGCCTCGACCTGGCGTGCGGCATCCCGCTCGGCGGGGGAGTCCGCCACGAGCAGCCGGAGGGTCATGTCAGAACGACTTCGCGACGACGGTGCGGGCGGCGAAGAAGTCGGTGGTGAAGGCCACGGCGACGTCGGGGTCGAACGCCTTGCACGTGTAGATGTCCACCGAGAAGAACAGCCGCGGCTGCTCCCAGGCGTAGAAGTGCGCCCCCGACGTCTCCCAGTGGATCCACCCGGCCCAGCCGTACAGGTCGGAGCGGTGCGTCACCGGCTCGATGAGCTGCACCATCTCCACCTCGCGGGACAGTGCGGAGAGGTACGCCCGGATCTGCGCGTCGTCCACGGGCCGGGCCGGGACGCCCTCGATCACCAGCCGCTGCCGGACGATCTCCGGTGCGAGGTCGCGCCACCCGACGGGGCGGTTTCCGAGCAGTTCCCGGGTGGGGGAGGAGGCCGTCACACGCCCATAGTCCCCATTCGACCGCGCAGCGTGCTGACCTACTCCGGCGTGTCGCCCAGCAGACGCGCAGGTCACCGCCGTGCAGCGGCAGGTCAGTCCCGGGCCGGACCCCGACTCAGTTGGGGCATCAGGGCCTCGTCGACGAGCCCGGAGTCCGAGGCAGCCAGCCAGCGCAGGAAGTCGTCGACCGGCATGGGATGGGCGATGGCGTATCCCTGGGCGACGTCGCAGCCGAGGCGGGCGAGCGTGGCGCTCGTCGCGAGGGTCTCGACGCCTTCGGCCACCAGGCTCAGGCCGAGGGCGTGGGCGAGCGCGACGGTGCTCTGCACGATCGCCGCCGCCCGGGGGTCGCGGTCGACGTCGGCGGTCAGCGTGCGATCGAGCTTGAGCTCGTCGGCCGGCAGGTGCCGCAGGTACGCCAGTGAGCTGTAGCCCGTGCCGTAGTCGTCGATCGAGGTGCGGACGCCGGAGCGCCGGAGGTCGGCGAGCACCCCGCGGCCGCGCTCGGGGTCGGCCATGAGGGTGTCCTCGACCAGCTCCAGCGTGAGCGCCCGCGGGGGGAGGCCGTGGCGGTGCAGCGCGGCGGCGACCTTGCCGGCCAGGTCGAGGTCGGTGACGTTCGTCGCCGACAGGTTGACCGACACCGGCACCTGGCGGTCCGGCCACCAGCGGGCGGCTGCGGTGAGCGCCAGTTCCAGCACCCGGTCGGTGAGCGGCCGCAGCAGCCCGGCCTGCTCGGCGGCCGGCAGCAGGTGGGCGGGCGACAGCAGGCCCCGGGTGGGGTGGGCCCACCGGACCAGCGCCTCGACGCCGACGACCCGTCCGTCGCGCAGGTCCATCTGGGGCTGCAGGTAGACGAGGAGCTCGTCCCCGTCGAGGGCGGTCCGCAGCTCCTCCATGGTGCGCAGCCGGTCGCTGCCGGCGGTGCCCGTGACCGGGTCGGGCACGTAGACGTGCACGCGTTCGCGGGCGCGCTTGGCGCTGTACATGGCGACGTCGGCGCAGTGCAGCAGCTCCTGGACCGTCGCCGCCGGTGCCGGCGCGGTGGCGACACCGACGCTGACGCCGACGTGCAGCCGGACGTCGGCCACCGTGAACGGCGCGTGCAGCAGGTCGCTCAGCCGCTCGGCGAGCGCGCACGCCTCGGCGGGTTCCGCGGCCGGCATCAGCACCGCGAACTCGTCGCCGCCCAGCCGGGCCAGGACGTCGTCGGCCCGCAGCGAGTTGCGCAACCGCGGGCCGACCTGGCGCAGCAGGTCGTCGCCGGCGGAGTGGCCGAGGCTGTCGTTGATCTCCTTGAACCCGTCGAGGTCGAGCAGCAGCAGCGCGGCCGGCCGCTCCGGGGTGGCCGAGGCGACGATCCGCTGCGCCCGCTCGAGCAACGCGCGGCGGTTGGCCAGGCCGGTGAGCTCGTCGGTCCGAGACTCCAGCTTGACCTGGTTGTACCCGCGGACCTCGCGGAAGGTGACGGCAATACGGACGACGCCGGCCAGCACGCAGGCGATGGCCAGCCAGCCGGCGATGTCGGGCACGGGCGCCGACCGGCCCGGGCTCAGCACGACGAGGCTGGCCACGAGGCAGGCCAGCGGCACGGCGAGCAGCCGCCAGCCGATGCGGGACTTGGTGTCGTCGACCGGAGCCGGCCGTTCGACCGCGCTCTCCGCGGCCGTGGCGGTCAGGATCACGCAGGCGAGCCAGCCCAGCTCGAGCGGGCCGCCGTCGACGTAGGTGCCCCGCATCTTGAGGGCGAACAGGATGAGGTCCGAGGCGCAGAGAGCACCCAGCCCCGCGCCGAGCAGCACGAACGTGCGGTCCAGGCGCACGCCGAGGATGCCGCTGACGGCCATGAGCACGGCGATGAGCAGGACCGTCGTGATCGGGGCGGCCAGGTCGACGGCGGCCACCGGCGTCCCGCCGGGGGCGGTGCGGAGGTAGGGGCCCAGGAGGAAGGCGACCCCGGCGGACAGGCTGCCGAGGGCGGCCACGAGGCCGTCGAGCCACATGCTGGGGTGGAAGCGCGGCACCCGGGTCCGGATCAGCACGACGAGGGGCACGTACACGAGCAGGTAGGCCGCGAAGGAGACGACGTGCGAGAGCGTGGACGACGGCTCGTTGCCCTGCAGGCCGGCGGAGAGCACGCGCAGCACGTTGCCGACCGCGCCGAGGGTCAGTGCGGCGGCGAGCGCGAACCAGAGGATCCGCTCGGTCCGCACCCGGCGCGCCGCCAGCACGCACGCCGCCGCGGCGGCGAGGTAGGGCAGGTTGTAGAGGACGACGTCGTACGTCCGGTCCCATGCCGCACCGGCCGGCCGCTGACCGATCCCGGTGGCGAACAGCGCCACCAGGCCGATGGTCAGGAACAGCGCGGGGCCGGGGCGCCGCGCGACACCCGTCAGATCTCGCTGGTCCATGTCGGGGACATCGGCCGCGGAACGGGCGGGCTTCAGCGATGCGGGGCGCCGGGTCACCCGGAGGGGGGAGCCGCGCCGGCCGCCGGGTCCGTGCGCATCCCGTTCCGGTTCCCCCGCATGGTCACGCTCCGGCCCTCGGCTGCCGATGAGGCAGGTATGGAGTGTTCGCCCGGTTCCGCAGGGCTGCCGTCGACGCGGCTGATCGGTCGTCCCGCCGACGCCGACGCCGAGCCGACGCCCGAGCCGATGAGCGTCGCGACGGTCCTCCACGATCCGGAGGTCGTGGCCTACGGTCGGCATGCCGCGCCGCCGTCCGCCTACGGGCCGTCCGACGCCCACCGCCTGCTCCCCGTGGCGCCGCCCGGGTACCGGCCGGCGCGGATCGACGCCGAGGACGCGCCGGTGGCGGTGCCCGTCCGCGCGGTCGGAGAACTCGTCGCCGCAGGTGACGACGGCGACGGTGGCCGGTCGGCGGGCGAGGAGCCGACGAGGACGACAGGTTTCTGGGCGCGCCTGCGCCTGGCGCCCAAGGCGGCCTGACCTCCCGGTCGTAGGGATGGCGCCGCCGTCGTCGGGCAGCGGGCGCTCGCCCGTCCCCCGATCGGGTGGCGCTTCCCGGCTACCCGGCATGACTTGCGTCACATGGGCGTGTCGCACCGGTCGTCCGCGCGCCATGGCTGGAACGCCCATCCGGCGCCGGGTAGCTCCCGCGGGGTGCCGAGCACGACGGTGCGCGCGAAGCACCCGGCCGCACGGGCACGCCGGGTCGACCGGTCGTGCACGACCTGTTCGCGACGGCGTGCGCATGTGGAGTCGGGCGGCATTCATCCCGCCCGACCTGCGCGGTGCCGGCCTCCAAGCATCGGCGGGCTTCATCGCGGACCGTCGCCGGCCGGGCGGGGTTCTCCGCGGTCCCGGTGCTCTCACCAGGCAATTCGTGGGTGCGGGCGGCGCTGTCGCGACCGGGTCGGGCGGCCCCCGACCGCCATTGTGCCGACCCGGAAATGCGCGCGCCGGGAATGGTGGACGAATGGCGCCGGAGCGCTTCGTGAAGACGCGAGGCCACCCTTGTTCGGGTGGTCACGGAGAGTTACGAGCGAAGGCCTAAAGCGCGTCCGGTGACGGTCTGCGACGGCATATGTGCACGTCACAGCCCGATCACTGCGAGTTGCCATCACGCTACGTAGTAAGTTCAGCGCACAAAGATCTTCCCGACAAAGGCTGCTACCCGGCCCGTCCCGACATACGTTCTCGGTGCCTGCTCATCGTCCGCGGTGACCGGGAAACGCATGGAACGCAACCGTGAGGCCGCAGCGCACACGCGCAGGCAGCACGGCATTCGGGGGGATTCGTTGGGGACTGCAGGAATCGACCGCGCTGCAACGCGCCCAGCGGAGGGACGCACCCGTCCTACGGAGGCGGGCGGCACGCTCGCGCCGGAGCTCCCCAGGCGATACCGCTTCGAGTCGAACACCGCGGTCCTGGCCCCGCCCGTGGCGGCTCCGGAACCCCGCACCTCCCACGCGCGCCAGCCGGCCCGGGTCACGGCGGTCATCCCGGCGCACAACGAGGAAGTCGGCATCGCGCAGACGATCGCCAGCCTCCGGAGGCAGACCAGGCCGCCCCAGCGCATCCTCGTCGCCGCCGACAACTGCACGGACGGCACGGTCGAGATCGCCCGCGCGCTGGGTGTCGACGTGCTAGAGACGCAGGGCAACACCGCCAAGAAGGCCGGCGCGCTCAACCAGGGGCTGGCGCGGGTGCTGGCGGCGCTCGAGCCGGACGACGTCGTCCTGTCGATGGACGCCGACAGCCGGCTGAGCCCCGACTTCATCGAGCGCGGGATGCGGTACTTCGAGGCCTACCGGCAGCGCGGTGGCATCAGCGGCTCGTACGTGGCCGAGGACCACCCGTCCCGGATCGGCCTGCTGCAGAAGATCGAGTACAGCCAGGGCCTGCGGACGGTGCACCGCCGTGCGGGCCGGATCCACGTGCTCTCCGGCGCGGCCACGATGTTCACCGTCGAGGCGCTGCGCGCCGTGGCCGACGCCCGCGGCTCCGCGCTGCTCCCGGGCGTGCCCGGGCAGGTCTACCACGAGGCGTCGCTGACGGAGGACTACGAGCTGACCGTCGCCCTGCAGCGGCTCGGCTACGACCCGCGCTGCGCGCGGGACTGCCAGGTGGTCACCGACATCATGCCGACCTGGTCGGACTGGCGGACCCAGCGTCTCCGGTGGCAGCGGGGGACGCTCGAGACGCTGATGACGTACGGCTTCGTGGAGCACACGCGGAAGGCCTGGCTGGTCCAGGGGTGGACGTACTTCCGGAGCATCGTGCCGCTGCTGATGGTCCTGGCCTGGTCGTACGCGCTGGCCCTCGAGGAGCCGTCGCTGCACCTGATCTGGCTGGTGATCATCCCCGTCTTCGTCCTCGACCAGGTGCTGGCGTCCTGGGGAGCGGGCCGGCGAGGCCGCCGCTACGCGGCGTTCCTGCTCCCGATGATCGTCTACGACCTGTGCCAGTCGGTCGTGAACTGGCAGGCCCTGTCCCGCGCGCTGCACGGCGCCGACACCGAGTGGATCACCTGATGGACACCGCCGGCTTCGCCGCTCTCCTCGAGGAGGTGACCCACGACGGGTTCATGGGCGCCACCGCTCTCCTGACGTCGGTCACGGTCCTGATGCTCGGCCTCGCGGTGCGCCGCATCCTGCCCAAGAACGACCGTGACGAGACGTTGCCGCCGTCGCTGGAGACCGGGCGGCGATGACCGTCACGACGTCCGCGCCGACCGGCGCCTACCGCGCACCGCACTGGCACGACGCGCTGCTGCTGAGCCTGCCCGAGCGGCTGATCCACCCGCGCACCCGCCGGTGGATCACCCGGCTGCCGGTGGTGCTGCTGGCCGTCGTGCTCGCCGGGCTGGCGCTGCGGTTGCGCAACGGCGCGTCCACCGACGAGGCGCTCGCGATCAACACCGGCCGGGAGCTGATCTCCCAGTGGGTCACGCCGGCCACGGCGGTCGTGCCCGGCGACGCGCTGCCCGGTGCCCCGTTCCTGTACCCGGTGCTGGCCGCCGTGCTCGACAGCGTCGGCGGGCTGTTCCTCGTCCGCGCGTTCGGCTTGGGCTGCGTGGTGGCCGCGATGGTGCTGCTGTCGGCCGCGGTGGCGGCGCGTTTCCCGCACCGGGCCGGGGTCTTCGCGGCCGCCGCCTTCGCGTTGAGCGCTCCGGTGGTGTTCGTCGGGGGGCTCGGCACGCCGGACGCGGTGGCGCTGGCCGGCCTCGCTGCCGCCCTCTGGCTGATCGCGACGCGCCGCGGTGCGGCATCCGCGCTCGCGGCCGGCGCCCTGCTGGCCCTGGTGCCCGTGCTCCAGTACTCCACCGCCCTCCTGGCCCCCGTCGTCCTCGTGGCGGGGGCCGCGATGGCCGGCGCCCACCGCCGGACCGGTGCGCACCGCCGGACCGGCGTGCGCGGCTGGACCGGAACGGTCCGCCGGGCGGCGGTCGTCGGCGGCACGGCGGTGCTCCTGACCGGCGTGCTGCACCTGCTCGGGGCCGGCCCGGCCGGCCGGGCCTGGACCGACCTCGTCGGCGACGCGCCGCTCAGCCCGCGCCCGTGGTCGGGGCTGGCCGGCTGGCTGGCGCTCGACATCGGCGTGCTGGTCCTGCTCGCGGTGGCCGGTGCGGTGCTGCTCGCCGGCACGGGCACGCGGAACGCGCTGCTGGTCGCGGCGCTGCTCGCGGGCGGCGCGCTGTTCCCGGCGGCGCAGCTGTGGACCGGTGAGGCGGTGGCGTTCGACCGGAACCTGGCGTACTCGGCCCTGTTCCTGGCCCCGCTGGCCGGCCTCGCGCTCACCCGGATGTCGCGGGGTGCGTGGCGGCTCGGACCGGTGCTGCTGATCCTGCCGGTGCTGGTGCTGTTCGCCGTCTCCCGGTCGGGTGCCGTCTACGCGGCGTGGCCGGACGTCCGGCCGGTCGTCGCCCAGATCGTCACGGACCCCGCACCGGGGCTCTACCTGGCCAGCGGCACCGCCGCAGAGGCGCTCGAATACCACACGAGCGACCTGCCGGCGGTGCAGTGGGAGGACACCTACGGTCTCTACGCCCGCGGCGAGGACGCCGTCCGGGTGGCCGTGGAGGACCTGCACTACGAGACGATCGTGCTGCACTCGGCCGGCACCGGGTCGCCGGCGGAGGACGCGATGGAGGACGTCGTCCTGACGGCGCTGCGCGACAACTACACCGACTACGAACTGGTGGCGACGATCCCGGCCTCGGGCGTCGCGGACGCCGACGCGTGGCTGGTCTACCGGCAGGTGTCCGGGTGAGCGGTGGCCGCTGGAGGCGGCCGCTGCTGATCGCGCTCGCGGTCGTGCTCGGGCTGACCTACGCCGGCTACCGGGCGGTCTCCGACGTGTCGGCGAACACCTCGGCGTCGGCCGGCGCGTCGTCGGCCGGCGAGCCCGAGGCCGTCCGTCCGCTCGTCAGCGACTGCTCCGGCGGCTTCGTCGTCCTCAGCTTCGACGACGGGCCGCGGCAGCACAGCGCCGAGCTGCTCGACCGCCTCCGGGCCCTCGACCTGACCGCCGTCTTCTTCTGGAGCGGGCACAACATCGAGGGCCGCGGGGAGCTCGTCCGCCGGGCCGTCGCCGAGGGGCACGTCCTGGGCAACCACACCCAGTCGCACGCGAACCTCACGACCGGGGAGCTGCCCTCCGGCGACCGGGTGGTGCCGTGGGGAGCCGAGCAGATCCGCGAGGAGCTGCGGCGGACCAACGACCTGCTGGTGGCCAACGGCGCTCCGGTGCCGCAGCTCTACCGGCCGCCGTACGGGGCGGTGAACCGCCAGGTGGACGACGTCGCGCAGAGCCTGGGGCTGCGGCTGGTCATGTCCTTCGGTCACGAGCCGAGCGACAACCTCATCGACGCCCACGACACCGAGGGGATCTCCGCCGCGGAGATCGCGGCCAACGTCGTGGGACCGATGCGGAACGGCTCGATCATCACCATGCACGACGGCCTGGGGCAGGCGACCCGCAACTCGATCGACGCGCTGCAGCCGATCGTCGACGCCATGAACGAGCGCAGTCTCTGCGCCGCGACCGAGGTGCGGCCCGATGCGACCGGCCGGATCCTCCAGTTCCCCGAGCCGGCCGGGGATCAGGTGCCGAGCTCGGCGCCGAAGGCCTCGGCGAACGGATAGCCCCGCACGCTCTCGATCGTCATGTCCCACACGTAGGCGCCCCGCATGCGGTGGCCGGCGTCGGCCAGGGCGCGGTAGGCGGCGAGGTACTCCTCGACCGGCATCTGGCCCGGCGCGCCCAGGGCGGAGGCGGCGTAGGTCGTGCCGATGGCGAACCGGGACGGCGGGAGGCCGCGGTCGGCCATCCGCAGCGCCGTCGCCACGATGTCGGCCCGGCGCTGCTCTGCGGTCTGGGCGAAGTCGTAGAACTGCGGACCGTAGAGGTCGACGACGTGACCGCGCCACGTCCGGCCGTCCACCGTGGCCTCGCCCTCGGCCAGGGCGAGGTCCTCGTACAGCCGCAGGCCGGGCTCGGCGGAGACGGTGACGGCGAACTCGGGCCCCCGGGCGGCCTTGAGCCGGGCGCTGGCGCTGACCAGGGAGTCGAGGTCGGTGCCCGCGCCCTGCTGCTCGAGGTCCCAGTCGATGCCGTCGCAGCCGTAGCGGTCGCAGATCTCCGTGACGCTGCCGACCACCTCGTCGACCTGGTCGTCGGTGCGCATCCGGATCCCGCCGTCCTCGGCGCCGCCGATGGACAGCAGGACCGCGGCGCCGCGGGCCTGGACCGCCGCGATGTCGGCGCGCAGCTGCTCGGGCGTGACGCCACTGCCCTGGTCCGGGTCGAACTCGAGCCGGCCGGTGCCGGGCTCCGCGCTGGTGGCGAAGGCGAGGAAGAAGACGGTCACCCGGTCGCTGGCCGTGGTCAGCCGCGGTGAGCCGTCGGCACGCCAGTACTCGGCGACGACGGCGCGGGGGAGGGGATCCACCGGGGCGTCGGACGATCCGGTCGAACGCGCGGCGATGACGGCTCCTATCGCGACGACCACGGTCAGGACCCCGACGAGGGCCGGCAGCGCTGCCCGGCGAACGCGAGAGGGCACCGGTGTCCCTTCGGCAGTCGTGCGGACCCGGTGGTGCCGGACAGGTGGGCCGGGTGCCCGCTGGCCAACGATCCTACGAGCCGGGCCGGCGGACCGGATGCCGGCGCAGGGTCGGGGCTGCCGGGGGCGTGCGGGGGCGCCGCCCGGCCGTTCCTCCGCTGACGCGCGCCCTCGGCGAGGGAGGACCGCCCCGAGGGCTCCACCACATATCGTGGCCCGGCCGGGCTGTGCGCGGAAAGAGGGCCGTCGCCGCGACGCCGGCCACCGGAGAGGGGCGACGACGGATGGGCGGGAGCGGACCGCGGAACCCGGCCGGCGACGGCCCCGGATACCCGGTCGGCGGGCAGTCACCGGCCGGACCGGAGTCGAACCCGCCGCCGGCACCGCCGCCGCTCGGTGCGCCCCCGCCCTGGCCGGCCGCGGCGCCACCGGTCACGCCCGAGTACAGCGTCGGCCCGCAGGCGTGGCTGGCGGAGGACGCGCCGGCCCCCGCGCTTCCGCCGCCGCCCCCGCCACCACCGCCGCGGGCCCTGGTGCAGCCCCCGATGCCCACGGCGCCGTGGGCCCACCCGACGCCGGCCGCACCGCCCGTCGGGCCCCCGGCCGCACCGCCCGTCAGGCTCTCGGCCGCGCCGCCGGCCGTGCCGCTGGTCGGTCCGCGCCGGCGCGAGCGGCCGATCGGGCTGCTCGTCGCCACCGCCGTGGCCCTCGTCCTCGTGGTCGCCGGCGGCCTGTTCGTCGCCGACCTGATCTCCACCGACGGCGCTGCTCCCGACGGCACACCCGTAGCGGACGGCGGAGGTACCGCGACCGAGGGCGGCACCGACACCGCGGCCGGATCGGCGACCTCGGCTCCGCTGCAGCCGGTGTCGGTGCGGGCGACCTGCCAGGCGCCGCCCGGTGTCGACGCCGCCGGCAACGCGGTCACCTACGACCCCGAGCTGACGCTGGACGGCGTCGGCGCGACGGCCTGGCGGTGCGCGGGCTCGGCCGTGGGCCAGCAGCTGGTCTACGACTTCGGCGCACCGGTCACCGTGACATCGGTCGGGCTGGTGCCCGGGTACGCGAAGGTCGACCCGGCCGACGGGACCGACCGGTTCCTGGAGAACCGCACGGTCACCGAGGTGGTGTGGCGGTTCGACGAGGGACAGCCGGTGCGCCAGACGATCGCGTCACCGAGCCCGACGGCGGCGGAGCTGGAGCCCCCGGACGGCGTCACGACCCGGCGGGTGGTGCTGGAGATCGGGGGCACCGGCAACGACGCGGCGGTCCGCGACTTCACCGCGATCAGCGACGTCCGCTTCGCCGGGCACTGACCTCCGCTCGACCCCGTCGGGGGCGAGCGGACGGCGCCCCGCCGCGACCAAGCAGGTAGGGGGGTCTGCCCGGGCTGCGGAGCCCGATGCCGTTCCTGATCACGAGAACTTCTTTGTCCCAGTACCTTCGTGCCTATGTCGGGGTGGGATCAGGCGGCGACCAGGACCACGCCTCGGCCTCCCGGTGGTCCGCCGCGCTTCCGCTCCGACATCCAGGGACTGCGCGCGGTGGCGGTGGGGCTGGTCGTCGCCGATCACGTCTTCGGCTGGCCGCACGGCGGGTTCATCGGTGTCGACGTCTTCTTCGTGATCTCCGGGTACCTGATCACCTCGCTGCTCCTGCGCGAGCTCGCCTCGACGGGCAGGGTGAACTTCCGCGACTTCTACCTCCGGCGCGCCAAGCGGATCCTGCCCGCGGCGATGGTGGTGCTGGCGGTGACCGTGGCCGCCGGGTACGTCCTCTTCTTCCTGCCGCGGGCGAACCAGACCGCCCTCGATGCGCTGTCCGCGGCGTTGTTCGTGGAGAACTGGCACCTGGTGGCCGTGGGGAGCGACTACCTGCAGGCGCAGGGGCCGGTCTCGCCGGTGCAGCACTACTGGTCGCTGTCGATCGAGGAGCAGTTCTACGCGCTCTGGCCGCTGCTCCTGCTCGGTGGCTTCCGGCTCCTGGACGTCCGCCACCGGCCGCAGCGGCTGGTCTGGTTCATCGCCGCGGGCATCGCGATCTCGCTGGCCTGGGCGGCCTACCGGACGAGCACGGCTCCGACGGCCGCCTACTTCGACACCCTGGCGCGGGCCGGCGAGCTGCTGGCCGGGGCGCTCGTCGCCGTCGTCGCCGGCCGGGCGGTGCTCGCCGACCGGTTCCGTGCCGGGCTGAGCGTCGGCGGGGTCGTGCTGATCCTGGCCTCGGCCGTGGTCATCTCGCCGTCCTCGCCGTTCCCTTTCCCGTGGGTGCTGGTGCCGGTGCTCGGGGCGGCGATGGTGCTGCTGGCCGACCCGTCCCCGTCCGCGGCCACCGCCGTGCTGACCAACCCGGTCGCGCAGCGGCTCGGCCGGTGGTCGTACTCGATCTACCTGTGGCACTTCCCCGTGGTGGTGTTCGGGGTCGCCGCCTTCGGGGGGTCCCTGGCGGTGCAGCTGGCGGTCCTGGCCCTCACGGTGGTCCTGTCCGCCGCCTCCTACCGGTGGGTCGAGCAGCCCGTCCTGGCCCTCCGTCTCGGCCCCCGCTACGTGTCGCCGTGGGCGCGGCGCCGCGGCACGGGGATCGCGCTGCCGGTCACCGTGGCCGGGGTGCTGCTCGTCGTGGGCATTGCCCAGTTCTGGGGGCCCGCGTCCCTGAGAGGCGGCGGCACGCTCAGCGCGGATCCGGCGAGCTCGGGGGACCGGCCTCCCGCGGCCGTGCTCGCGGAGCGGGTGGAGGCCGCCCTGGCCGCCGATTCCTGGCCGGCCGACCTCAGGCCCTCCTTCGACGAGCTGGGGCCCGAGCAGCAGGCGGTGGCGATGGGCACCGCCCCGCCGGGGTGCCGGAACATCGTGGGTGCCTCAGAGGAGCCGCTGGTCTGCCAGGAGGGGCCGGCGGACGCGAGCAAGACGGCGCTCCTCGTCGGCGACTCCGTCGCGATGAGCTGGGCGCCCACGATCAACGCGACGTTCGAGGGCGATGACTGGCAGGTGCTCGCGCTCGGCTACGCCAATTGCCCGTTCATCGATGTCGCCGTGGCCCCGGAGATCGAGGCGCCCGGCTTCCCGGAGGAGTGCGCGGACGCCCGCGAGCGCACCCTGCAGTTCATCCAGGAGACCTCGCCCGAGGTGCTGGTCGTGTCGGCGGGGCAGGGGTACCTCGGCGACCTGGTCAGCGGGAGCGAGGGCGAGGCCGTGATCGACGAGTGGGAGCGCGGCCTCGAGTCGACCCTCGAGGCGGTGGAGCCGTACGTCGGTTCGGTGGTGGTGCTGAGCAATCCGCCGCTGGGCGTCGACCCTCGCGGGTGCGGGGGGCGCCTGGGCAGCCCGGAGGACTGCGTCCGGCCGATGACCCGCGGCTACGTGGACAAGTCCGAGGCCGAGCGGGCCGCCGTCGAGGAGCTCCAGGCGGCCGGTGCGGACGTCACCTACGTGGACACCCGGGAGCTGTTCTGCGCGGATGACCGCTGCCCCGCCTTCATCGGCTCCGTGCTGCTGCGCACCGACGAGACCCACCTGACGGCGGCGGGGGCAGAGCTGGTGGCGGCCGCCGTCCGCGACATGATCCCGTCCAGGATCCGGTCGTGATCAGGCACGTCCGCGTCGCCGGGTCCTGAGCCGGGCGACCCCGGCCGCGGGTCATTCCGTCAGATACGCAAGGACGGCGTCGGCGAGGGCGCCGGCGACCACGCCGCGGCCGCCGGCGTCGGTGAGCAGAGCGGCGTCGCCGGGGTTGCGCAGGTTGCCGGCCTCGAGCATCACCGCCGGGACGTCGGAGTGGTTGAGCGTGCCCAGGTCGGTGCGCTCGACGATGCCGTCCAGCCCCAGGTAGGTGGCGGGGCGAAGCCCGGCGGCGACCAGTGCGTCGCGCACGGCGACCGCTGCGCGTGAGCTGTCGGCGTGGATGTCGTCGGTCCACCCGGGGAGCGACCCGGGCTGGATCACGTGGAAGCCGTGCGCGTCGGCGGCCGCGCCGTCGGCGTGCAGGGAGAGCAGCAGGTCGGCGCCCACCCCATTGCCGGCCTGTCCGCGTTCGTCGATGCACGGGCCCCAGCCGGCGTCCTGCTCGCGGGCGAGTTCGACGGTGGCGCCGAGGGCCTCCAGCCGCTCGCGCAGCGCGAGGGCCAGCTCCCAGTTGATGGTCGCCTCCGGCACGCCGTCCACCGTGGCGGTGCCCGTGGTGTTGCAGGGCTTCGCGAAGCCGCCGGCATCGACCAGACGGCCGATCTCGGTGGGATACCGGCCGTTGTCCCGATTGTGCCCGGGGTCGAGGACGACGGTGCGCCCGACCAGCGGGAGGGGAGCGGGGGAAGGGCCTGGCTCGGTCGCCGGGGCGGACGTGCCGATCGTCCGCCCGGACGCCGGGACACCATCTGTGCCTGCCACCGCCTGGACCATGAGAATGACCAAGATCAGCGTGAGTGCGAGCACGAGCGTCAAGAGCAGCAGCGGTCGGCCGAGGGCAGCTTGTCGCCTCGCGCGGAGACCGAACATGCAGGGGCGAACCTCCTCGACGCCCCGGCACCATGGCGCTCCTCCGGACTGACCATCGTGACCATGAGAGAAGGATCGCCCAACCGGGCTTAGTCCCAGTGCCACGCCATCGGGGACGGCGAGAAGGTGACCAGCCATCCACGCCGGATAACACGGCCGGGGATCACGTCGGCAGAACTCAGGGCACAGCGAACTCGGTGCCCGGTGCCTCGGGCGGCTATCGCTCGGCTCCTGCGCCGCCTCTTATGTGCCCGCCGTTCCACCGAGGTCTCTGCCGCCGTACCTTGCGAGGCAAGGCTCCCCGTTGTGAGCGGGCGGACGACCGCCATGGCCGGGAGAAGACCATCTATCCGAGTGAGGTTTCCTCTACTGGGGGCACCTAGTATCCCCGGGTGAGGAGTTGGCGGGAAGAGCCACCAGCTGCTGGGAAGTTCGCATTTGACATCTCGTCAACGGCAGTCCACATGTTGATCGGAGTCGGCTACCCAAGGCTCTGCCTACCCAGGGCGACTGCCCCCGCACCATCGGTTCGCCTGCCATCGCCTGAGGGGACAGGCGAGGGCCTGTCCCTGGAGGTAAGCGTTTAAGTGAGACGGCGCCATTCGGGGGACGATCGTCTCGCTGCATCAAGTGGGATACCTGCAAATCCGGCATTAGGCCGTCGAGGACGCGCCGGCTGGACAATGGTCGGGCAAGGGTTATCCAGTATCGGAAACTTCGCCTTCTCCGTGGTAGTAGCGCGGTCAGTGGGCCTTGAAGCCTTCGGGGCATTCAGCCTCGCGACCGCCGTCTACTTTCTGCTCATCGAATTGGTCCGACCGCTTGCACTCGAGCCTCTCATCGTGCGCCACAGCACTAACCGGCCGGGACAAGAGGCTGCAGCAGCGTCGTGGGCAGTCTTGCTCTCGGCGCAGATTGGACTCGCATCCGGACTTATCGTCGCGGCGATCGGTGCTGCGATTGGCGGCGATGCGGGCCCCCCGATGTTGGTGATGGGCGCTCTTCTTCCGGGTCTTTTCGTTCAAGACGCGTGCCGCTACATCTTCTTCTCCGAAGGACGTATGCGAGCTGCGGCCTTCATCGATGGAGTCTGGCTCGTCGTCGAAGTAGCGATTCTTGGCGCCCTACTGACTGCGCATGCAATCACGCCAGCTACTGCGATCGCGGCTTGGGGAGTCGGCGGATTGATCTCCGCGGTACTGGGCGTGAGATGGGCGAACGTCCGCTTGTCCCTTCGTGGGTCGTGGACCTGGCTGCGGATGCATCGCGACCTGACTGTTAGGTATGTCGTTGAGGTATTCGTAGAGGCGGGCGCGTTCCAGGTCACCTTGCTGGTTGTCGGGGTGGTGGGTGGGCTATCAGCCTTAGGTGCGCTAAACGGTGCACGCGTACTGCTGGGGCCTCTGAGCATGGTGTTCGTAGCAGTCGTGACCTTCACGGTTTCCGAGGGGTCGCGCATGCGAACTAGCGATATCGCCGGCGCCGATCGACTGGTACGGGCGGCCGGAATCGCCCTGCCTGTACTTGCGCTTCTGTGGACCGCATCTCTGGTCGTCCTGCCCGACGCATTCGGGCGCTTCTTCCTGGGAGCCACTTTCGAGGTGGCGCAAGCGGCCATCCTAGGCCTCGGCGTCTACTGGGGCACAAAGGGCAGCATCAACGTGGTGCGGGGTGGCCTCAGGATGGCAGGGTTGGCGAACGTCAGTCTCAACACCATGATTCTACTGTCGCCCTTGGGTGTTCTTGGCGGCGTCGCAGGGGCGGTGTTGAGCGGGGCTGAGGGGGCGGCGTGGGGCCTCGGAATAAGCAACATCCTCGCGGCCGCCGTCTGGTGGCATCGGCTGCGCCGCCACCGCGGAGGAAGTGGTGTTCGATGAGCATGCGGACACACTGTAAACCGAGCCAGAGTAGCTAGTGGAAAGGGATTTCGAGGTGCCGAACCTTGACGTGGTCGTTCCTGCATATGGGGATGCTGAACGCCTCCGTCGCCTCCTTTTGAAGCTTCAGGAGGAGGCGACTGCCAATCAGTCACACCTGCGAGTCATCGTGTCGGACGATGGATCGCCTGTTCCCCTGAGCGATGGGCTGGACGCCGATGAGTACCCGGCTCTAGAGCTTCACGTGCTGCGTGGTCCCAATGGCGGGCCCGGTGCGGCCCGTAACCGAGGACTCTCAGCTGCAACGGCCCAATGGGTGGCATTCCTCGATGCGGACACTGTCCCCGCCGACGGTTGGCTAGGTGTTCTCCGCGGTCTATTGATCAAGGGCGCGGACGTAGACGCCTATGAGGGAACCGTTGGAGTACCCAGTGAGGGTGCTACGCCGTTCTCCCACGCGACGGAGATTGATAGCGACGTGGCCCACGGCGGGGCGAACATCGTCTACCGACGTGAAGCGCTCCTAGCTATTAATGGCTTCAGTGAAGACTTTTACGACGCAAAGCGAGGGGTGCACTTCCGCGAAGACATCGATTTGTACTTTCGAGCCCTTGACGCGAACCTTCGCATCGTCGCGGTGCCCGAACTTGTCGCTCTGCATCCGCCCCTCGACTCATCCTTCCTCACCCCAATGCGACTCGCGCGTCGCTACTATTTCGACGCGCTCTTGGATCGCAATCACGCGCTCAGATTCAGGCAAGTCAACATGGCGCGGCGCATCGGGCCCATCTCGCTACGCGCCGCTCGTCATGGTGCCGCAGTCAGCCACGTCTCATCCGTGTTGCTCGTCCTAGCTGGTATTTCCTGTAAAAGCCGTGGTGTGGCCAAGTTGGGTGCGTTCGCCGCAGCCGGAACTTGGGTCGCGAACATGGCAGCAATCGGCTGGGGGAAGCATGTCCGACCTGCCGACCTGGGCGGTGTATCGGTGGCGGCAATAGGGACGTCGTGGGTGTACACGTGGCACTACTACCGAGGGGTCGTTCATTTTCGACACCGCCCGCGGCTGCGATGACGGCTACCTTCAAGTGATTTGCGAGATCGAGGTACGAGATGTTGACTGAGCGTCAGTTCTGGGCGGCCCTGCGCAGGGGTGTGCCGGTGATCGTCGGGACCGCCATATTGGTGAGCGCCTCCGCAGGAAGCGCGTCTCTTCTGCTTCCGCCGCGGTACGTCGCGACGCAGGATCTGGCTGTCGTCCCGCCGCTTATCTCGGCGGGAGGCGTGGCGAGTCGAGACGCGAGTCAAACCCGGCTTCTCAACACCGACGCCGCGCTCCTGGCTTCGGACGCTGTGCTCAACCAGGCTGGCAAGGTTGTCGGGGCGACCGGCAGGGAACTGCAGGA
The DNA here is from genome assembly GCF_054050855.1 of Blastococcus sp. SYSU DS0539. Lineage (NCBI taxonomy): Bacteria > Bacillati > Actinomycetota > Actinomycetes > Geodermatophilales > Geodermatophilaceae > Blastococcus > Blastococcus sp. SYSU DS0539. The sequence goes on along the minus strand of NZ_JBJHAF010000003.1, from coordinate 257,637 downwards.
TCGTCTGATCGTCGCTACGAACGAAAACTCCGACCTGGTGACTGTCTCGCTCTCGGCAACCTCTGCTCCGCGGGCAGTGCGTGAACTCGGGGCGATCGTTGAAACGGCACAGCAGGCCGAGGTGGCAACGGAGCGGGCGCGCATCGAGGCGGCGCTGGCGGGCGTTGGTCGAGAGATTGAGACAGTGAGGGAAAGCGAAGTTGCTGCTCAGGCAGTCAACCTGGATACCTTGGAAACCGTACGAGCGAATCTAGCTGCGGCGCTGGCGTCGCTCGGCTCATCGATGCAGCCCGTCGCTGCGCCGAGCACCCAACAGTTGCAACGAGGCCCCGGCACCCTTGTTGCCCTGCTTGCGGGGGGAGTGGTTGGGGCCGTACTGGGGGCGGCGATCGTCCTCTTTCGGGCGCGATTTCGCCCCCGCGTCTTCGGCGCGGATGACGTCCGCGCGCTAGGGCTCCGCGTCCTCGCGGGCCCGGACGACCCTGTGTCCCAAGCCGCACGCAGGGTGAGCAACGCCGCGCAGATCGGCCCAGCGGAGTCGGCACCTTTGGCACTGGTGCGCGTCGACGGACCAGTGTCCAATCTTGAGCAGGCGATCGTCTCGACCGCACAGCAGGAGGAGCGAAGCCTGCGGCTCATCCACGTCCTCCCATCCAGACAGAGTGCGGATTCGATCGCCGCAATCAATGACGGTCCTATCGCCCGCCACACCATGGACGAGGATGCGGTCTTCTCTGACTCCTTTCGGCAGGCAGTCGAGGGAGGGGCGGGCGACTGGGTGCTGGTCAGCGTCATGGCGTCGGATGCGGTCCTCGTTCGTGCCTGCTCGGTGATTGGATCCGTGGTCTTCGCTGTGCACGAAGGGTCGGATGCACGTTCGTTGGAGCGGTTGTCCGGGGCCGTGCAAGAGTCTGGGGCGGCCATACTCGGCGTAGTCATCTTGAGGGAGCGCGGCGGGCGTCGTCAGCGGGCACACGGTGACACAGGCGTTCAGGCGGAGCGCGTGCAGCCTGGGTCGCAGCGAGCGTAGGTGTGTAAGTGAAGCCAAGGCCTCGCGGCCGGCACCGCAGTTCACATGCAGCTAGGGGGACTGGGTCCCTGGCCGCCCAACTGGCTGTCGTGGTTGCGGCAATACTACTCGGGGCGGCGACGGCTATCGTCCCGACGCAATTCGTCCTGGCCGCAATCGTGGGACTACTCCTCGCCGCTGCTTTTCTGACTGGGCAGGCAATCCTCTTGGCAGTACTCCCTCTGGCTTTCGCTAGTTGGCGAGTGCCGCTTATCCCACAGGGAATCAGTGTGGCCGATGTCGCACTCGCTCTGGCTGTCTGTCTGGCTCTCCTTCGGGCCGAGGGGCTTTCGGCGGTCGCCCAGCGCATCCTAAGGGGCGTTGTCGTCTATCAGGCGATCCTGCTCATCCCTGTTGTCGTCCACCCGACTCCGGACGCCGTAATTGACTGGGCCCACCGGTTCTTCCTCATGGCGGGGGGGCTACTTGTCGGGAGCGAGCTAGCGCGATCTGCGAGTCGCGCACGGGCGTTGCGCGTCTTCGTCTACACGTGCGCTGCCATGGGTGGACTCTCTGCGGTTCAGGCGGTCCTTACCGCCTTTGATCCTGTATATCCCCTCGGGATATCGAAGAACCTCGCGGGCGAAGTGCTGGCCGCAGGAGTTTTGGTCGGGGTGGCGGTAGGGAAGGAGGTGCTAGGAAGTGCGACCGCACAGGCCTGGGCGGTTTCGCTAGCTGGCGTGGGTCTTTTAGCGACGCAATCTAGAGGGGCTTGGCTGGGCCTGGGTGCAGCTCTTGTTATTTGGTTTGTCTATAGTCGGCCCAGTCGCCGGGTGGTGTTTGCGATGGCAGTGGTCGCTGTAGGCGCAAGCTCCTATATTGCCACGAGTCTGGCCTCGGAATCGGGCCTCGAAAACTCGCGGCAGACGAGTTCACTAGAGAGTCGCCAGTACTTCGAGCAGATTGCGCTCGGCTACTTCGAGGACTCGCCGATAGTCGGACAGGGGATCCGTTACTATCTTGATCCCGCATTCGACTTCCCGGTGCCGCTAGATGGTGACGGTGTCGCGAGAGCGTCTCCTCACAACGTTATTGTCGAGACCCTGTCGGAATCGGGCTTGGTGGGACTGGCGGCGTTCAGCTTCCTTATTGGGCACACTGGCGTTGTGCTATTGAGGTGCCGGACAGCATTCTCGATGCTGGCGTTGAGTTCCCTGTTGGGGAACCTGGTACATGGGCTGGTGGATATCTACTGGCTCGCGGGAAGCCTAACTGTCGTGTGGGTGCTCATCGGCCTGGCAACGGGTGCGTCGGACTCGAACAGGCCCAAGCCGCGCGTCCGGTCGGAGGCGCTGGTGCCAGCTCGCGTAGCGCCCCACTCATCCTGAGCGAGCGCTCCAATGAGGCCTGACTGCCATTGGAGCTGCTACCGGGCCGCCATCGGTAGCTCGAACCGGGGCCACGCCGAGGAGTGCAGTCGTCGCGGCTGATTGTACTGACCGAGGACATTCCACGGCGGAGAGCAGGACAAGTGCCTTTGCCCAACTTCTTGCCAGCGAGGCCGCGCGCTGAGCACCCCTTGCTGGTTGCCTGCAGGCCTCAAAGCACCACCGGTCCACACTCGGATATGGCGTCCGACATCATGAGCAGGTGTTGATGACGCGGGAGACATTATTGGCTGCGCTGCCTCGGTGGGAGTGCTGGTCGTGACTAGCGGTCTGCGGGTGACGCTCGTACACGAGCGGTTCACCGAGTACGCCGGCTCCGAGATGGTGGTCGAACAGTTGGCCCGCGAGTGGCCGGCCGCTCCGATCCTCGCCCCGATCGCCCGGCCAGGGGTGCTGCCGGCGGACGTCGAACCTCGCGTGAGCAGCACCCGGCTCAGCCGCCTGCTCCGCGGTACGGCCTACGCCCACCTGCTGCCCGCGCTCCCCGTCGCGATGGGGCGGCTGCCGGTTCCGCCGTCCGACGTCGTCATTGCGTCCCACCACGCCTTCGCGACGCAGGTCGTCCGGGCGACGAGCGCCCCGGTGGTCGCCTACGTCCACAGCCCGGCCCGGTGGGTCTGGGATCCGACGATGCGGGCCAATGAGGTCGGCGGCCGGGTGGGTGCTGCAGGCCTGGCCGCATTTTCCGCCGCCTACCGGCCCGTCGACCTGCGCGCCGCCGCCCGCGTGCACACGCTCGTGGCGAACTCCCGGGCCGTGGCCGACCGGATTAGCGACTGGTGGGGCCGGGACGCGGTCGTCGTGCACCCTCCGGTCGACACCGAGTACTACCGTCCCGGTCCGGAAACTTCCCGCGAGAACTTCTTCCTCCTCGCCGGCCGGCTCGTCCCCTACAAGCGGCCGGACCTTGCCGTACGCGCGGCGAAGCAGGCGGGCGTTCGGTTGGTGGTCGCCGGCGACGGTCGCGCTCGGGCGGAGGTGGAGCAACTGGCCGGTCCGGACACCACCTTCGTCGGGCGGGTCGACGACGACGGGCTGCGCGATCTCTTCCGCCGCTGTCGGGCCCTCCTCATGCCGGGGGTCGAGGACTTCGGCATCGTCCCGGTGGAGGCCCAGGCCTGCGGGGCCCCGGTGCTGGCGATCGACGCCGGGGGAGCGCGGGACTCGGTCGTCCCCGGGCGCACGGGCGTGCTCGTGCCGGCTGTCCCGACCACCGACGAGGTCGACGTGTGGGCGCGGGCGCTGGCCTCCTTCGACGGATCGGGCTACGACCCCGCCGCGATCCGGCAGCACGCCGAGTCGTTCTCGCGGGCGCACTTCCGCCGCGCGATGGCCGGCGTCGTGGCGAAGGTCCTCAGCTAGCGTCGATGGGCCCGCGGCGCAGGACCGCGGACACCGTCTCCTCCGCCACGTCGTCCCACGTCCGGCGACGCCGGGGCAGCGCCTGCGGTCGTTGCTGGTCGAGGTGCCGCAGCACCGCCTCGACCCAGCCCTGACGTCGTCGGCGGACAAGTACGCGGCGTCGTCGCCGCCGACCTCGACGAGGGCGGGGTCAAGTGACGGCACGGCGGAGTGCCTAGGTCGAGCGCCCCCCGCGGTCGGGTCGGAACCCTCGACCACGGTGGGAGCCAGGGCGACCGAGCAGTGCTCGTAGCGCTACCGCAAAGTGCCCCCGTCGCCGCCGGTCAACTGGACCGCCGAGCCACCAAACCCATGGCATAGCGATCCGACGCGCTCGGCCAGCGGCACGGCATCTGCGAGGGAGGTCAGCAGGTGCAGCTCGACGTCTGCGGCGCGCCAGTGCCCTGGCGGGCTCGACGGGGTAGCGGAGATGCCCCCGTGGAGGCTCAGCGGGACATGGCCGTGGCGCGGTGCGTCGCTCGACCCCTTGACCTAGTTAACCGTTGCGAGTCGGGGCTGACGTCCGGACACGGGAAGGGATCGCTTGGCGGCCGGCCGTTTCCGGGCGCGGCGTCAGCAGCCGCCCTCCGCTAGGCGAGTGCCTCCAAGTGCCAATTAAAAGGCATCGCGAGAGATTACTTTGAGTGGCGAAGCGGCCACATGCAGATACTGAACTCAGAAGGCAGTGCAAGGTCCCAATGCTGATCTGTGGACCGCGGATGATCGTCAGTCACACAATCGAGCGCAGCCCTTCCGTCAGGGCGGAACGGCGGTTACCGTTTCCTCGCCGGTTGAACGATGAAGTTCTCGGCGGTAACGGGGGGTTTCATCGCTGGGCGCTCTGAGCCCAGAGCTGGTCTGGGGGTCTTGGCTTGTCCGTGCTCGAGGTTGATGACGCGCTGCTCCATCACGACGTGGAGTCGGTCGGTCGCCGGTGGCTCTGGCTGGCCCCGCGGCTGCGCGGCGAGGGCACGGCCGCTCGCCGCGCCTGGCGCAGCAGTTACGTCCGCCGACTGGTGACCCTCGACGCCCTGAGCGCTTTGATCGCTGCGCTGGTCGGCTCGCTCGTGCCGGATGAGGGCCTCGCGGCGGCACGGGTGGGCCTGCCGTGGTTGGTCCTCGTCCTGCCCATCGTGTGGCTCGGTGCGATGCTCGTCTCCCGCTGCTACGAGGAGCGCTTTCTCTGGCTCGGTTCCGAGGAGTTCCGCAGGGTCTTCGCGGCGGCGATCATCCTGCTCGCCACGGTGGGGACCGTTTCATGGGCTTTCAAGCTCGAGGTCGCCCGTAGTTTTGTCGTCGTCGCGCTTTCGCTGGCCGCCGCGCTCACCCTGGTCCTGCGCCTCTTTCTCCGCCACCGTCTGCACCGGCAGCGCGCGCGGGGCCGGCACGTGCAGACGACCCTCCTGGTCGGCCACCGCAACGGCGTCGCCGCCCTGAGTGAGCAGATGGAGCGCGAGTCTCGCCACGGCTATCGGGTCGTCGGATGCTGCCTGCCACTGGCAAGCGGGGACCGGGACACGTTCGATGGACTGCCGGTGCTCGGGAACCTCGACGAGGTCGTCGACGTCGTCCGCCGCTACGAGGTCGACACCGTCGCAGTCCTCCCGTCGCGCGAACTCGACGGTTCGGCGCTGCGCAGGCTCGGCTGGGACTTGGAGCAGACGGAGGCTGAGCTGTTGCTCGCGCCCGCTGTCACCGAGGTGGCAGGCCCCCGCGTGCAGATCCGGCCCGTGGCCGGCCTGCCGCTCATGCACGTCGAGCGCCCCGAGTTCACCGGTCACCGCCGGATCGTCAAGAGCGTCTTCGACCGGTCCGCGGCCCTGTTCGGCATCCTGTTCCTCTCGCCGGTGCTGGTGGTGTTGGCCCTCGCCGTCAAGCTGACCAGCCGCGGGCCGGTGTTCTACAAGCACGAGCGGATCGGCCTGGGCGGGAAGCCCTTCGAGGTCTACAAGTTCCGCAGCATGGTGCCGGACGCCGACAAGCTCGTCGACACTCTGTTCGAGCAGAGCAACGAGGGCAACGACGTCCAGTTCAAAATGAAGCGGGACCCGCGGGTCACCCGCGTGGGTGCGGTCATGCGCCGGTACTCCCTGGACGAGATCCCGCAGCTGTTCAACGTGCTGAACGGCAGCATGAGCCTCGTCGGCCCTCGCCCGCACGTCACCCGTGAGGTCGAGCAGTACGGGTTTGACATGCGCCGCCGTCTCCTGGTCAAGCCCGGTATCACCGGGCTCTGGCAGGTCAGTGGCCGCTCGGACCTGTCCTGGGACGACTCGGTGCGCATCGACGTCCGGTACGTGGAGAACTGGACGCTGACGTTCGACCTGATGATCCTGTGGAAGACGTTCGGCGCGGTGCTCCGCGGCTCCGGCGCCTACTGACGGCCTGACCGCAGACCTCAAGGCTCATCTCGGGACGGGCGCGTCCGCCCAGTTCGACTGCAACGGCGACTCAGCCGCTCGGCCCTGGCCGAGCGGCTGAGTCGTTTTCCGGCGCTGCGAGACGCGCGCCCGTCCCCCCATGCACGTGGAGGGCGCCGTCCGGCCGCCGCGGTCGCGACCCGGCATAGAGCACGGGCCGGTGGGAGGCGGCGGCCGAACTGGCAGAGGGGCGGTCAGCGAGGGACGTCGGGGAGTGCCTCGTCGGCGAACTCGTCGGCGTTCTGGCCCAGGGAATCGCTGCGCAGATATCCCCACATGCGGTCGGCGGCCACGGGGTCGAGGTAGACGACGCTGGCCGGCCCCTCCATGCCGGTGCCGAGCACGGGCGCGGTGAAGAACTCGACGTCGGCCGGGGTCACCCCGCGCATCGAGTACGCCATGCTCACCAGGTCGGCGTTGCTCAGGGTGTCGTCGACGCTCACCGCGCTGGTGATGGCCAGCATGGCCGCGTCCAGCTTCGGCGGGCTGGTGAAGGTTTCCGAGCTGAACAGCTTGTCGAACATCGCCCGCAGGTATTGCTGCTGCCGCTTCACCCGGTCGAAGTCGCCGCCGGGCAGTCCGTAGCGCTGCCCGAGGTACCACCGTGCCTCGTCACCGTTCAGGTGGTTCATGCCGGCTTCGAAGGTGTACGGGCCGTTCCGCGTCGTCTCCGCCACCACGACGTCCACGCCACCGAGGTCGTCGGTCACCTGGATCAGGCCCTCGAAGTCGATGGCGACGTAGTGGTCTATGCGCACCTCGGTCAGCTGCTCCACCGTCTGGATGAGCAGCGACGGACCGCCGAAGGCATAGCTGGCATTGATCTTGTTCTTGCCGTGACCGGGGATGTCCACCCACGAGTCGCGCGGGATGGAGATCAGCTGGGCGTGCTGCCGGTCGGCCGAGAGTCGGGCGAGCATGATCGCGTCCGAGCGACCGCCGGGGTCGACGCCCTGTGCGCCCTCGCTGCGGGTGTCGGAGCCGACCAGCAGGAAGGTGATCGGCTCCTCCCCGACGCTCTGCTGCGGCGTGGCCGGTGCGGGGCGTGCGCCGTCCTCCAGGTGGGCGAAGACGTCGGAGACGCGATCGATGTTGCCGGCCCACCGGTCGGCGAGGAACCAAGAGCCCCCACCGACGAGCACGACGAGGACGAGGCCCAGGACGCCGAGGCCGATGAGCACCCGGCGCAGGCCACGCCGACGAGGGCGCTCGTCGTCCGTCGCCTCCGCGGAGTGGTCGTCGGGCACGAGGAGTATCGGCGCCGTCTCGTACCCGCGACCGGAGTCGCGTGCGTCCCGCCGGGACGAGTCGTCCTCGTCGCTGCCCATGCCCAGACCCCCGTCAGCCGTCCAATCCGGCCGAGGGTACGGCGGCCCCATGTGCAGCGATGGGAGCCCTGACCCGCGCGGGTGACGTCAGGCCGCTCCGTGTTCCCGCTTCGCCGGTGTGCGTTCGGACGCGGGCACGCCGCCCCGGACCGCGGAGTGGCGGGAGGTCTGCGCCGGCTGGACATGGCCACCGCCGGTGGGCGTTGCGCTCTGGCTTCGCCGAGGTCCGTCGTCCAGAGGAGCGGCGGGGCGGGGGAGCGCCACCTCTCGCGACCGGGGGGGTGCCCCGGCGAACCGTTGCGCGCGCCTGGTCGCGGCCGATTCGGCCTGACTGTCAGCCAGCTGGATGGCCCTGCAGATCGCCAGACCGACGACCAGGGCGACGGCCACCCATACCGTGAGGAAGATCAGCACCGAGCTCATGGGCTTTCCTTGTTGTCGTCGGCTAGAGGCCGGGTCCGACGGGCAGAATTGCCTCTTACTCGTGACCTTGATCACTTGCTTCAAAGGTACCTGCGCAGCCCGGCCTACGGGTCATGGCCGTGCACCGTCGGCGCATCAAAAAGCCTGATGGGTGCTCCGGCGCGGGCCGATGACCGAGTGCACCAGCGCGGCGACGAACTGGAGTCGGACTGCGGGCGGTTAGCGCTTCCGCTCGGGCGGGGGCCCGCTTAGGAGACTCATGCTTCTTTGGTGGACGATCAGGAATGGGAGGTGGTGTTGCTTCGAGCGGCTGAGTCGAGTTCATTGGCGGTCGACGAGTGTGGTCTACCCCAAAACCATCCGGCTGTAATCAAGTGCCCCTAGTCGCTATGCCCAGTATCGGTGTCTGTCGCATTCCGGTACCTTCCCGGCCATGATCGACAGGGGGACGGTCCGCCGGGTTTCTCGTAGCGTGTTCCGAACGTCGCCGTGGCGCACGGCGCTGGCCGTTCGAGCGGCCGGACGGGTGGCCGTCGGTCGGGGCACGCGCTTACTGGGCGCCTGCAACGTGCGCGTCGAGCAGGGGCTACTCAAGCTTGGTACCGGCAGCTACGACCTCGCTGACACCCGCACCCCCGGCCTGGTCAACGTGGAGGGCCAGTTGGTGTGCGACGGGTCGGTGGCCATCGGGCAGGGCGCCCAGTGGCGGATTCATCCCTCGGCGACGGTGCGAGTCGGCGAAGGAACCTACGTCAACACGTTCTCCATCGTCGACGTCGCGGTCGGGCTGACCATCGGCGCCCGCTGCTCGATCGCCTGGCAGGTGCAGTTCATCGACGACGACATGCACTCGCTGACGATCGGCGGTGAGCCGCGGCCCAGGTCCGCACCGATCGTCGTCGGCGACGACGTGTGGATCGGCAGCCGCGTCACCCTGCTCAAGGGCGCCCACATCGCCGACGGCTGCGTGGTCGCCGCCGGGTCCGTGGTGGCCGGCCGGTTCGAGGAGCCGAACTGCTTGATCGGCGGCGCCCCGGCGAAGGTGCTGCGGAAGGAAGTCGCCTGGTCGCAAGACTGAAGCCTGCCTTGCCCGTGCCGATCGGGACGCCACGACCGTCGGCGCTTGCGCGAAGTCGTCGTCGCTGGTCTACGTGTCAGCGTCGTCGAGAGATCCGAAGTGAATTGCGTCCCCCTACCGCTTCGGGACGTGGCCGGCGCCGCCGAGGCTGACCGGGAGGGTGCCGCCGCGCAGCCGCCGCTCCAGCGGCTTCTCGACGACGGTGAAGAGCACGTACGCGCCGGCGATCGAGCCGGCCAGGGCCAGCGTCGTCGCCCCGATCGCCACCGCCACGGTGGTCGGCTCGAGCAGGTAGTCCACGGCCCGGATCACCAACTGGTGGACGAGGTAGAAGGCGAACGACCACTCGCCGAGCTTCACCAGCACCGGGTGCCGGAACACCGACGGGCGGCCGTCGAGATCGGCTTGGGCGGCGGTCGCGATGGTGAGCGCGAACGGGATGAACGGGATGGCCACCCAGATCAGGTACGCGGGAGCGACCACCGCGACGCCGTAGGCGACGGCGACCAGGGCCAGGGCGCCCCAGATGCCGAGGCGGCGGATCCGCCCGCCCTCCTTGATCCACAGCGCGATCAGGATGCCCAGGCCGAACTCCCACAGGCGCTGCACCGGGAAGATGAAGATCGCCCAGTCGGCCACCGTCTCGCCGTGGGTCAGCGGCGCCAGCACGAACGGCGGCACGATGACCAGGACGCAGAGCACCCCGGCGGCCCACCACCGCGCCCGGCGGGACAGCCGCAGCGCCCCGACGATGAGCAGCGGGAACATGGCGTAGAAGAACATCTCGCACGAGATCGACCAGGTGACGCCGTTCCCGGCCCAGTAGATCTCGTTGTCCGGGAACCACGCGTGCAGGCCGACGAACGACGGTGCCATCTGCACCAGGAGCGTCCCGGTCTCCTCCGGGCGGGCCAGCGCGTTCAGCGGGATGAAGGCGATCACCGCGACCCAGTACGCCGGGGCGATCCGGGCGAACCGGCGGCGGTAGAACGGGCCGGGCCGGTCACCGGGGCGGTGCGTCCAGGTGAGCACGAACCCGCTGAGGATGAAGAAGAAGCTCACGCCGGCGGCGCCCGGCTCCAGGTACGGGTCGATCGCCTCCGCGACCGGGGTGAACTCGAACGACGCGATCGAGTGCGAGGCGAACACCAGCAGCGCCGCCACGAAGCGCAGGCCGGTCAACGAGTCGAGCCGGGCCGTCGGCTGCCGGGTCGGGGTCGCGCCGGACGGGTCCGACCCACGACGGGGCGGGAGGGCCGCCGGGCGCTGGGCGCCGCGCTGGCCGTTCGACCGCATCCATGACGTCGCGCTCACGCGGGGCGTCGCCACTCCTACGACCCCCCGGGCGCGCGGAACTCCCCGAGCAGGTCGTGGACGGCGCGCCCGGTGAAGATCATCTGCCCCACGATAAGCGCTGCCGGACGGCAGCGCTTGCCGCTGCGGTCAGGTGCAGGTGAACACTCTGTTGCCGGCTGCGGGCGGTGACGCCGCACGTACGCGCCGCAGCTCGGTACATTCGAGGGGTCCGCCCGTTCCGGGCGGCCCGGCGACGACTGCCGCATGCGGGGTCCGGACGCCGTTCGGGGTGCCGCATCGCCCACCGTCCTGTCGACCTGCGCCGGAGAGGGAAGTGTCGTGACCCGAGGACGCCGCCGGATGCCGCTCGCTCTGGCGGTGACGGCCTCGCTCGTCCTCACGGCGTGCGGCTCGGACGGGCCCGACGACGACGTCGCCACCCCCACCCCCACCTCCGCTCCCGCGGAGCCGACCTCGACGCCGATGGAGACCACCGAGGTCCCGATCTCCGAGCTCGAGCCGGTCCCGACGACGGGACCGCTGTTCTCCACGTCGCCGGCCCCCTCCACCGCCGCGGAGGGGGAGCCCGAGCAGGTGTGGAGCTACGCCGACGGCACCCTCTCGGACTGGAGCGAGGTGCACGCCGCCCGCCCCGAGCAGGTGCGGATCGTCGACGAGCCGGTGCGCCCCGGCTACCGGCACTCCGCCGCGTTCTCGGCCCGCCCGGGCGACTTCACCTTCGGCGTCGACACCACGATCCGCGGCGAGGTGCGCTCCACCGTCGAGGAGGCCGGCGCCCCCGGCGAGGGCGACGTGCAGTGGTACTCGTGGTCCACGTACTTTCCCGAGGACTTCTTCTGGGACGGCCGTAACCAGTTCCTCATCTACACGCAGTGGCACCAGACGGCGAACGAGGGCTCCCCGAACGTCGACCTCTGGGTCACCGCCGGGCCGGAGCCGGAACTGCGGCTGTCGGTGCGCGGCGGGCTGCTGGGCCAGGAAGCCCCGCAGTACACCGCCGTCTACGACCTCGGCCCGCTCGAGAAGGGGGAGTGGCTCGACCACACCGTCCGGATCGAGTGGTCCACCGACCCCGACGAGGGCCGCGTCCAGGTCTGGATCGACGACGAGCAGCGGGTCGACGCCGTCGCGGCCAACCTCTTCGAGGGGCAGAGCGTCTACCTCAAGCAGGGCATCTACGCCGCCAACAACACCCGGCGCGAGCACACGCTCTACTTCAGCGACGTCCTCCGTGGCGACACCGAGGAGAGCGTGGCCCTCGAGCCGGCCGAGGACTGACCGCGCTACTGCGCGGCGGACGCCGGTGAGCCCAGCGGGTTCTTGCCGGTCGGGGCGTCGTCCGGCACGTCGACCGGCCGGCCGCCCTCCGCCGCGTCCGGTGCCGGCGGCTGCGGCACCACCCGGACGGCGACCAGCCAGCTCACCAGCGACATCGTGGCCGCGGCGATGACCAGCCCCGCCATCAGGCCCTCGCGGCCCCAGATCGCGGTGGCGACGACCGGGAGGAACACCGCCACCGGCGTCACGGCCAGGCGCACCCGCAGCGCGGCCTTGGTGTTGCGCGATCCCCGCAGCGCCAGCAGCGCTCCGTGGGTGATGCCGAACAGCACCATCTGCACGCTCACCGCGGCCACCAGCCAGCCCGAGCCCCACGACTCGCCGAACAGCGCCTGCCCGACGCTCTGCGGCAGCAGCACCAGCAGGGAGCCGTAGAGGACTGCGACGCCGGCCAGCGCCAGCGAGGCGAACCGGCCGATCCGCAGCGCCCGGCCCCGGTCGGACTCCACCGCGTTCGCCACCATCGGCAGGCAGATCACGCTCGCGGCGGCGACGGTGATGTTGAGCGGGCCGTTGGCCACCTGGGCGGCCTTCAGCGAACCGAGCAGCGCGGTGCTCGCCACCAGCGGCAGCACGAAGATCGTCAGCTGGCCGGAGCCCGAGGAGAGCGCGAAGTCACCGAGCAGCGGGCCGGACACCGGCCACATCGCCCGCAGCCGCGCCCGCAGGTCCAGCCGCTCGCGGCGCAGCCGGAACGCCAGCAGGCCGATGACGTCGGCCAGCAGGGCGCCGAGGATCCAGAACGCCAGGACGACGGCGGTGCCGGAGATGACGTCGGTCAGCGCGAGGACGGTGGCGACGACCATGACGCCCAGCCACACGCCGTCGAGCAGCACCGGCCGGCCCGGCCGCTGCTCCAGGAAGCCGACGTAGCGCAGCGCGTCCTGCAGCAGCAGGAACGGCAGGCCGAGGAAGAAGACGACCCACGCGATGTCCAGCGGGGTGGCCAGCAGGAGCAGGCCGATCGGGATCCCGACGGCGCCGACCGCCGTCGCCGACACCGCGGCGACGAGGTGGACCGGCGCGCCCTTGAGCACGTTCCGCTGGGTGATCAGCAGCGGATCCAGGACGGCGGCCCGCGTGCCGCCCAGCAGCAGCCAGTAGATGCTGTAGATGATCGCGAACTCGCCGAACACGCTGGCGCTGACGCCGGAGGCGATCGCCACCGACAGCAGCATGTTGCTCGCGCTGGAGATCGCCTGGTCGGCGACGGTGAGCCCCCGGCCGACCAGCTTCCCCCCGCGCAGGGCCCGGCCCAGGCGTCGGGTCACCATGGCGTGGCGCGGAGGGTCAACGGCATCGAGATCGCAGGGCGGGGCTCAGCCGGCGCGGCGGCCGAGCGCCCGGTAGGTCCAGCCCGCCGAGGTCCACGCCGACATGCTGAGGGCGTTGCGCCCGTCGAGCACCCGCTTCTGCCGCACCACGCGCCCGAAGGCCACCGGGTCGAGCTCGCGGTACTGCTTCCACTCGGTCAGCACCAGGACGGCGTCGGCGTTCTGGGCCGCCTCCTCCGCGGTGTCCGCGTACTCCAGCTGCGGCCACAGCCGGCGGCTGTTCTCCACCGCGGCCGGGTCGGTCACCCGGACGACGGCGCCCTGCAGCTGCAGCTGCGCGGCGACGTTGAGCGCCGGCGAGTCGCGGATGTCGTCGCTGTCGGGCTTGAAGGCCGCCCCCAGGACGGCGACCCGCTTGCCCAGCAGCGAGCCGTCGAGCACCTCGCGGGCCAGCTCCACCATGCGGATCCGCCGGCGCATGTTGATGTTGTCGACCTCGCGCAGGAACGTCAGCGCCTGGTCGGCGCCCAGCTCCCCGGCGCGGGCCATGAAGGCGCGGATGTCCTTGGGCAGGCAGCCGCCGCCGAACCCGAGCCCGGCGTTGAGGAACTTGCGGCCGATCCGGTCGTCGTAGCCGATCGCGTCGGCCAGCAGTTTCACGTCCGCGCCGGTGGCCTCGCACAGCTCGGCCATGGCGTTGATGAAGGAGATCTTCGTGGCCAGGAAGGAGTTCGCCGCGGTCTTCACCATCTCGGCGGTGGCGTAGTCGCTCTCCACCTTGGGCGTGCCGCGCTCGACGATCGTGGCGTACACCTCGTCCAGCAGCTTCCGCGCGGTGGCGCCGTCCGGGCCGGCGGGGAGGCCGTAGACCAGCCGGTCGGGGTGCAGGGTGTCCTGGACGGCGAAGCCCTCGCGCAGGAACTCCGGGTTCCAGGCGAGCAGCGCGCCCGGCACCTTCGCCTCGATCAGCTCGGCCAGGCCGGCCGCCGTCCCCACCGGCACGGTGGACTTGCCGACGACGAGCTCGCCGGGCGCCAGGACGTCGAGCAGCGACTCGACCGCCCCCTGCACGTAGCGCATGTCGGCGGCGTACTCGCCCCGCTTCTGCGGGGTGCCGACGCAGACGAAGTGCACGGTCGCGCCGGCCGCGTCGGCGAAGTCGGTGGTGAAGCGCAGCCGCCCGGTGGCCAGCGTGCGGTCCAGCAGCTCCTCGAAGCCCGGCTCGTAGAACGGTGCCCTGGCCTGGGAGAGCGACTCGATCTTCGGGCGGTCGACGTCGATGCCGACGACGTCGTGGCCCAGCTCGGCCATCGATGCGGCATGCACCGCACCGAGGTATCCGCAGCCGATGACCGAGATCTTCACGCAGTGCTCCAGTCGTCCGATCGGGATGGGCGGACAGGTGTTCGGCCCCGGCGTCATCCCGTGCGTCCGCTGCAGGCCCCCGCCATGGTCGTCCACGGACCGGCCGCATGGCCAGCCCAGTTGCTCCGGGACCGCGAGAAGTGTGCCGAGCCGGTGGCCGTTCACCCGTCCGGGTGTGGCGGGCGTCATGCTCCCGGCGCCGTCCGCCCGGGTGGTTGCGGACCCGTGGCATTGTCGGAGGCGCCGGCCGCGTGGAACGCTGTTCGGACCAGCGGGAGCCGTATCGCCGGGCGGACGGCTACGGGGCGGGGAAGGGGCCGTGGTGGGCGAGGCGCTGACCAGGACGGTGCCGCGCACCCTGGTCCTGTGCGCGCTGGCCGTGGTCGGCCTCACCGCCGTGGCGGCGTACCAGCCGGTCCCGGTGCTGCTGCTGGTCATCGGCGGGCCGTTGCTCGTCTGGGGCTCCCAGCACCCGAAGCGCTTCGTGGCGGCCGCCGTCGTGGCCTGCCTGTTCGCCAAGTCGTCGGCCCAAGTCTCCGGCATCGGCGTGCTCGACTTCCTCGACGAGGCGGCGATCGCCGCGTCGGTGGCCGTCTGCCTCGGCCCCCGGCTGCTCCGCGGGCAGTCGATCCGGACCTTCCCCGGGTTCGTCTGGTTCCTCGCGTTCGGCCTGCTGGGCGTCGTCAGCGGCCTCCTCGTCGACGTGCCGCTCGTCGTCCTGGCGTCGGGCACCCTGCTGGCCTCGAAGGGGATCCTGCTGTCCCTGGCCGTGGCGCAGCTGCAGTGGTCGCCCGCCGACGTGCGCCGCATGGCCAAGGGCGGCGTCGCCATCCTGCTGTTCATCATCGCCTGCTCGCTGGTCAACCTGGCCATCCCGCAGACCTGGCAGGCCACGGTCGGCAACATCCCCCAGCTCAGCTACCGCGCGGCGATCCCGTCGCTGATCGGGCCCTTCGTCGAGCCGGGGACGCTGGGCATCATGGCCGCCCTGGGCTTCCTGGCGCTGGTCGCCTGGAACACCACCATGGGCTCCACCCGACTGACCTGGCTGCTGTCGGCCGGCATGGCCCTGGTCGCCGTCCTCTCGTTCCGGCGCAAGACCTGGCTCGGGATGATGGGCAGCTTCCTGTGGCTGAGCTCGCGGGCGGGCCGGTCCGGCGTCTTCGCCACGGCGGTGGCCGCGGTCGCCGGCATCGTCATCGTGTTCTGGTCCACGCTGTTGACCGCGCTGCAGGGCATCGTGGCCACGTACTTCGACCAGTCCGAGGGCACCGCGGCGCGCACGGTGATGACCCGCGACTCCTTCTTCGTCGCCCTCGACTACTTCCCGCTGGGCGCCGGGTTCGGCCGGTTCGGCTCCGACACCGCCTCGGAGTTCTACAGCCCGCTGTACCTCGAGCGCGGCTACCAGTACGTCTGGGGGCTGTCGGAGCGGACGGGCAACGCCCTGTTCCTCACCGACACCATGTGGCCGGCGATCCTCGGGGAGACCGGCATCCTCGGGCTGCTGGTGTACGTCCTCGCCCTCGTCGCCATCTTCCGGCGGCTGCGCCGCCTGTCGTTCGACCAGGAGCCGGTCGCCCGGTGGCTGGGCCTCACCGGGATCGCCTGGATCTTCCAGTACCTGCTCGAGTCCACCGGCAACCCGGTGTTCGTCTCCCCGCCCTCCTACGTCCCGCTCTTCCTGCTGGTGGGGCTGCTGGCGTCGTTCGGGAGCGGGGCGTCCAGGACCGACGGGCCGGCCGTGGACGAGGACCGTCCGGAGGCCGCGCGGGACGAGAGCGGCGGCGCGCGGGTGGCCCCGGTCACCCGGGCCACCGCCGACCGCTGAGACAGCGCACACCAACCGGCGAAAAGTCGCCTCCGAGGACGGGTGCGCCGCCGATTCCCCTTAGGCTTCTGGAATGCCGTCAGAAGGGGATCGATCCGAATCGGCAGGTGGGACGGACGAACTCTCCGCCGCGCTGCGGGGCAAGCGCGCGCTCCTGGTCGCCTCGACGGGCGGTCACCTCGCCCAGATCGTCCGGTGGTCGGAGCGGTTCGACCTGCGCTCCGACTCGGTCTTCGCCACCTTCGACTCCGAGCAGAGCCGGTCGCTGCTGCACGGGCGGAACGTGATCCACCTCGACTACGTGCCGCCGCGCGGGCTCAAGCCCGCCGTCGCCGCCGCCGTCCGGCTGCAGCGGGAGACCCGCCGCGAGCGCTTCGACGTCGTCCTCAGCACCGGGGCCGCGGTCGGCCTCTCCGCCTACGCCATCGGGCAGCTCCGGCGCCTCCCGGTGGTCTACATCGAGAGCGTCTCGCGTTTCGACGGCCCGTCGGCCACCGGCCGCATCCTGGAGAAGCTGCCGCGGATTCAGCGCTACAGCCAGCACGCCGCCTGGGCCGACCGGCCGGGCTGGCGGCTGGGCCCCTCCCTCCTCGACGACTACACCGCCGTCCCGGCGGCCGACCGGGCTCCCCGGACCGGGGAGGGACGCCGCGTCTTCGTCAGCCTCGGCACCATCAAGCCGTTCCGCTTCGACGCGCTGGTCGACGCCGTGCGCGACCAGCTGCGCCCCGGCGACACCGTCACGTGGCAGCTGGGCGTCACCACGCGCGACGACCTGCCCGGGAACGTGAACCAGGAGCTGGAGGCCGAGGAGTTCGACCGCCTGGTGGCCGAGAGCGACGTGTTCATCACCCACTCCGGCGTGGGCACGCTGCTCCGGGCGCTGGAGCTCGGCGTCCGGCCCGTCGTCGTCCCGCGGCTGGCCGCGCGGAACGAGCACGTCGACGACCACCAGGTGCAGGTCGCCCGGGAGCTCGCCGAGCGCGGGCTGGTCCTGCTGCGCAGCCCCGACGAGCTGACGTCGGCGGACCTCGACCCCTCCGACGTCGAGGTCCGCCGATCCGGGGACACGTCCCCGTGACGGGCACGTCGCGGCGCCCGCTGCGCGTGACGCAGATCGGCAACGCGTCGCAGGGGCGCGGCGGCGTCTCCTCCGTGGTGCGCACCATGAACACCTGGGCCGACGAGGACCTCGTCATGCGCGAGTGGCCCACCTACTGGCACGGCGACCGCCGGCGCACCTTCGCCTCGTTCGCCCGCACCGCGCTCAAGGTGCTGGTCAGCCGGGTGCGGCCCACCGACGTCTGGCACTTCCACCTGACCCAGCAGGGCTCCTTCCTCCGCGAGGGCCTGCTGCTGGGGATCGCCCGCCGGCGCGGGATCTGCACCTCCGTCCTCGTCCACGGCTCGCAGTTCGTCGACTTCGTGGAGGGCAACCGGTGGCTGGCCGCCCGCGTGCTGCGCTGGTCGGCGGTCGTCTTCGTGCTGACCGAGCCCGCCGCCGAGGTGCTGCGCTCCCTCGGCGTCGCCACCGTCCGAGTGGACAACGCCGTCCCGATCGCCGACGAGCCGGTCGGCGCCGGCCGCTCCGGCTTCGTCTTCGCCGGCGAGGTCGGGGAGCGCAAGGGCGCCGACGTCCTCCTCGACGCGTGGGCGGCCGCCGGGGTCGACGGCCACCAGCTCGTCCTCTTCGGCGAGCTGGCGCCGCGCTTCCAGCTGCCCGAACCGCTCCCCGAGGGGGTGGTGGTCGAAGGGTCCGTCGCACCCGAGGAGGTGCTCGCCCGGCTGAGAACCGCGGTCGCGCTCGTGCTGCCCAGCCGGGCGGAGGCGATGCCCATGATCATCCTTGAGTCGATGAGCCTGGGCACCCCGGTGATCGCCACCGACGTCGGCCAGATCGCCGAGGTGGTCGACGACACGGGGATGGTCGTCCCGCCGGCCGACGCCGAGGCGCTCGGCACGGCGCTGCGCCGGATGGCCGACTCCCCGGAGCTGGCGCAGCGGCTGGGACGCTCGGCGTGGGACCGGGTCAAGGTCCGGCACTCGAACGAAGTGGTCAAGCGCACCTTCGTGGAGCACTGGGAATCGCGCCTGGCCGACGCCCTTACGGGTGACAGCCGGCTGCCCGACCCGCCGGACACTACCTAGCCTGTCGGGCGTGGCAAGTGCTTGAGTCGGACCGCAGGTGCGCAACCGGCGTTGCGCCGGGGGGGTGGCCCCCTGCAGCCCGGACCTGTGAGCGTCGAACATCGGAGACGAGGAAGTACGTGGACTTCAGAGACACCATCGCGGCATTCCGGGCCGGATGGTTCCTGCCCGTCATCGGGCTGCTCCTGGGCGGAGCGGCCGGGGCCGGCATGGCCATGCTGATGACGCCGACGTACACGTCGTCGACGCAGCTGTTCGTGACGTCGACGGACGCGACCACCACGACCGCCGCCTTCCAGGGCAGCCAGTTCTCGCAGAACCGGGTGGTCTCCTACGTCCAGCTGCTCACCAGCGAGCGGCTGGCCATCGAGGTCATCGAGGCCGGCGGGTTCGACCTCACGCCGGACCAGGTGCAGAACCGGATCGAGGCCTCGGTGGTGCCCGACACGACCGTCCTGGACATCGTGGTCACCGACACCTCGCCCGAGCGGGCACAGGAACTGGCCGCGGCCGTCGCCGCCGAGTTCGCCGCCCTGGTCGACGAGGTCGAGGCGACCACCACGACGCCGACCGACCCCGAGGTCGAGCCGGTGACCACCGTCCCGGTCAAGGTGACCGTGCTGGACAGCCCGGAGGTCCCGGAGGAGCCGACCGACCCGAACCTGTACTCGAACATCGCCGTCGGCCTGCTGATCGGCCTGCTCGTCGGCCTGGCGCTCGCCTACGCCCGGGTGCGGATGGACCGGTCGGTCCGGGACGGCAAGGTCGCCGCCGCCGCGGCCGGTGCGCCGTTGATCGGGACCATCACCCGCGACCGGCACCTGGAGCGCGAGCACGTGCTGGACCGCTGGAGCCGATCGGGGAACGCCGAGAGCTTCCGCCAGCTGCGCACCAACCTGCAGTTCCTCAACGTCGACGAGCCCCCGCGCGTGATCATGGTGTCCAGCGCCGTGGCGGCGGAGGGGAAGAGCACGCTCGCCGCCAACCTCGCCATCACCCTGGCCGAGGGCGGTCACCGGGTGACGCTGGTCGAGGCGGACCTGCGCCACCCGCGGGTGACGAAGTACCTCGGTCTCGTCGACGGAGCCGGGCTGACCAGCATCCTCTCCGGTGCCGCGGAACTCGACGACGTCCTGCAGCCCTACGGGGAGGGCAGGGGCAGCCTCTCCGTCCTCGCGGCCGGGTCCATCCCGCCCAACCCGAGCGAGCTGCTGGCGTCGGTCCAGCTGCGCACCCTGGTCGACCGGCTGCGCGCCGCGAACGACTTCGTCATCGTCGACACGCCTCCGCTGCTGCCGGTCTCCGACGGCAGCGCCGTCGCCGTGGTCATGGACGGCGTGCTGCTCTCGGTCCGCCAGGGGAAGACCCGGCGGGACGAGCTCGAGGAGGCCCGGGCGATCCTGGACCGCGTCGGAGCCCGGACGCTCGGCGTCGTCCTCAACCTCGCGCCGGTGTCGGCCGACCCGGCGCACGCGTACGGCTACCAGGGGGACGCCCCGACCGAGGCCGGTCCGGAGACCGGGTCCGGATCCGCGCCGCCGGCCGAGGCCGGGCGTCCGGCGCAGCCCGGGTCCGCGCCGGCGGCCGAGGCCGGGCGTCCGGCGAAGGCCGAGGAGGCGACCGGACCCGACGGAGCCGCGCCGGCGGCCGGATCCGACGGAGCAGCGCCGGCGGCCGAGCCCACGGGCGCCACCCGGCTGGAGTCGGACGGCCCCCGGCCCATGACCGAGAAGCCGGCGGTCGACCGGTCGCCGGGCGTCACCCGGCCCATCCCCGCCGTCCTGCCCGCGAACGGCGCCGACCCCGCCCGGGACCGCTCGCGCGGGTCGGGTGCGGGGCGGGGCGGATCGACGGGCGAGCCCGCCGGCGACGGCGTCGGCCAGCACTCGTCGACCCCGGCGCAGGGGGACCGGGACGGCCGCTGACCGCCGGGGACTACGCATGTGACGTGGGTCGCTCACGCTCCGTGGTGGAATAGGTCGATTGCGTACGGTTGCATTGCGAACCTGCTTAATCGGTCCGGAGCGGCTAACGTCGGGGGCTGGCGGCTCGAGTGACCGATGCGTCCACCTCGCGTGTACACAGGCGATCACCCTGCGTGTTCACGGTGTGGTGGTCGGCGGATCGTCCGAGTCGCGACCACGACGACGAGACGCACCCAGGGGTTCGGCATCACTCTCCAGATATCTCCCGGCGACATATCTCCCGGCGACACGACCCGCCAGGCGCTCCCGACGCCGCGGAAGACCCGGACCCGGTTCGCCCGGGTCCGTCGTCTGCGTGGTGAGGGCACCGAGGTCCGCCGCGCGTGGCGCTCGGCGTACGTCCGGAGCATCGTCGCCGGGGATGCGGTCTGCGCGGCGCTCGCCGCGACCATCGGCTACTTCGTCCGCTTCGGGACCGAGGTCGACGGCGCGGCGAAGTACTCGCTGTACGCCGCGATGCTCATGCCCGTGCTCTGGCTGGCCGCCATGCACATCGGGCGCACCTACGAGGAGCGCTTCCTCTGGGTGGGTGCCGACGAGTTCCGGCGCGTGCTGGACGCCGCCGCGCTGCTGCTGGCCGTCGTGGCGGTGGTGTCCTGGGGGCTGGACCTCGACGTGGCGCGTGGCTTCGTCGTCGTCGCGCTGCCGCTCGCGACCCTGCTCACGCTGCTGCAGCGCTACGTTCGCCGGCAGCGGCTGCACCGGGCGCGCAGGGGCGGCTCCTTCCAGCAGACCACGGTCATCGTGGGCCACCGTGGCGCGGTGGCCTCGCTGCACGCGCAGCTGGACCGCGCCGCCTACCACGGCTACCGGGTGATCGGCTGCTGCCTGCCCGACGGGAAGGTCGCGGACGGGCCCACCGACTTCGACGGGCTGCCGGTCCTCGGCGGCATCGACGAGGTGCTCGAGGTGGTCCACCGGTACGCGGTCGACACCGTCGCCGTCATGCCCTGCCCGGAGCTGGACGGGCCGGAGCTGCGCCGGCTGGGCTGGGCGCTGGAGGACACCGAGGCCGAGCTGCTGCTCGCCCCCGCCGTCACCGAGGTCGTCGGCCCGCGGGTCGCCATCCGCCCGGTGTGCGGGCTGCCGCTGCTGCACGTCGAGCGGCCGGAGCTGCGCGGCGTGCGCCGGCTCGGCAAGACGGTGGTCGACGCCACCCTGGCCGCCGTGGCGCTGCTGATGACGCTGCCGCTGTTCCTCGGCATCGCGCTGGCGCTGAAGACCACCAGCCGCGGCCCGGTGTTCTACAAGCAGACCCGAGTCGGCCGCGACGGCCAGACCTTCTCCATGCTGAAGTTCCGCAGCATGGTCACCGGCGCCGACCGGATGGTCGACGTGCTCGAGACCGACAACGACGGCAACGGGGTGCTGTACAAGCGCAAGGCCGACCCGCGCGTGACGCGCGTCGGGAAGGTGCTGCGCCGCTACTCCCTCGACGAGCTGCCGCAGCTGTTCAACGTGCTGCGCGGTGACATGAGCCTGGTTGGCCCGCGTCCGCCGCTGCCCAGCGAGACCGAGCGCTACGGCTTCGACATGCGCCGGCGCTTCCTGGTCAAGCCGGGCATCACCGGGCTGTGGCAGATCAGCGGCCGCTCGGACCTCTCCTGGGACGACTCGGTGCGGATCGACGTCCGGTACGTGGAGAACTGGTCGCTGAGCTTCGACATGATGATCCTCTGGAAGACCCTCGGGGCCGTCGTCCGCGGACGCGGCGCCTACTGACCCCCGCGCCGGCCGCTCCGGCCGGCCGCACGTCGCGGGGTCAGCGGGCCGCCGCCCGCCACAGCGCGCGGATGTCGGTGTACATGGTGCGGGCGTCGAACCCGGCCGCCCACGTGTCGTAGGCAGCCTGCGCCATCGTGTCGCGGAGCTCCGCGCTGCCCAGCAGGCGGCGCAGCCGCTCGGTGAGAGCGTCGACGTCCCCGGGCTGCACCAGGAAGCCGTTGACGCCGTCGGTGACCAGCTCCTCCATGGCGCCGACCGGCGTCGTCACGGCGGGGATGCCGCGCGACATCGCCTCGATGACCACCATCGGCAGCCCCTCGGCGTGGCTGGGCAGGGCCAGCAGGTAGGCCTCGCGCAGCAGCTCCTGCGCCCCGGCCCGGGGGAGCAGGCCGGCGTGGGTGACCCGGCCCGGCCGGGCCCGGGCGGCCTCCTCCACCAGCGCGACGACGCGGGGGTCGGCCGGCGCCCCGGCGAGGACCAGTTCCGCGTCGGGGACGGCGTCGAGCCGCTCGAAGGCGCGCAGCAGTTCGGGCACGCCCTTGCCCTCGTCGATCCGGCCGAGCAGGACGACCCGCTTGGTGCGGCCCGCGGGCCACGGGGTCTCCGGCGGTGCGCCGTCGGCCACGCCGTTGTGCACGACGTGGACCCGCGCCGCGGGGACGCCCAGCTCGTCGGTCACCAGCCGGGCCCAGGGCTCGCCCAGCACCACCACGTACGCGGCACGGGCGAAGAACCGCTCGATCCGGCGCCTCGCGGCCGGCGACGTCGTCTCGAGGAACCCCCGGTACCCGGCTCCGTGCAGGTGGATGCCGTAGGGCAGCCGGCGCCGCTCGCACACCGCCGCGATCGCCATCTTCCGCCAGGTGCTCCCGCGGGAGGCGACGTGCAGGTGGGCGACGTCGGCACGCGCCGTGCCGGTGGCGAGGAGGGCGCGGGCGAAGTGGGCGGCCCGCTGCGGGGCCGGGCCGATGCCGCCGGAGTCCAGCACGCGCAGCCGCACGGGTGCGGAGCTGAGCCGGTTCTGGATCCCCAGTTCGGCGACGACGGAGGCCATTCCGCCGGGCTGCCCGCCGGTCGGGCCGACGCTCAGGACCCGGAGCGCCCCGTCGTCGTCGGGGGAGGGGGGGCCGGTTGTCGCATCGCGCATGTCGGGCGTGCTCACCGACCCGCGGCGTCGTCGAGCGCCGGCAGCGTCCACTGCTGGCCGAGCCACGCGTCGAACTCGCGCGGCTCGAACGGCAGCACGCCGCCGCCCGGGTAGGGCGTGTACTCGCTGAACCAGATCGTGCCGTCGACGTAGTAGAGGTCGACGCGCATGAAGTCGAACGGGCGGCCGAGCACCTCCGCCGCGTGGTTCAGCGCAGCCAGGTTCTCCGGGGGCGGGCCCGGCTCCCCGCTGCCCAGCGCGGTCGCCACGTGCAGCGGCTTCCAGTCCGGCGTGTAGAAGGTGCGCGAGTGCTGCTTGGTGAACCGGCCGGTGTCCACCGACACCGCGGCGATCCTGCCGTCGAACACCAGGTACTTGTAGTCGTCGGGCGGCGTCACGCCGTCGCCGATGGCCTCTTCGATGACGTAGAGCGGGCGGGCCTCGCTGTACGCCCACTCCCCGAGCAGGACGCTCTGGTCGTCGCGCAGCCAGGTCCTCGTCGCCGCGATGGTCTCCTCGTCGACCGAATCGGTGGCGCTGCCGAACCGCACGAGGCCGCTGCGGTGGTTGGGCTTGAGCACCCAGGGGCGGCCGAAGACCCGGCCGGCCACCTCGCTCAGGTCGTCGCCGGACCAGAAGGTCTCCGGCACCGACAGGCCGGCCTCCTCCTGGACGAGCGCCGCGTGCTCCTTCATCGCCAGCTTGTCGCACGTCCAGGCGAGCACCGGCCGGCGGTCGTGCATGATGCGCCAGTTGATCTTCTCGCCGAAGGTCTGCGGATCGCGCAGCCGCGGCAGCCGCCCGTGCCCGGCCAGGTACAGGTACCGGCGCCGGGCAGCGAGGGGCAGCAGGCCGGCGATCCTGCGGTGGGCCGGCTGGAGAAGATGTCGGAGGCTCTCGTTGAAGCCGCTCCGGGGCATCGATACCTCTTCCGGTGGGCGACGCGGGCACGCCGGCTGTGTGGAGTCCCGGGCGCGGCAACCGGCGCCGGGTGTCCCGGCGAGCGTAGTACCCGGCGCTCAGGGCGGCGTTTCGTCGTCGCGCAACCACCCCATCGGAGGTGTCGGTCCCAGGGGCGTGCCGACCACACTGGTGCCGTGCCCCCCGACGAGACCGCTCCGACGCCCGTCACCGTCCTGCTGGTGTGCACCGGGAACATCTGCCGGTCGGCCCTGGGGGAGGGGCTGGGGCGCTCCTACCTGCGCGAGGTGCTCGGCCCGGCGGCGGCCGACGTCCAGCTGGCCAGCGCGGGCACCCGCGCGGTCGCCGGCTCGCGCATGCACCCCGACAGCGCCCTGGTGCTGACCGGGTTCGGCGGGGACCCCACCGGTTTCGTCGCCCGGCAGCTCGAGCCGCGGATGATCGCCGAGGCCGATCTCGTGCTCACCCTGACCCGGGACCACCGCCGGGACGTGCTGGGGCTCGTCCCCCGGGCACTGGCGCGCACGTTCACCCTGCGGGAGGCGGCGGACCTGCTGGGCGCCCTCGACGACCCGCGGCCGGCCGGGGAGGGCTTCGCCGGCCGGGTGCGGGCGCTGGTCGCCGCCCTGGCCGCGGCGCGCCCCGGGCGCAGCGGCGGGGGCGACGACGACATCGCCGATCCGATCGGCCGGCCCCTGGAGGGGCACGAGGAGATCGGGCAGGCCGTGGCCGACGCGCTGCTGCCCGTGCTGACCGCGGTGGTGGCGCTGCACCCCGCGGTGGACGGCGCCGAGCTGCCCGACCCGGTCGGGCGCGCCGCGCACGTCGCCCGGGGCGCCGCCCGCGCGACCGACGGCGACGGGACCGGCCGCGATGCTGCGTCGGCGTCGCGGCCCGATCCCGGGAACGGCGCCGCGGAGCCGGGCCGGTCCGCGCGGCGCCCGTTCGGCGTCCTCGGCCGCCGCCGGCGTTCCGCCGGGTCCTAGCGGGAGGCGTACGCCGGGGTTGGCCTTCCCCCGCCCGGAGCCGGAGCCGCGGGGCGATGTGCGCCGATGGCGCGTTCCGTGCCCGGTCGTGCGCCGCGGGCGCACATCGCTGTCAGGGCCTGGTGAGCCCGGGTCCTAGCGGGAGGCGGTCGGGGAGGTCGCCCACGACGCCGGCACGAAGTCGGGCTCGGCCGACGCGGCGGTCGACGCCTGCTGCCGGTCGGCCACCCGGACGGCGCGGCCGATGCCGAGCGCCACGAGCGCGGCCAGCATCGTCCACGTGGTCGCGAGGACCAGCACCCAGCTCATGGGACCTTCCTAGGTGGCTCGCGATCCGGCGCCCGGATCCGACGCGGGCAGATCTCGCCGAAAAATTTGCCGACGGACTGTCGCACGTTCTCGCTGGTCGGCCCGCAGATGCTCGCTGCACCTCGGCTGGAGGCCCCGGAAATTCACCCGAACGTGCTTGGCGTTATGTAACCGTGACGCTACCGTCTGTCGCGTGTCACGAAACGGTCACCGAGAGTGGCGAAGCACCCGGTCCCGCAGGCGCTACCCCCGGCGCCGGCTGACCCAGGTGCTGCTCGCGCTCATCGGGCTTCTTCCCCTCACCTATCCGCTGACCCAGGGCGGGGGGACGGACGTCGTCGCCAGCCAGGGCCCGGTGGAGTCCGTCGCCCACGACTCGGCTGACGCCGGCACGCCGTCCACCCCGGCCGCGCCGCCGGTCGTCGCGGCCCCGACCGAGGTCCCGGCGACCACGGCCGCAGGCGCCCAGGTGCAGGCCCAGACCCAGGCGGAGGAGCCGGCCCCGGTCGCCGGTGCCCGCTCCGGTACGCGCCCGCCCGGCACCGGTACCCCGACCACCGCCCCGGCGGCGCCGAAGCCCACCACCCCGACCAGCACCACGACGACCGCGGCCTCGACCGCCCCGGCGGCCCCGGTTGTGCGCACCGCCACCGCCACCGGCCCGCTCAGCTGGGCGCCGCCCGCGGGCTGGCAGAACTACCCGGTCACCCGCATCACCTCGACGACCTCCGTCACCACCGTGGGCGCCCGGGGTGGGGACGTCCGCATCGAGCTCGACCCGTCCCGCCCGGTCGGGCCGGTCATCATCGCCAACTGCCGGAACGCCGTCATCATGGGCGGGCAGATCAACGTCCTGCCCACCGCGCGGATCGGGACCGACGACCAGCGAGCCATCTACGTGCACAAGTGCACCGGCACCGTGCACGTCGAGGGCGTCCTGATCAACGGCAACGTCAACGGCTCGCAGGCCGACGGCATCGCGGTGAACGCCCCCGAGGCGACCGTGCAGATCCAGAACGTGCGGATGGAGGCCCTGCGCGGCACCTACTCGGTGAACCACGCCGACGTCTTCCAGCCCTGGGGTGGCGTGAAGGAGTACCGGATCGACCGGCTCACCGGCTCGACCAACTACCAGGGCATCCAGGTCCGCCAGGACCTCGGCGCCATCGGCAAGGGCACCATCCGGAACGCCAACGTCGGCAGCTCCGAGGTGAACCCGATCGACCGCGGCGGGCAGTTCATCCGCATCGACTGCAACACCTACCCGCTGGCGCTCGAGAACGTCCACATCAACCCGCGTTCCGGCCGTCCCATGGGCTACAGCGTGTGGCCGCAGACCGACGACCGCAGCTGCCCCGCGAAGATCAGCAACGGCGTCGTCTCGTGGCCGTCGATCGGGAACCTGAGCGGCACCGTGCAGGAGGGCCGGCCGGCCTCGGGCGACTTCGTCCCCGCCGGTTCGGTCGGCCGGGGGTACGTCTCCCCGGGCTACCGCTGACCTCGTCCGACCGCTGACCTCGAGGGGGCGGGCGGCGCGCGACCGCGCGGTGTCCGTCCCCTCGTGCCGTCCGGCTCAGTACGCGCCCCTGCCCTTGACGACGGCGCCGATCGTCCGCCAGAGGATCATCACGTCCAGCATCAGGGACCAGTTCTCCACGTAGTGGATGTCCAGCCGCACGGAGTCGGCCCAGGACAGGTCCGACCGGCCGCTGACCT
Organism: Blastococcus sp. SYSU DS0539; assembly: GCF_054050855.1. Classification (NCBI taxonomy): domain Bacteria; kingdom Bacillati; phylum Actinomycetota; class Actinomycetes; order Geodermatophilales; family Geodermatophilaceae; genus Blastococcus; species Blastococcus sp. SYSU DS0539. Next base: position 230,468 of record NZ_JBJHAF010000003.1, on the reverse strand, counting down.
GCCAGAGCCCGGTCAGGCCGGGCTTCACCACCAGCCGGCGGCTCATCTCCGCCCCGAACTGCTCGACCTCCGACGGCAGCGGCGGGCGGGGCCCGACCAGCGACATCTCCCCGCGCAGGACGTTGACCAGCTGGGGCAGCTCGTCCAGCGAGTAGCGCCGCAGGAACCGGCCCGCCCGCGTCACCCGCGGGTCCCGGCGCATCTTGAACAGCACCCCGTTGCCGTCGCTAACCGTGGCCAGCTGGGCGACGTGCCGCTCGGCGTCGACGTGCATGCTGCGGAACTTGAACATCGGGAAGGTGTGTCCGCCGCGGCCGACCCGCTCCTGGCGGAACAGCACCGGCCCGCGGCTGTCGAGCTTGACGGCGAGGCCGACGGCGACCAGGACCGGCGTCAGCAGCAGCAGGAGCAGGACGGCGCAGGTCCGGTCGAAGCTCTCCTTGGCCAGCCGATGGATCCCGCGCAGCTCCGGGCGCTCCATCTGGAGCAGGGACAGCCCGCAGACCGGGCGCACCCGGATGCGCGGGCCGGCGACCTCGGAGACCGAGGGGGCCAGCAGCAGGTCGGCGCGCGTCTTCTCCAGGTCCCAGCCCAGCCGGCGCAGCGCCGCGCCGTCCAGCTCGGGGGAGGGCAGGACGGCCACCGTGTCCACCTCGTAGCGCTCGACGACGTCGACCACCTCGTCCAGCCCGCCCAGCACCGGCAGGCCCCCGGGGCCGCGGTGGATGCCGGCGTGGGTGGGCAGGCAGCAGCCGACCACGCGGTAGCCCTGGTCGACCTCCCGGTGCAGCTGGTCGCGCAGCGCCGCCACCCCGTTGCGGTGGCCGACGAGCAGCGTCGTCTGCTGGAAGCGGCCGTGTGCCCGCTGGCGGCGCAGCCAGGACCGGTGCGCCTGCCGCTGGACCAGGGTGAGCGCCGTGGCGAGCGGCAGGGCGACGACGACGAAGCCGCGGGCCACCTCCAGCTTCAGGCCCCAGGAGACCGTGCCCACCAGGGCGAGGAGGAGCGCGGCGGCGAAGAACACCCGGCGGAACTCCTCCGGCCCTTCCCAGAGGTAGCGGCTCTCGTAGCTGCGGGCGAGCACCATCGCGAAGATCCAGACGCCCGGCAGGACGAGGGCGATGACCAGCGACGCGGTCGTGACCCCGACCTCCGGCGGGTGGAAGCGGGCCAGCAGACCGGTCCCCGCGCCCACGCTCGCGCAGACGGCGTCCCACACGACGAGGCGGCGGACGTAGGGGCCACGCCATGCGCGGCGGGCGACGGTGCCGGCGCCGCGCAGGCGTTCGGTCTGCGCCAGCGGGCCGGGAGGCGCGGCACGGTGGTGGGTGACGTGCTCGGACGGTAGGGCGTCACTGCTCATCTGGTGCTTCCCTGCGATTGCGAACGAGACCCGGCGCCCGGCGGAAGGAGTCACGACGGGGCGGGACGCTCGTGCGGTGTCACGGACGGTTCGGCGTGCCGATCCGCGGATCGGCGTGGCGGCAGAGGACGGCGGCGCCGACGTCAGTCGGGCCGGGCACCGGGGTGGTCGGCAGCGGCCACGACGGCGGCGTCGTCGCCGCGGGCGATCCGGATCGATCCGGCGAGCGAGGCCGGGAAACCGGCGTCGAGCACGGCGAGCGCAGCGTCCGCGTGGTCGGTGTGGCCGGCGCCGCAGGGGCCGCCGGCGGACGCGGAGGCCGACGCCGGGCCGCCCGGGGTGGTCACGGGGGCCGGGGCGGGCGCCGCCGGGGTCACGGGGTGGCCGGCCGGGCGCACGGGGGGTGCGGGCGGTGCCGGCGGGTCGTCCGCGTCCGGGGTCTCGGTGACGGCCGGGGCGGGAGCCTGCGTGGTCGCGGCACCCGACGGCGGCGGCCCCGCGAGCGTGGCCGCCGGCGCGGCCTCGGGGGCGCAGACGAGCACGGACGGGACGGGCGCGGCCGGGACCTCCGGCGACGGGAGCGCCTCCGGGGCCGCCGTCTGCGGTGCGGTCGTCCCGGGTGCGGTGGCCCCGGGTGCCGTCGTCTCCGGTGCCGGCACCGCCGCGGCGACCGTGGGTGCCGCTGTCGCGAGCTCCGGGGCGGCGGCGTCGGCCGGTGCGGCCTCCGTGGACTCCGGGTCGGCCGGTGCCGCAGGCGGCTCGACGTCGGCGTCGTCCTCCGTCACCGCGTCGGCCCCGACGGCGGTCGCGGTGTCGACGTCGGGGTCGGTGCCGGTAGCGCTTCCGGTTTCGGTTCCCGCGTCGGGCTCGGCCTCGGCGTCGGTCGCGGTGCCGGTATCGATCGCGGTGTCGGTCGCGGTGTCGGCGTCGGGCTCGGTCTCGGGCTCGGCGGGTGCCTCGGTGCCGGCTTCACCGCTCGGCGGCGTGACCGGCAGGAGAGGGGTGTCCTGCGTCTCGTCCTCGGTCGGCGGCGTGCCCGGGGCCGGCGGCTGTGCGGCGGGCGGGACGGCGGGCAGCTCCCCGCGGGGACCGGCGCCGGGTTCGGGGGCGTCGGGCCCCGCGCCGGGGCGCTCCTCGCCGGTGCCGGCCTCGACGCCCGGCCCGAGCGGCGCGGCCGGGTCGGCCGCTCCTGCTCCGGTCCCGGTGCCAGACGTTGTGGTCGCAGAGGTGCCGGACGTCGGGGCGGGGGACGGCCCGGTGTCGGCCCGCGCCGCGGCGCCCGAGACGGCGAGCAGTGCCCAGGCGCCGAGCAGGAGGAGGCCGGTCAGCAGCAGCCGTCGCGCCCACGCCGCACGGCGGTCCGTGTTCCCGGGGAGGGCGCCGGGCGACGGGCGGAGGGCAGGCGCCCCCCACGACGGCACCGCGCTCCGGTCGACGGGCACTGTGCTCCCCCTGTCCTCCTCGCTGGGACGACCTCCGGGTTCGAGTGTGGGAGCGGACGACCGGCCTCGGGTGGCGCGACGGTTAAGTCCGGCAGGACGCGGCTCGGCCTCACTCCGTGTGACCGATCTGACCCGCACCGGTACCGGATGACCGCGTCCGGCACGGGATCGTGGCGCGGGCTGCCCCCTCCGGCGCGGCGGGTCGCGGTCGGTCCACGGCCGGGTGCGTCACCGGCCGGACCACCTCAGCGGACCCGCCCGCCCCAGGAAGCGCCGGCGTCGCACGCGCTGGGACGGAACGGTCAAGTCCCGGCGCCCGGCTGCCGATGATGACCCCGTGTCGTGGCAGTGGATCATCGGTGGGCTGGTCGTCTGGCTGGTCCTCGCGACCCTGCTCGCATTCGCGATCGGCCGCGGGATCCGGATCGCCGACCGCAACGAGCCCGGCACCGGCGTCCCGCTGACGACCGCCGACCTGCCGTCGTCCCTCGTCGCCCCCGCTGCTCGCCGCCGCCGGGCCGTGCCGCTGCCTCCGATCGGCGTCGGCCTGGCCGCCGCCGCGGTCGGCCTGATGGGCACCGGCTTCGCCCTGCGCCTGAGCGGTGCCACGGGTGCGCCGGCCCGGCTGCTGTCGATGGACGCCCCGTTCTCGCTGCCCCGCCTGTTCGTGGCGGGGCTGTTCGCCGTCGCAGCCGTCGCCGCGGTCGCCGGCGCAGCCCGCAACCCGGGGCGCCGCACCTTCTGGCTCGCCGTCGGCCTGGTCGCGGCCGGGATCGCCTCGGTCAAGACCGGTGGCACGGTGCACGCCGAAGCGATGGGCGCCGCGATCTCCGCCGTCGGCGAGCCCGCGGCCCTCGCGATCAGCGTGGTCGTCGCGGTCGCCGTCGTCGGCGCGCTCTTCTTCCTGAGCCGCACCGAGCGCCGTGACCGGCGCCGCGTCCTCGGCAGCCTCGCCGGCTACGGCGTCGCGTCCGTCGGCCTGTCGGCGCTGTCGGTCCTGGCGCCGGACTCCCTCCGGGCGACCGCCACCTTCCTCGAGGAGTCCGGCGAGGCCCTGGCCGGCGTCGCGTTCCTCGTCGCGGTGCTCATCGGTGTCGCCCCGCGCCTGGTGCTGCCCGCCGACTGGGCGCTGCGCCGCTCCGCCGACGCGCACGGTCTCGAGGCCGCCGACATGCTCCCCGGCCGGGCCGCGGGCTCCGCTCGCTGACCGCTGCGCGGGGCCTCAGAGGCCGGCGCGCACCTGCCCGCAGCGGCACCCGTACAGCGTCGCGGTGCTGAACGGGTCGTCACCGATCCGGCGGAACCAGTGCACGTGGCCGCGCCGACGCCGGTGCGGTCCCCGAGCCGGCTCCGGCTCTCCCCGGGCCGCGGCGCCCGGTCGCCCGCCCAACCCGTCCAGCAGCGCACCCATGACCACGAACCTCATCCCGGTAGCTCACCTCCTGCGCCGACCCACGGGGTCGACGCGCGGTCGACCGCCCCGCGGCCGCACCGGCGGCGGCGCCGTGGACATCTTCGCGCCGAAGAGCGATCCGCACACCCCTCCCGGCCGCACGCCGACCGCGACACCGCGCCGCATCGGCTGGTGACCGCCGGGCTCCACAGCCGATACTCGGCCGGTGGACTGGGACCTGGCCGTACTCGAGGCGCTGGCCGGTCACCGCACCGGCTGGGCCGACGCGCTCGCCCTGGGCCTGATGGACGCCGGCCAGCCGGCCGCCACCTACGTGGCCGCGTTCCTGGTCGCGGTCGTCTTCGCCGCCGTGTTCCGCGCCTGGCGGGCGGTGGGCGCCGCGCTGCTGGCCTCCGTCGCCGCCACCGCGCTGGCCGAGTACGGCAAGGAGTTCGTCGGCCGGCCGCGCCCGCCCGCGGAGCTGGCCCTCGTGCCCACCGACGGCTTCGCCATGCCGTCGTCGATCGCGGCCCTGACCGCCGGCGCCGCCGTTCCGCTCATCCTGTGGGGGCTGCGCCGGGCGGACCCCGTCGGGCGCCTCGTGGTGGCGGTCCTCGCCGGCGGCGTGCTGCTCGTCGGCGTCAGCATGGTCTACCTGGGGGCGCACTGGGTCAGTGACGTCCTGGCCGGCTGGGCGCTGGGCGCGCTCCTGGGCGTGCTCGCAGCCCGCCTGCTCCAGCGGATCCCGGGGCGGTCGGCCCGGGTCGCCGGCTGACCGCTGCGCCCGTCACAGGTGCCGATGCAGCGGCGCCCGCCGCCGGGTGCCGCCCGGTGGCCGCGGCGGCGTGCCCGTCCCCGGGTCCGCGTCCTGACCGCCGGGGTCCGGCCGGCCCGGCTCGGATCCGGTCGCGGTCGCATCACGCCCGGAGCGGGGGGCCGACGCGTGGACCGACCGGGCGAGGGCCGCGGAGGGCCTGCGGCGGCCACGGCGGCCGGCCTGGCCCGGCGGTGACGCGGGGGGAGCCGGTTCCGCCGTCGGGTTGGCAGCCGTCGGGCCGGCCGCCGTCGGTTTGGCCGCCGTCGCGCCGGCCGGGTCGGTGTCCGCGCCCGGGGGGTGCACCCGGCGGGCGGCCCGCTGGTCGCCCCGGCGCAGGAGCCATCCGGTCAGGAGCGCCAGTGGGAGGGCGAGCGCCGTCCAGGCCAGGGCCGCGATCCAGACCCAGTCCATAGGCCGCCCGTTTCTCCAGGGGCGTCGTAGGCAGTGGCCGCCGACGCCCGACTCGGGACACCAAGTGTGGCGGCTCCTCTACCCGCCCGGCATGCGATCGATGTCGCTCTCCTGCTCACCGGGACCGCGGCACGGAGGGTCGCGGGCGGACCGTCGCCGGGCGGTCGCCCTCCGAGAGGTCGTCCGGTGGCGGACTACCTGCAGATCCCTGCTGACGACGCTGCGCCGGCCGCGATCACCGTCAGCCGAGGTGCGTCAGCGACCCGCCCCGGGCGATGTCGAACAGGGTCGGGAGCTCGTCGAGGCCGACCGCGCGCAGCAGCCGCCCGACCTGCGTCGTCCGGCCTTCCGGCGCCGGTGACCCGGCGGTCGTCCGGAACTGCAGGGCCGGGTACGGCCGGCCGTCGGCGCCCCGCCGGTCCTGCCGGACGAGGACCGGGCCGGGGCCGGAGAGCCTCACGGCCAGGGCGATGAGCAGCAGGGCGGGCATCAGGACGACCGACACCAGCGCGGCCAGGAGCCGGCACGCCGTGTGGGGCACCCGCGCGAGGACGCCGCCGACCAGCAGGAGCGCACCCAGGAGGAGCCCCGGCGGCTCCGACGTGCCGGGCGCGGAGGCCAGCGCGAACAACCCGACCGCGATACCGAGTGCGGCGAGGGCGGCGGAGACCAGATCGACCTCCGAGGGGCCGCGCCGGGCGGCGTGCGGTGCGCCCGCACCGCCCTCCTGGTGGGCCGTCGACCGGACGGTCGGCTCCCCGCCGGCCGACCGGGTGGACGCGCCCGCTCGGCGGCGCACCGGTCCACCCGGCGGATGGGCCAGCGCACGGTTGAGGAAACGGGAGTGGCTCATGGTGAACAGTCCTTGTGCAGATGCGCCCGAGGCGCTGGAGGAAGTCGGCGGGACGGCGGGGCCTCGTCGAGGGAGATGGGCCGCCACGGTGCGTGCGGAAGGGACGCCGTCGGCGTCGCGCGATCCGGACGCGGAACCGGGTGCGGGCGAGCGGGTCAGTCGGGGCGTGCGCCGGGGTCGTCGGTGCCGCTGAGGGTGTGCGCGGTGAGCTGGGAGGTCAGGCGTGCCCACGCGCGATCCCACGTGGCCGTGACGGCGCACCCCACGACGGCCAACTGGCCGCTGGCGCCTCCCGTGCCGCCACCCGAGACCGAGACCGGGCTCGGCACGCACGCCGAGCCGCCGGGGGCGGGCTGCCCGGGCGCGGCCGGTGCGGGCGGTGCCGGCGGAGTCATCGGCTGGGCCGGCGCGGGCGCGGGGGCGGCTCCGCCCGGTGCCTGGTCCGACGCCGAGGAGGTCGCCGGCGCCGGGGCCGTCAGCTGCGCCGGCGATGCGGTCGCGGCGGCCTGCCCGACCCATCGCGGAGCGCCGTCGGCGTTGCTGTTCGCTCCCGCCGCTCGCGGTCGACCGTCGGCCCGAGAGCCGCCGGTCGCTGCCGGGCCGGCGTCACCGGGGCCGGCGCAGGACCGCACACCCGCGGCAGGGGCCGTCGCCGGAGCCGGGCCGATCTCGGAGGTCGTGCCGGTCGCCGGCTCCTCGGCGGTGGTCCGGGGCGTCGCCGGCTCGGCCGACGCGGCCGTGTCCGGCACGGTCGTGTCCGGCACGGTCGTGTCCGGCACGGTCGTGTCCGGCACGGTCGTCGCCGGCGCGGTCGTGGCCGGCACGGTCGTCGACGGAGGGGTGGTGGCCGGCGGGGTGGTGACCGGGTCGACGGGGGTGGGCGAGTCTGCGGGCACCTGGTCGGCGGAGGTGGCTGGCTCGGCGGGGGTGGCCGGGTCGGCGGGGGTGGCCGGGTCGGCGGGGGTGGCTGGCTCGGCGGGGGTGGCTGGCTCGGCGGGGGTGGCCGGGTCGGCGGGGGTGGCCGGATCGGTGGTGACCGGGTCGGCGGGCACCGCCGGGACGTCGGCGTCCGGGGGGACGACCGGGTCTGCCACCACCGGGATCGGCACCTGCACGGGAGGTACCGCCGGGTCGACCGGGGCCGCGCCGGGGGTGGCCGGTGGCGGCGCCACGAGGGGGGGACCTGCGGGGACGGGTGGTGCCGGGAGCGCCGCTGCCTCGCCGGTGGTTGGCACCGGCTCACTCCACGGGAGGCCGACCTCCGGCACCGGCGGCGCGGTGGGCGCCGGGGCGGGATCGGCCGGAGGAGGGGGCGTGGGGTCGGTGGCGGGCGCCGGTGGTGTGCTCGCCGGAGGCGGAGGCGGAGGCGGAGGTGGAGGCGGAGGTGGAGGCGGAGGTGGAGGCGGAGGTGGAGGCGGAGGTGAAGGCGCGTCTGCCGACGACGTCGGCACCGGGGGTGGGGGCGGAGCCGGCGCGGGGGCCGGGGGCGTCGCACCGCCCCGGGCCTTCCCCGGAGGCGCGCTGTCATCCTTGGCCGGGTGGTGCGGCCCGCGGTGGGTGGGTGGCCGCTCGGCGGGGCCAGCCGACGACCGGGGCGTTTCGGCCACCGGGGTCGGGGCCACGGCCGACTGCGCGTCCACCGCGGCTCGCGCCGTTCCGGTCGAGAGCAGGAGCACCAGCCATCCGCAGGCGAGGAGGGCGAGGACGAGCGGGGCAGCGACGCGCGGGTCGACGCGGAGGCGCTGCGCGGGACCACCGGCGGGCACGGCCGGGGGCTCCGAGAGCCCCATGCCGCCGTCCGTCACCGGAACCTCCTCGTCGCGGGGGCTGTCGCCCCGGCTCTTCCAGCCGTGCGAACCTCTCGCCGTCCCGGCCCCGCCGCAATACCTCCGGCCCTCGGGCCGGGGACGCGCGGCCCGGTGTCACGCTGTGTGAGCACACCCGACAGTGACGGTCCGGATGTAGTTGCGTCACGAACCCCGGCCGGCGGTGCTATCCGGCGGTCCATGCCAGCAGGTCGTCGGCGCTGTGGGTGGTGATCACCCGGTCCAGCGGGACGCCGCACTCGACCGCCCGTTCGCAGCCGTTGTACTGCCAGTCGAGCTGGCCCGGTGCGTGCGCGTCGGTGTCGATGGCGAACTCGCACCCCAGTTCCACGGCGAGGTGAGCAGCCGTCGGGGTGGGTCGAGCCGTTCGGGGCGGGAGTCGATCTCGACCGCGGTGCCGTGCTCGTGGCCGCACGGGGGGACGGGCCCCGGTCCTCCGTGGGGGCCACGGCGGGACCACCGGCCGGTTCCCCGGCCCCCGGGTGCCCGGCCGCCTCGTCCTCGAACGCAACGTCCTCGGGCGCCGTGGAGTGGGCCTCATGGGACTCGTCATGGGCGCGCGCGGAACCAGCGGCGACGACCAGCAGGCCCCACCCGCAGACGAGGAACAGCAGGATCAGCAGGGCGGGGCGGCCCAGCGGCCGCTTGCGCGGGTGCCCGTGCTCCGGGCCGGGGGACCGAGAGCGGGCGCGGGCACGGGATCCGAGGACCCCGCGCCGAAACCGCCGATGACCGGAACCCCTCTCGTCGCGGGCGGCGCTGTCGCGCGCCCGGATCCGCCGTCCCCAGGCGAGTCGAGCTCCCGCCGGACGGGGAAGGGCGCAATACGTCCGGCCCTGCTGAGCGGAACGCGCGATCGAATCTCACCGTGCGTGAGGGAGACGCAACCGATTACGTCTCGTCAGGCGGAACAGCCGAGCGGGCTGCGCCCAAGCTGCAGGGATCCGCACGGCCACCCGATCCGCTCGTCGGCGAAGCGGCGAAGCGGCCACGTGGCCGGGGGTGGCCCCTCCACGAGCGGCCATGCCGAGTCAAACCTCCGCCGCACATGCGGATTGTCACACCCGAAGCGGTAGGCGACGGAACGCATTGTCCTGATCGCTGCCGGTTCGAGACGCGCAGAACGCGCGGACTGCCGACGCCATGTCCGGTGCACTCCGTCACGCAGCGTCACGCCGAGTGCGCAGCGTCTCCCCCCGGCTCTCCGGACCGGGTGGCACGTCCTTATGAGCGCGACGACCCTGGGCAGCGGCCGCGATGAAGCGGTGTGTCGGGACCGGCAGCCGACGTGCCCGGGTCCTGGCACCGGCCTGGGTCGATCCACGCAACGGTGCGCGGGCGGTGACTCGTACCTGCCCCTGCTCTCAGTTGAAGGACGTCCATGCCCCCGCTGCTCCGTCAGCCCGCGCCGGACAGGCTCCGGCGACCGGACCGCACGGTCGTGATGACCGGCAACGTCGTCGCCGGCCCTGGCGCGCCGGCCCCGGACGCTCCGCCGAGCGCGACCGGCTTCGACACGACCGTCGTCGTCCCCACATACAACGAGGGCGCGAACACCGCTCGGTTGGTCGGCCGCCTCACCGCCGCGCTTCGCGGGCGCGACGCCGAGATCCTGTTCGTCGACGACAGCACCGACGACACTCCTCAGCGCATCGCTCGCGTCGCTGCGCACGCCGGGCTGCCGGTGCGGATGATCCACCGGGACGCCGGGGCGCGAGTCGGCGGTCTGGCCGGCGCGGTCACGGCGGGGATCTCGGCCTCCCACAGCGACTTCGTCGTCGTCATGGACGGCGATCTGCAGCACCCGCCGGAGATGGTGCCCGCGCTCCGGGACGCCGCCCAGGACGTGGACCTGGCCGTCGCCTCGCGCTACCGCGGGGGCGGGAACTCTTCCGGGCTGAGCAGCACGTACCGCCGCTGGATCTCCAGCGGCAGCACGGCCGTCGCCCGGGCGTGCTTCCCGCGCCGGGTCGGCCGGAAGTGCACCGACCCGATGACCGGCTTCTTCTGCGTCCGCCGCTCGGCGATCGACCTGTCGGGCCTCCGGCCGCGCGGGTTCAAGATCCTGCTCGAGATCCTGGCGCGGCACGACCTGCGGGTCCGGGAACTGCCGTTCACGTTCGGCGAGCGCGCGGCCGGGGAGAGCAAGGCCTCCTGGCGCAACGGACTGCGGTTCCTCCACCAGGTGCTGAGCCTGCGGGCGGGACGGATGGGCCGCTTCGCCGCGGTGGGTGCGCTGGGCACGATGGTCAACCTCGCGGTCATGGCCCTGCTCATCGCCGGGCCGCTGCCCGTGAACTACGTCCTCGCCGCGATCGTCGCCGCCGAGGTCTCGATCCTGCACAACTTCGTGCTCCAGGAGCGGTTCGTCTTCCACGACCTGCGCGACGGCGCGCACGGCCGGCCCCGCCGGCTGGCCCAGCACCTGGTGTTCAACAACGCCGAGGCCCTGATCCGCCTGCCCTTCCTCGTCCTGCTGGTGGAGACCGTGCCCGTCGGGCCGGTCCTGGCGCAGGCGGTCACCCTCGCCGTCGCCTTCCTCGTCCGGTTCCTCTTCATGTCCCGCGTGGTCTACCGGCCGCGTCGGCAGCTGCAGGACCCGGCACCCCTTCGAGAGACCCTGGAGGTCTGACCATGGCGATCCTCTCCGGGGTCCTCGTCCTCATCGCCCTCGCCCTGCTCGTCATCGCGAGCACCACCCTGTGGTGGCAGATGCACGCCTGGATGTCCCCGCGCTCCTTCGAGTCGGTCGGCTTCCGGGTGCCCGGGAAGGCGAAGCACTCCTTCAGCCTGATCGTGCCCTGCCGCGAGGAGAGCGAGCAGGTGATGACGTCCACGGTCGAGCGCCTGCTGGCCCAGGACCACCCCGACTTCGAGGTCATCTTCTCGGTCGGTCACGACGACGCCAAGCCGATGAGCAACGGCCTGAACACCGTGCAGATCGCGGAGAAGCTGGCTCGGCGGTGGCCGACCCGGGTCCGGGTCTCGATCAACTACGACGCGGTCAAGAACAAGCCCCGGCAGCTGAACACCTCGCTCCTGGACTGCACGAAGGACGTCGTCGGCATCATCGACGCCGAGTCGCTGACCCAGCCGGGCCTGCTCCGGCACGTCGACGCCACCTTCCAGGACACCGACGCCGACGTCGTCCAGGGCGCGGTGCACCTGATGAACTACCGGGACTCCTGGTTCAGCCTGCGCAACTGCATGGAGTACCGGATCTGGTTCCGCTCGCGGCTGCACGGCCACGCTCTCTCCGGCTTCATCCCGCTGGGCGGCAACACCGTCTTCGTGAAGCGGGCGCTGATCGAGGAGGTCGGCGGCTGGGACGGTGACTGCCTCGCCGAGGACTGCGAGATCGGCGTCCGGCTCTCGGCCCTGGGCAAGAAGATCGTGGTCGGCTACGACCCGGCGCTGGCCACCCAGGAGGAGACGCCGGAGCGGATCCCGCAGCTGATCAAGCAGCGGACCCGGTGGGCGCTGGGCTTCATGCAGGTGCTGGCCAAGGGGGAGTGGAAGCGGCTCCCCACCCGGTCGCAGCGGTTCCACGCCTGGTGGACCCTGGTCCAGCAGCACGCGGTCGCCTTCTCGGGCGTCGTCCTGCCCCTGGCCATCCTGACCGGGCTCCTGGCCAGCGTTCCCCCGCTGGTCGTGCTGATCACCCTCCTGCCCCTGGCGCCGACGGTGACCATGCTCGGCTTCGAGATGCTCATCCTCCGCGAGTGGAGCCAGGAGATGGGGCTCGACGTCCGGTTCCGCGACTATCTCCGCCTGCTCGTCTCGCTGCCCTTCTACCAGCTGCTGCTCGCGGTCGCGGTTCTCCGGGCGATCTGGAAGTACCTGACCGGCGACTTCGCCTGGGAGAAGACCGCCCACGCGGGCTCCCACATCACCCCCCAGCTGTCCGTCGTCCCGAACGAGGAGCGCGCCGCATGACCACCGTCCTCGAACGCACCGACGTCGTGGAGACCGGCTCGTCCGCGGCCCCGGCGCCGCCACGCCCGCGTGGCGCACTGGGACTCCGTTCGGAGCGACTGTTCGTCACCCTCGGGCTCCTGGTCGTGGGGGTGGCGCACTCGCTGAACCTGGCCGGCTGGCCGCGGTACTGGGACGACGAGGGGACGTACTACTCCCAGGCGTGGTCCGTCGCGAACCTCGGCGCCCTGTCGCCCTACACCTACTGGTACGACCACCCGCCGGCGGGCTGGCTCCAGATGGCGTTGTTCACCTGGATCCCCGACGCGATCCTCGACGGCACCAACTCCTCGGTGCTGGCCGGTCGGATCGTCATGGTCGGTTACACGCTGGTGACGGCGCTGCTCACCTACCTGCTGGCCAAGCGCGTCGGCATGGCACGGGGCTGGGCGCTTGCCGCGATGCTGCTCTGGGCGGTCAACCCGCTGGTCATCTACGAGGGCCGCCAGGTGTTCCTGGACAACGTCGCCCTGCCGTGGCTGATCGGCGCCTTCCTGCTCGTCCTGAGCAAGGACCGGCACCTGGGCCACCACATGGCCGCCGGGCTGTGCTTCGGCGTCGCGGTGCTGAGCAAGGAGACGACCCTGGTGTTCCTGCCAGCACTGCTGGTGGGCCTCTGGCAGTCGGCGTACCGCCCGACGCGGCCGTTCGCGGTCATGGGGTTCTCCGCCATCACGGTGATCTCGGGCTCGATGTACCTGCTGTTCGCGCTCATCCGCAACGAGCTGTTCCCCGGCCCGGACCACGTCTCGGTCTGGGACGCGCTGGCCTTCCAGCTCGGCGGCCGGGAGGGCTCCGGCTGGCTCCTGGACCCGAACGGCCCGAGCGACGGTGCCTACGACTCCCTGAGCGGCTGGCTCCAGCTCGACAGCGGTGTGCTCGTGGTGGGCGGCGTCGCGGCGTCGCTGGCCGCCCTCGCCGTCCGCCGGCTCCGGCCGCTGGCCATCGGGGTGCTGGTCGCCGCGCTCGTGGCACTGCGCCCGGGCGGCTACCTCCCGCAGATGTACGTCGTCGCAGTCCTGCCCTTCGCCGCCCTCGTGCTCGTCGGGCTCCTCGACGTGACGTGGAAGTGGCTCATGCGGGCCCGGACACTGCAGGTCCGGGCCGTCTCCGGCGCCGCTCTGCTGCTCGTCCTGGTGACGGCTGCGCTGCCGCTCGCGAACTGGCAGTACAACTACGAGGCGGCCTGGACGGCGGACACCAACGACGTTCGTGCCGAGGCCTTCCGGTTCGCCGAGCAGAACCTGCCCCGCGAGTCGACGGTCGTGACGGACAACGCGTTCTGGAACGACCTCGTGGACGCCGGCTGGGACTCCGAGGACGTCCTGTGGTTCTACAAGGTGGACTCCGACGGCGCGGTCACCGAGCAGGTGGGCGGCGACTACACCGGCATCGACTACCTCGTGTGGTCCGCCGCCGCCGCCAAGAACGCGGGTCCGATCGTGCTGGACGCCTACGAGCACAGCGAACTGCTCTGGGCCGCCGGTACGGGCGAGGCCGAGGTCGAGGTCCGGCGCGTCCGCTCGCTCGCGGAGCAGGCGGAGATCGAGGCGGCGGAGGCCGAGGCCGAGCGTCAGCGGCTCGAGGCGTTCCTGGCCTCACCGAGCGCCGAGTACCCCGATCTGACCAACGGGCAGATCGAGGGGATCCTCGTCGACCGCGCCACGATGTCGGTACCGGAGATGGCCCGCAAGTACGTCACGACGGAGGAGACGATCGTGTCCATCCTCGCGACGGAGGACTGACATCCCGGGTCAGTCCTCCAGGGGTGGGCAGCCGCCGAGTGCGTCGTCGGTCAGCAGCAACCGGCCCAGAGCGTTCCACGCGGCGCCGTAGTAGGTGTCGGTGACCTCGTCGATCCGGGCGGCGTCGGCCAGTTCCCGGGCGGCGCGGTCCTCGTCGCCCTCTGCTGCGGCGACCGCGGCCTGAGCCACCGCCGCGACCACCGAGTCGTAGTCGACGATCGGCTCCCCGGCCAGGTCCAGGCGGGCGGCATCCCCGGCCTCGCGTAGCGGATCGGCCAGTGCAGCCGCCAGGGCGCGGTCCTCCGGCCGGCAGGACTCGGCGAAGCGCACGGGCATGCGCGCAGCGTCGTAGCCGTACCGGATCTCGTCCACGCCACCCAGGATCCCCGCCGTGGCCTCGACGGTGCCGTCCTGAGCGACCTGCGCCCAGTCGGGTGGGAGGGTGCCCTGCGCCAGCACGGATGCGGTCACCGCCCGGGTGCCGGCGTCCAGTTCGGCCCACCGCGTGTCGCCGGACGCCTCGGCGAGGACGGCGCTGGCCGCCGGAGAGGCGTAGCTGGGGTTGTAGGCGTACGGCGCACCGGTCGCCCAGTCGCCGGCCACCAGCACCCGGCCGGCTCCGGTCTCCACCGTCTCCAGGTCGAGGACGGCCCGGCCGAGCGCGATCCCTTCGGCGGTGAGCTCCGGGTCGCCGAACGCATCGCCTGCGATCACCAGGGCACGGGCTGCGTCGAGGTCGGCGTCGGACGCGGACGACCGGTCGACGACGGCGCCGTCGGCCCACCGCCAGCTCAGCAGCCCGTCGGGGCGGCGGAGGTTGTCCTTGGTCCACGACCAGACCTCGTAGAAGGTCTGCCGTTCGCCCATCGCCGCAGCGACGAGCATGGCATAGGCCTGCCCCTCGCTGACGGTGTCGCCGCCCTCGTCGTGGCGGACGACGCGGCCGTCCTCGGTGACGTAGTCGTCGAGGAAGGCGCGGCCGGCATCCTCGGCGGTCAGCCGGGTCGGAGCGGCCGGTCCGCTCGTCGCGACCGCGGTTCCCCGGTCCGAGGTGGCAGTGCTGCAGGCTGCGACCGGGGACACCGCGAGGAGGACGGCGGCGGACACGCCTCGCACGAACCGGATCACCGTCGGACCTCATTCCCGCGTCGCGCTCGTGGAGAGCATCGCCCGGTCCGGTGCGGCGCCGCCGTGGGGAGAGGCAGCCGAGGGCGCGCTGTAAGGCGATTGTCCTACGGTTCGCGCCGCTCGCGGCCCGGGGGCGGAAAGCCAGAGCCCCGGGTGCACGAAGGGTGGCGGCGGGGCGTAAGGACGGTAGCGGTCCCGGTCGGATTGGTCCGGCGCGTCGCACGGAATCGCCGACCGGCCCGCCACGGGGGATTACGGGCGACATGCCCGCCGGGGTGATCGATATCTCCTGGCCGGCTCGGTGACCGTCGGCATGGCGGCGCGGGCGATCGGCAGACCGCCGCGAAACCCCAGCCCGCATGTGACGACCCCGTCTCAATTTCCCGTGACATAGCGGGTTGGCACGATTACTTTGAGCCCATGTCCCCACGCGTAGTAGTCGCTTCGTCACACCGACAGGCGACCCAGATCGCCGGCCGGTCGCTCGCGCGGAGGAGCTTCTCCCCCTCCCGGAAGTGGATGGGCTCCGCGCTGGCGGCGGCGATCGCCCCGGCGCTGGTCGCCTGCACGCCGCTGGAGGTCGCCCCGCCGGCCGCTGCGCCGGTCGACGAGGTGGTCGGCCAGGAGGTGTCGGCGCCCGCGGCCGCCCCGCTCGAGGCCACCGCGCCCGCGCCGGTTCCCGCTCCCGCCGCGGCGCCGGCCCCCGTCGCGGAGCCGGTCCTCCCGGCCGCCGAGGCTCCCGCGGCCGCCCCCGTCCCCGTCGAGACGGCGGACCCGGTGTCGGTCGCCGAGGCGGCGGCTGCCGGCGACGGATCCGGCCCGCTGTCCGGCGACAGGCTGTACGGGCCGAACGCGGGCGCGGCCGAGGCCGCCGCGCGGCTGCGGAGCAGCAGGCCGGCCGACGCGGCCCTGCTGGCGCAGATGGCGAGCGTGCCGACGGCGACCTGGCTGGGCTCCTGGAACGGGGATGTCAGGACGGCGGTCCGGACCCGGGTCGCCGAGGCCCAGGCGGCCGGCGGCGTGCCGGTCTTCGTCGCGTACAACGCGCCGAACCTCGACTGCGGCGGCCACTCGGCGTCCGGAGGTGCTGGCTCAGCGGCGGGGTACGACGCCTGGATCCGGGAGGTCGCCGCGGGGATCGGGACCGCCGAGGCCGTGGTCGTCCTGGAGCCGGACACCCTTGCCCTGCTGTGCGGGGACGCCGACGAGCGCATCCGGATGCTCGAGTCGGCGGTCCGCGTGCTGGAGGCCAACCCGGCCACGCACACCTATCTCGATGCCGGGCACTCTAACTGGGTGGGTGCCCGGGCGATGGCCGAGCGGCTGCGTGGGGCCGGGGTCACGGAGGCGGACGGCTTCGCGCTCAACGTCTCCAACTTCGAGACCACCGCGGACAACGTGGCCTACGGCAGCGAGGTGTCGGCCCTGCTGGGCGGCGCCCACTTCATCGTCGACACCGGCCGGAACGGCAACGGCCCCGGGAACGACTGGTGCAACCCGTCCGGCCGTGCGCTGGGCGAGCCGACGACCACCCAGACCGGCCACGAACTGGTCGACGCGTTCATCTGGATCAAGACGCCGGGCGAGTCCGACGGCACCTGCAACGGCGGCCCGGCGGCGGGGCAGTTCTGGACCGACTACGCCGTGGGCCTCGCGCGGTCGTAGCCGGCGCCCGCCGGCGGCACGGGGGAAGGGGTGGGCGACCTCAGGACGTCGTCCAGGCCAGCAGCTCGTCGGCGCTGCGGGTGTTGATCACCCGGTCCAGCGGGACGCCGCACTCGACCGCCCGTTCGCAGCCGTTGTACTGCCAGTCGAGCTGGCCCGGTGCGTGCGCGTCGGTGTCGATGGCGAACTCGCACCCCAGTTCCATGGCGAGGGTGAGCAGCCGCCGGGGTGGGTCGAGCCGTTCGGGGCGGGAGTTGATCTCGACCGCGGTGCCGTGCTCGACGCAGGCGGAGAAGACGGCTTCGGCGTCGAAGTCGCTCTCCGGCCGCGGGCGCTGCGTCCCGTTCCGCTGCCTGCGGCCGATGACCAGCCGGCCGGTGCAGTGCCCGAGGACGTCGGTGTGCGGATCGGCGACGGCGGCGAGCATGCGGTCGGTCATCGCCCGCCGGTCGGCCCGCAGGTCCGAGTGCACGCTGGCGACGACGACGTCGAGCCGGCCGAGCAGCTCGTCGGTCTGGTCCAGCGAGCCGTCGACGTTGATGTCGCACTCGATGCCGGTGAGGATCCGGAACGGGGCGAGCTCGTCGTTCAGCTGGGCGACCACGTCGAGCTGCCGCTCCAGCCGCTCGGGGGTGAGCCCGTTGGCGACCGTGAGCCGGGGGGAGTGGTCGGTCAGTGCCAGGTACTCGTGGCCCAGCGCCATCGCGGCCTCGGCCATCTCCCGGATCGGGCTGCCGCCGTCGGACCAGTCGGAGTGCGCGTGCAGGTCGCCGCGCAGCGCGGCCCGGAAGGCGGCGACGTCCTCGGCGGCGGGCAGCTCGGCGTCGACGGCCTCCTCCAGCGTCGTCAGGTACTCGGGCACCTCGCCCCGGTGCGCCTGCACGATCGCGGTCGCCGTCTTGGGGCCGATGCCCTTGAGGTCCGTGAGCGTCTTCGTGCGGATGCGGCGGTCGAGCTCGGCCTCGTCGAGGCCGTCGACCACCGCCGCGGCGCTGCGGTAGGCGGCGACGCGGTAGCTGGCCTCGCGGGCGCGCTCCAGGAGGAAGGCGATCCTCCGGAGCGCGGCCGCGGGCGGGAGCGGAGCGCTCAGCGCGAGCTCTTCTTCAGGCGCTTCTGGGACTTCCTCTGCGCCTTCGCGGCGCGCTTCTGCGCCTTCGCGAAGTTCTTCTCGGTGGCGTCGGCGGCCTTGCCGGCCGCGCGCCGCGTCCGGTAGCCCACCGACGGCTTGCCCTCGGTGTCGACGGCGGCGAGCAGCAGGCCGCCCAGCAGGCCGGTGTTCTTCAGGAAGTTCGAGATCTGCCCGAACTGCTCCGCCGGGTCGTCGTGCTCCCAGAACCGGTGACCGGCCAGGGTGGTGGGCACGATCGACGCCGACAGCACCAGCGCGGTCAGCCGCGGGAACTTGTTCAGCGCGAACAGCGAGCCGGCGGCGACCTTGATCGCGGCGTCGACCTTCACCCACTGCTCGACGTCCCGGGGCAGCTCCACGGGGAGCTGCTTGTCGGCGGTGTCGGCGATCTTCTCGACCACGGGGCGGGCGCCCGGCACGCGTTCCTGCGGCTTGCGCAGGGTGCTGACCCCTCCGTAGACGAAGGGAGCGGCGAGCAGGGGCCGGGCGATCCGGCGAACGAGCATGATGACCTCTTTCCTCGATGCCACTGGGCAGTCGCGTCGTGCACTGCCCCGAAGATCGATTCCGCAATCACCGAGGTCGCGCGGCGTCGTCCGGAACCGGTCGCCGTCCTGGCCTGATCGCCGGTCACGTGGGTAGACCCCTGCCCGTGACCACCCCCACCAGCGCCTCCACCCCCACCAGCGCCTCCACCCTCGGCCGCGGCGTCCTCGCCGGCGTCGCCGGGACCGCCGTGATGACCGCCGTCCAGAAGCTCGTCGAGATGCCGCTGACCGGGCGGCGGGACAGCTACGCGCCGGCCGAGCTGGCCGAACGGCTGCTGGGCCTGCGTCCCGCCACCGCTCGCGGGCGGACGGCGCTCAACTACGCCGCCCACTTCTCGCTCGGCACGATGTGGGGAGCGGCGTACGGCCTCGCCGCCCGGCGCGGCCTGCGCGGTCAGCGGGCGGTGCACGCCGTCTTCGCCGTCGTCTACCCCACCGATGTGGCGGTGAGCACCGCGCTCGGCGTCTACGCGCCCCGCACCTGGACACTGCGGGACCTGGCGATCGACGTCGTCGGCAAGTACGTGCAGGCGCAGGGCACCGGGCTGGTGTTCGACCGGTTCCTCGACCCGGCGTGACCCGGCTCCGGCGGCCGGGTCACCGGAGACCGATGAACCGCAACCGGCACCGGCCGGCCGCCGCGACCGCGCCGCCCACCGCGAACCCGGCCAGCACGTCCCCGGGGTAGTGCACGCCGACGTGCACCCGTGAGTAGCCGACGGCCAGGGCGACCGGCGCCAGCGCGGCCCCGGCCCCCGGGCTCTCCAGCGCCAGGCCGGTGACGAAGGCCGCAGCCGAGCTCGCGTGTCCGCTCGGGAAGGAGAGGCTGCCGGGCTCGCGCCGCAGCCGGCGCTCGGTGACCAGGTTGGCCAGGTCCGGCCGCACCCGGCCGAAGGCCCGCTTGAGGACTGCGTTGACCACGCCGCTGGACACCAGCATCGAGCCCGCCCCGCGGAGCGCGCCCCGCCGCAGCGGCCCGGGCTGGGTGCTCAGCACGAGCCCGATCAGCACCCACAGCGCGCCGTGGTCGGCGGCGGTCGACAGCCGGCGCAGCCAGCGGTCGGCCGGCGAGGTGGGCAGCGCCCCGATCAGCGAGTGCAGGCGCGCATCGAGGTCGCGGGCGAAACGCACGGCCGGACGCTAGACGATACTCGGCCTTCGCGGTGGGCTCAGGCTTTGCGGCGGGCCCGGTACGCGGCGACCGTCGAGCGGCTCGCGCAGGTGTTGGAGCAGTAGCGGCGGCTGGCGTTGCGCGAGGTGTCCACGTAGACGTCGTCGCAGCCCTCGGCCGAGCAGACGCCGAGGCGCTGCCAGCCGTGCTGCACGACCACCTGCGACAGGCCCATCGCCACCGTCGTCGTCAGCTGCTCGAGCGCGGGGGCGTCGGGGCGGGCGTAGTGCAGGTGCAGCTCGCCGTCGTGGTCGGTGGCGTACGGGCGCGGCCGGGCCAGCGCCAGCAGCTCGTTGAGCCGGGCGAGGACGTCGTCCTGCGACTCGGCCAGGGCGACGGCGCGCACCAGCCGGGCGGTGACGGCCGCCTGCTCCGCCTCGGACGGCGAAAGGTCCAGCGACGTCCCGAGCGTGAACCACTCGTCGTGCGCCGACAGGAACAGCGCCACGCCGTCGTCGGGTTCCAGGTCGGCGTTGGCCAGGGCGATGGCCAGCTCGACCGCGGTTGACCCGTAGGTGTCGTAGTCCAATTGACTCCCTACCGTCGAGTCCCTACTCTCGGGACTGCGTAGGCGGTCAACGGTCTTTGACCGCCTACTGTTCCTTCCCTGCAGTGCGAAACGAGTGCAAGCGTGCGTACCTATCTCACCGTCTGGCGGCTTCCCTCCGCCCCGGTGCTCCTCCTCTCCGGCTTCGCCGGGCGTCTGCCGTCGGCCATGGTGCCGCTCGCGCTGCTGCTCATGGTGCAGCAGCAGACCGGCTCCTACGCGATCGCGGGTCTCGCCGCGGCCACCCTGGGCGTCGCCTCGGCCGCGATGGCGCCGATCCTCGGGCGCCTCGCCGACCGGAAGGGCCCGCGCCGCATCCTGCTGGCGCAGGCGGCGCTGTACCCGCTGCTGCTCGCCCTGCTCGTGGTCGTCGTCCTCCGCGATGCGCCGACCGCGGCCGTCATCGCGGCCTCCGCCCTGGCCGGTGCGAGCACGCCGCTGGTCTCGGGCACCGTCCGCGCGCTGTGGTCCCGCACCGACCCGCGCTCCCGGCCGGCCGCCTACGCCCTGGACGCCACCGCCACCGAGCTGGTCTTCGTCGTCGGCCCCACGCTGGTCGCCACGCTGGCCGTGCTCGCCGCCCCGGCCTGGGCGGTCGGCCTCGCCGGCGCGCTGGCCGTCGTGGGCGCGCTGGGCATCGCCGGCGCCGCCCGGTCGTGGGTGCGTGCCCCGGCGCCCCGCGCGAGCCTGTTCTCCACCGTGCTCACCCCGGGCATGCCCCGGGTCCTGCTCAGCGGCTCGGCCGTGATGCTCGGCTTCGGCGCGCTGGAGGTGGCCATCCCGGCCTTCGCCGACTCCGCCGGCCGGCCCGGCATCTCCGGCCTGCTGCTGGCGGTCTGGTCGCTGGGCTCGGTCGCCGGTGGTCTCTGGTTCGGCGCCCGCGTGATGAGCGCGTCGCTGCCCCGGCAGTACCGCTGGCTGCTGTTCGGCGTCACCGTCGGCCTGGCGCCGCTGGCCTGGATCTCCAGCCCCTGGGCGCTGGGCGTGCTGCTCTTCCTCGGCGGGACGGCGATCGCCCCGACCCTGACCGTGCAGAGCTCGCTGGTCGGCTCGCTGGCTCCGGTGCACGCGACGACGGAGGCATTCACCTGGCTCTCCACCATCACCGTCGGCGCCTCCGCGGTCGGTGCGGCCCTCGGTGGCGCGCTGATCGAGGCGCCGCCGGGCGTGCCGGGTGCGCTGGTGCTCGCCTGCGCCGGTGCGGCGGCGGCCGTCGTCGTCACCCTGGTGCCCGGGCGCCGTCCGGCAGCGCGGCGGGCGGCCGCCCGCGAGCCCGTCGCCGCCTGATCCGCCTCCCGGCCCGGGTCCCGGGACCCGGGCTGGGAGCCCCCGCGGGGCGCTGGTAGTCTTTCTCCTCGGTGGTTACGAGGTGACTCGGACCCCGGGAGGCTTCGCCTAGTCCGGTCTATGGCGCCGCACTGCTAATGCGGTTTGGGTTAATCCCCATCCCGGGTTCAAATCCCGGAGCCTCCGCGCACGACAACTGAACACACGCACCCGTAGCTCAACGGATAGAGCATCTGACTACGGATCAGAAGGTTAGGGGTTCGAATCCCTTCGGGTGCACGTCTGGTTGAGACACCGAGCGGCCCCGCACTTCGACGGAAGTGCGGGGCCGCTTCGTCGTCCGAGGTCGCCGCATCCTCTGGCGTCGCTGCGCCGACTCCCCGGGCGGACCACCCGTTCGGTGCCTGTTCGCGGCCAACTGCGTAGCGGTCCGCCTCCGGTGGGTAAGGTGGCGCCACGGCCGTGAGGGGCCGACCACGGTCCGTAGCCCGGACCGCGACGCGGAGGTGGGCGGATGACCGGACTGCTCGTGGCCGCGGCGGTGTGCCCGCTGCTGGTGCTCGTGCTCGCGTTCGTCATCGGCCGCCTGCTCCGGTCCACCGACCGGATCGAGGAACGGCAGCGGACCGCCGACGCCGCGTCCTGGCCCGCACCGCCGCAGACCCCAGCCCGTCCGGCTCGGAGGCGGCTCGCGCCGTCCGTGCGGGCCGGCGGAGCCTGAGCCTCCCCGGTACCCGCCGCGTCACGGGACGGCTCCCGGAGGCGGATCCGGTCCTAGAGTGACCCGGTGATCGCGCGCTCTGCAGGGACCGCCCGGTGACCGCGCCGCGGCTGGTCGTCGCCGCGTCCTACGGGCCCACCGGTGCGAGCACCCGGGTGCGGGTGCTCGAGTGGCTGTCCGTCCTCGGCGTGGACGCCGAGGTCCTCGACTACCTGGGCACCTCCGACGTCCGTCCCGGCACGCTCGCCCGGCACCCGCTCGGCGTGCTGCGCGCCGAGGCCCGGCTCCGGCGGCTCCGGTTCCGCCCGGCCCCCGAGCGGCTGCTCGTGTCCCGCTCGATGGGCCCGTTCACCGGAGGCCGGCTCGAGGCGGCGCTGCTGCGGCGCGCGGGCTGGGGCGTCTACGACTTCGACGACGCCCTGCACGCCGACGACCGCGGGGGCATCCACCGGTTCTTCGGCGAGGCCGCGGGCTGGGCGCCTGCCGTGCGCGGCGCCGACCTGGTCGTCGCGGGCAACAGCTACCTGGCCGACGTCGCGGCCGAGCACAACGCCGACGTGACGATCATCCCGAGCTGCGTCGACCCGGCCGCCTACCCGCAGAAGCAGGACTACGCGGTGGGGCCGGTGCCCCGGATCATCTGGGTCGGCTCGCCGTCGACCGAGGGCTACCTGCAGGCGGTCGCCCCGGCGCTGCTCGAGGTGCACCGGCTCACCGGGGCCCGGCTGACGGTGGTGAGCGCCGGTGGCCGGCCGCTGGGTGACCTGGCGCCGATGACCGACCGGGTGCAGTGGGACGGCGCCCGCACCGACGCGCTGCTCGCCGAGGCCGACTGCGGCATCATGCCGCTGCCCGACACCCCGTTCACCCGGGGCAAGTGCGCGTACAAGCTGCTGCAGTACGGCGCGGCCGGACTGCCGGCGGTCGCCTCGCCCGTGGGGATCAACTCCGCGGTCATCCGGGAGCTCGACGGGCACGCCGCCGTCGGCGTCGACGAATGGGTCGACGCCCTGGTGGACCTGCTCGAGGAGCCCGAGTCCGCGCGCCGGGCCCGCGGGCTCGCCGCCCGGCGGACCGTGGAGGAGCGCTACAGCTACGCGGCCTGGCGCCCGGACTTCCTGCGCGCCCTGCGGCTCCCGGACCCCGGGATCGCCCGGGGTTCCGCCGAGGAGACCCCGGCGGAGCCGTCGAGGTAGATCGACTGCAGCCCCGACCAGATGGTGCTCGGCCGGAAGTCGCGCAGCGCCCGCTCCCGGGCGGCGCGTCCGGCGGCGCGGACGCCCGCGCGGTCGGCCTCGCACGCGCGGATGGCCGCCACCAGCTGCGGCACGTTCCCGGTCTCCACCAGCCACCCGGTCGCCCCGGGCACGACGGAGTCGCGTGATCCGGTGGCCGTGGTGGTGATGGTGGGGACCTGCGCCAGTGCCGCCTCGAGCACCACGTTGGGAAATCCCTCCCGCCGCGTCGGGAGGCAGAAGACGTCCATGCCGGCGTAGGCCTCGTAGGGGTCGAAGGTCCAGGCGTCGACGCGGGTGACGTTGCTGTCCAGCTCCGCGACGGCCGCGCCGAGTTCCTCGTCCTCGATCGGCCCGAGCAGCATGAGCCTGACCGGCAGGTCGCGCAGGTGGCGGAAGGCCTCGAGCAGGTCCTGGACGCCCTTGGCGAAGGCGATCCGCCCGACGAACCCCACCACCAGGTCGTCCGGATCCACCTTCCAGCCCGCCCGGACGGCTTCCCGGTCGACGCCGGCCAGCCCCGGGTCCCAGCGCTCGGGGTTCACGCCGTTGCTGCTGCCGTGGGCGATGACCACCGGCCGGTCCCGGCGGCCGAACAGCCGCCACCGCACCGCCTCCTCCCGCAGGCTGTGGCTGACGCACACGACCTCCGTGGCCAGCAGCACGGTCAGCCGCTCGGCGAGCCACAGGACGGCCAGCTGCGGCTTCGACCGGGCGCCCTCCAGCCGCAGGCCGCGCATGATGTACACCCGCCGCGGCACCCGGGTCAGCCACCCCGCGATGGTCCCGAGCAGGCCGGCCTTGGGCGTGCCGACGTTGAGCACGTCGGGACGCAGCCGGCGCAGGAGGCGGATCCACCGCACGAGGGCGAGCGCATCCTTCCGGAGATCCGTGTCGCGCTCCATGGGCAGCGGGTGGACCGTCACCTGCTCGCGTTCGGCCACGGTGTCCAGCGGGTCACCCGGGGACGTGACCAGGTGGACGTCCCAGCCCTGCTCCCGGAACCACCCCAGCTGGCCCCGCAGGAGGGTCGCGGCCGAGTGCGGCACCGTGATGCCGTAGACGATGCGACCCGGCCGAGCGGTGTCGTCGGACGTGGGGACCGGAGGACCGCTCATCAGGCTCCTTGCCACTGCGCCAGCCAGCCCTGGAAGACCAGCAGGTTCCAGACCTCGTTCGTGTGGTCACGGCGGCCGCTGGCGTGGCGCGCCCACGTCGCCCGCACGGCGTCGACGTCGAGGATCCCCTGGCGGCGCAGGGTCGCGGGGGAGAGGAGGTCCTCCGCCCAGCTCCGCAGCGGTCCGCGCAGCCAGTCGCCGAGCGGCGGGCCGAAGCCCATCTTGGGCCGGTCCATGAGATCGGCGGGCAGCACGTCGGCGAGCAGTCGGCGGAGGACGAGCTTGCCGACCCCGCCGGCCAGCTTGTGCTCCAGCGGAAGCGACCAGGCCAGCCGGTAGATCGCCGGGTCCAGCATCGGGATCCGGGTCTCCAGCGAGACGGCCATCGCCGCGCGGTCGACCTTCACCAGGATGTCGTCGGTCAGGTACCCGATCGCGTCGGCCAGCATGAAGGACTCGGCCGGGCTGCCGACCGACGGCAGCAGCGCCGGCCGGGGCGCGACGTCGCCCAGCACGTAGCGGCGGCCGGTGACCGAGGTGAGCTTCCCGTAGAGGTCCTGCGCGTCGGCGAAGTCCGCGATGGCCCCGAGCTTGTGCACCCGCGGACCGAGGCCGCCCGTGGGCGCCCGCATCCCGGCCACCCGGCCCAGGGAGTCCCAGGCCGACGGGCTCACCCGCAGCGCGGTCGAGCCGGCGAGCCCGCGCAGCCCGCGCGGGACGCGGGCCAGCGGCCGGTACAGGCGCTCGGAGGTGATGTGCCGGTTGTAGCCGCCGAACAGCTCGTCCCCGCCGTCGCCGGAGAGGGCGACGGTGACGTCGGCCTGGGCGACCCGGGCGACCAGGTGGGTGGGCAGCTGCGAGGGGTCGGCGAACGGCTCGTCGTACATGGTCGGGAGGTCCGGCACGACCGCGAGGACGTCGTCGGCCGACAGGGACACGGTGGTGTGCTTCGTGCCCAGCGCCGCGGCGACGGCGGCGGCGTAGGACGACTCGTCGACGGAGGGGTCGTCGAAGCCGATGGTGAAGGTCCGCACCGGGAGGTCCGAGGCCTCCTGCATGAGCGCCGTGACCACCGTGGAGTCGATCCCGCCGGAGAGGAACGCGCCGATGGGCCGGTCGCTGATCGTGCAGCGCTGCACGCTGTCGCGCAGCTCCTCGTGCACGGCCTCGACGGCGTCGTCCAGGGAGCCGCGGAAGGGGGCCATCCGGGCGCGGACGGCCTCGCCGACGGCGTCCCAGTGCACGTGGCGGCTGATGTCGGCGTCGGTGATCCGGTCCCCGAGCTCCACGCACACGGCGCCACCGGGTGGGACCTGCGCGACGCCCTCGTAGATGGTGGCCGGCTGCGGAACGGCGCTCCGGGAGAGGAACGTGGCCAGGGAGACCGCGTCGATGGCCGGCCGGTGGCCGGTGAGCGCGGCCAGGGCCTTCAGCTCGCTGGCGAAGGCCACCGAGGACTCGTGCCGCGTCCAGTACAGCGGCTTCTCGCCGAACCGGTCCCGGACCAGCCACATCCGGTGGCGGGGGCCGTCGACGTAGGCGAAGGCGAACATCCCCCGCGCCCGCCGGGCCGTCTCGACCGGCCCCCACCGGCGGCAGGCGAGGAGGAGCACCTCGGTGTCGGAGCTGGTGCGGAACCGGTCACCGTGCCGCTCCAGGTCCGCGCGCAGCTCGCGGAAGTTGTAGATCTCCCCGTTGAAGGAGAGGCCGTGCTCGCCGTCGTCGACCGTCATCGGCTGGGCCGCATCGGTGGTGAGGTCGATGATCGCCAGCCGGCGGTGCCCCAGGGCGACGGGCAGGCGCGGGGAGGCCCACCTGCCCTCGCCGTCGGGGCCACGGTGCCGCAGGGCGGCCAGGCTCGCCCCGAGGAGGTCGTCGAGGGTCTCGGGGGACCGACCGGCCAGGCCGCCCGCGATCCCGGCTATCCCGCACACGGGCTGGAAGGTAACTGCGCCGGGGGGAGAGCGGAACGGTTCTCGTCGCGATCGGCGGCCGGCTGCCGATCGGGAGCGCGCCACGGGGGGAAGAACCCGCTCGTCGAGTCGGTGCCGGCCAGCTGCGCGTAGCGCTCGCGGTCGTGCACGAGCTTGGCGATCCGGAACGGGAGGGGGGCGCCGCCCGGGTCGAAGCGGTGCTTGAACACGAACAGCGGGGAGTCCGCGCTGCCGCCCACGCCGCCGCCGAGGTGGAAGCGCGTGACGCCGCGGGCCTGGGCCCACCGGGCAGCCGCCAGGAAGCAGCGGTTCGAGGCGCCGGTCCTCCGGGCCAGGTCCGTGGAGCCGCCGAGGTGGTAGTGCAGCCACGGGCCCTTCACGAAGCAGAGCAGCGAGGAGACGAGCTCACCGCCGATCCGGCCCTCCACGAGCACCGGTTCGAGGTCCGCGGCCTGCGCGAGGAGCGCGTCCCAGTACGCCGTCGGGAAGAAGAAGTAGGGGTCGGCCCCCTGGCGGCGCATGGTGATCTCGTAGAGCTTCCGGAAGCCCTCGAGCGATGGCGGATCCGGACGGATCTCGATCTCGAGGCCGGCCTGGTCCGCCCGGCGGACGGCCCGGCGGTGGTGCGGATGCATGTGCGCCACCAGGTCGCGACCGGCGGAGACGTCCCACGCGACGGTCGACCCGACGCGGCAGACGTCGGCGGACGGCGGGAGGAGCCGCTCGTTGCCCAGCAGCGGGTGCAGCCGGAGGAACGTCGCGACGACGCGGTTCCGGCGGGCCCACTCGTCCAGGGCCCGACCGAGGGCGACCGGGTCCGGTCGCGTCCGGGACACCGGGCCGCCGTAGCCGTACGGCGTGGTCGCGTCCAGGTCACCGCAACCGGGCAGCGGCCGGAGGAGCAGCGGGAGCCCGACGTCTCCGCCGGGGAGACGGATGCGGAGGTAGACCGGCCGGGTGCCCGGCGGCTCGAGCAGCGCCGAGACGTGGTGGTGGGCCGACTGCAGGTAGGTGTCGCGGGCGCCGAGCGCGGCCACCAGGGCGTCCCACCGGGCGGCGGGTACCACCTCGACGGCGTCGACCGGCACGACCGGCCCGGAACGGGCGACGGTCACGGTGCCTCCACGGGTTCCGAACGGTGGCGCGGCTTCTCGCCGTGCCGGGTCAGCCGGGCCCGCGCCACCGCCGCCATCACCAGGTAGGCCAGGACGACCCCGCCGGCGATCCCGGCCGTGCCCAGCACCAGGTGGCCGGCGGTCGTCGTCCCCACCAGCGCGACGCAGCCGACCAGGGCCCCGAGGGCGCCGGTGCGCAGGTCGCGGCGCCCGGCGCAGGCGGCCGAGTCGACGTGGTAGCTGGCGTAGGGGACGGCGGCCAGGCAGAGGATGGGCAGGACGTCGCGGGCGGGGGTGAAGGTGTCCCCGAGCAGGAACGGGATCGCGAACCAGCCCGCGACCGAGACGGCGACGGCCAGGACCGCGGTCAGCCCCAGGACCGGCAGGTGCATGCGCCGCCACGGCTCGAACGTGCCGGCCTCGGCGGTGCGGCGGGTCAGCATCGGGGCCAGGGCCACCGGGGCGACCCACGAGATCTGCGCCAGCGAGGCGGCGGCCGCGTAGATGCCCACCTGCGCCGGCGAGCCGAGGGCGCCCAGGATCAGGCGGTCGCCGATCACCACGAAGGACGTCCCCAGCGCCGCCACGAGCGCGGCCCGGCTCAGCAGCAGGAAGGCACGCGCCCGGGACCACCACTCGGCGAGCCCGGCGCGCGGCCGGTCCCGGCTCGCGGCGTCCGCGGCCCGGCCCACGAGGACCTGCGCGGTGATCGCGCCGGCGTAGCAGGCGGCGCCGGCGTACAGCGCCGTCCCGGGGCTCAGCGCCCCGCCCGCGTGCAGCGCCGCGATCAGCAGCAGCTGCACCGTCGCCGCGGCGACGTCGATCGCCATCGTCGTCCGGTGCCGGCCGAGCCCGTGCAGGCCCTCGCGCAGCAGGTGAGCGCTCAGCGCGGTGGCCGAGTAGGTGAGGAACGGCACCACGATGCCGGTGTCCCCGGTGGACAGCTGCAGCAGGACGGCGAGGCCGAGGGTGGCGCTGAGGACGACGTGCGGCACGGTCAGCAGGCCGGCCAGCCCCAGATACCGGGGCCACGTCCACCACCGGTCCGGCTCGGCGAGGACGACGCGCGAGGCCTGCCCGGCGCCGAGGCTGCTGAGCAGCAGCACCAGCGTCGCGACCGTGGTGGCCAGGACCAGGTCGCCGCGGTCGTCGGGGCCGAGCCACCGGGCGGAGAGCAGCGCGACGCCCATCTGGACGGCCATCTGCACGGCCGACCAGGCCGGTAGCTGGAGCCCGCGCAGGACCGGCCGCAGCCGCCCGCCGGGAGGCGGCGCGGGTGCGCCCCCGACCGCCGTGGTGAGGGCGCCGGAGACCGGCGTCACGACGGCTCCCCGGTTGGTCGTCCTCGGGTCATGCAGCATCGTGCCGGGTCGCCGAGGTGCCGCCCTCCGCTCCGTCGTCCGGCACGGCAGGCTGCCGGGCAGGGGCGGGGTCGCTGCCGGTGAACAGCGCCATGGTCGCCATTCCGGGCGCGGAGATGCCCTGGCGCCGCAGCACCGTGACCAGCGTGGCGAGCAGGATCCGGGCGTCGAGGGCCGGTGAGAGGTGGTCGACGTACTCGACGTCGGCGGCGAACTTCTCCTCCCAGGTCAGCGCGTTCCGGCCCCGGACCTGGGCCAGCCCGGTCACGCCGGGGCGCACCTCGTGCCGGCGGAACTGCTCGGGGGTGTACCGGTCCAGGTACTCCATGAGCAGCGGCCGGGGTCCGACGAGGCTCATGTCCCCGCGCAGGACGTTCCAGAGGGTGGGCAGCTCGTCCAGGCTGGTGCTGCGGAGCCGGCGGCCGAACGGGGTCAGCCGCTCGGCATCGGTGTCGACCCCGTCGCTGTCGCCGAGCGTCCGCATGGTGCGGAACTTGACCAGCTCGAACGGCCGGCCGTCCAGCCCGGGGCGCACCTGCCGGAACAGCACCGGGGACCCGAGGTCCCGGCGCACGGCCACGGCGACCGCTGCCATGACCGGCGCCGTGACCAGCAGGCCGGCCCCGGCCACCAGCACGTCCACCGCTCGCTTGGCGCGCAGGTAGGCACCATGGCGCGCGCTCACCGGTGCTGTCCGAGGAAGGAGCGCAGGCACGACATGACCTCGTCGATCTGGCCGGACGTCAGGGCCGACCCGCTGGGCAGGGTGAGACCGGTGGCGAACAGGCGGTCCGCGGCACCGGTCAGGACGGAACGGGCGCCGGCGAAGACCGGCTGGCGGTGCATGGGCTTCCACAGCGGCCGGGACTCGATGTCGGCCTCGTCGAGCGCGGCGCGGAGGTCATCGGCCGACCAGCCGGCGACCTGCGGGTCCACGAGCACCGCGGTGAGCCAGCAGTTGTCGGCGTCGTCCCCGGCGCGCTGGAAGACGCGGGCGCCGGGGACGGCGGCGAACAGCCCGGCGTACTCCGCGCGCAACCGTCGCCGGCGCTCGATCATCTCGTCCAGCCGCTCCAGCTGGGCCAGGCCCAGGGCGGCCAGCACGTTGCTCAGCCGGTAGTTGTAACCGATCTCGGTGTGCTCGTAGTGCACGGCCGGCTGCCGTGCCTGCGTGCTGAGGTACCGCGCCCGTTCGGCGACGGACGCGTCGTCGGTCAGCAGCATGCCGCCACCGCTGGTCGTCATGATCTTGTTGCCGTTGAACGAGAGCGCGGCCATGAGGCCGAACGACCCCGCCGGGCCGGACGCATGGCGGGCACCGAGGCCCTCCGCCGCGTCGGAGATCACCGGGACCCCGAACCGCTCGCAGACCGGTGCCAGCCGGGTGTAGTCGGCGCAGCGGCCGAGCAGGTCCACGGGGACGACGGCGGCCACCCGGACGCCCTCGGCCGCCAGGGACGACAGCGCCTGCTCGAGCAGGTCGGGGTCGAGGGTCCCGGACTCCGGGTCGCAGTCGACGAACACCGGGTCGGCGCCGGTGTACGCGACCGCGTTCGCGGTGGCGGCGAACGTCAGGGTCGGGACGACGACGACGGTGCCGGGGCCGGCCCCCACCTGCAGCAGGGCCAGGTGCAGCGCCGCGGTCCCGGACGACAGCGCCACCGCGTGCCGCCGCCCGCACCGCTCCGCGATCCGCCGCTCGAACTCGTCGACCATCGGGCCCAGCGGCGCGATCCACCCTGAGCTGATCGCCTCGGCCACCAGCTCCTGCTCCCGGGGGCCGACGTCGGGGGAGGACAGCAGGATGCGCCCGCGCTCGCGGGTCCCCGTCACGCTCACCGCGACACCGTGCGGGCGCCGTCGGCGAGCCGGTCGGTCCGGGGGAGCTCCCGGTCGGTCCAGACCTCGTCCACCAGGTGCGGGGCCCCCAGCTCCGCGAGGCCCTCGGTGGTCAGCGCGGGCACCCCGACGTGGCTGATCATCGGGTGCACGGGCCGCGCCCCCTGCTCGGCGGCGCCGAACAGGTCCTCGTGCAACTTCTCGCCCGGGCGCAGGCCGGTGAACAGGATGTTGATCGGCCGGCCCTCCATGCTGATCAGCTGCGCCGCGACGTCGGCGATGCGGACGGGCTCGCCCATGTCGAGGACCAGCGCCTCGCCGCCGTTGCCGATGGCGCCGGCCTGGATGACCAGCTGGACGGCCTCGGGGATCGTCATGAAGTAGCGGGTGACGTCCGGGTGGGTGACGGTCACCGGCCCGCCGCGGGCGATCTGCGCGGCGAAGGTCTCCAGGACCGACCCGCGGCTGCCCAGCACGTTGCCGAACCGGACGGACAGGTACCGGCCCTCACCCCGCTGGGCGTAGGTCGCGGTGAGCCGCTCGGCCATGCGCTTGGTCCGGCCGAGGACGTTCACCGGGTCGGCGGCCTTGTCGGTGGAGATGTTGATGAAGTGGCTGACCCCCACCGAGGTCGCCGCGTCGAGGACGTTGCGGGTGCCGAGCACGTTGGTCTTCCAGCCCTCGCCGGGGTACTGCTCGAGCATGTTCACGTGCTTGAGGGCGGCGGCGTGGAAGACCACGTCGGGTCGCCGCTCCGCGAACAGCTGACGGAGCGCCCCGGCGTCCCGGATGTCGGCGAGGACCGCCTGGGGGAGGTCGAGGCGGGCCTCCCCGAACATCGTGAGCTGCAGGGCGTGCAGCGCCGACTCGTCCCGGTCGAGCATCATCAGCTCGGCGGGGCCGAACGTGGCGATCTGGCGGCACAGCTCGGACCCGATGGATCCGCCGGCCCCGGTGACCAGGACCCGCTTGCCGGTCAGGTAGCCGGCGATCTCGGCGACGTTCGTGTCGATCTGGCGGCGTCCCAGCAGGTCGGCGACGTCGATGTCCCGGACGTCGCGGATGCCGACCCGGCCGTGCAGCAGGTCGGCGAAACGCGGCAGGACCTTGATGGTCAGCCCGGCCTCGACGGCGGGCCTGGAGACCTCGCGGACCAGGGCGGAGTCGGCTGACGGGAGCGCGATGACCAGCACCTCGGCCCCGGTCGCCGCCACGGCGGCGGCGATGTGGTCCCGATCGCCGAGCATGCGCACGCCGCGGATGCGCACGTGGCGCTTCTCCCGGTCGTCGTCGAGCAGCCCCACCGGCAGGTAGGGGCTCTGCGGGTCGCTCAGCATCGAGCGGATGAGCTGCTCGGCGGCGTCACCGGCGCCGAACACCAGCGTCGGCTGGCCCGTGCGCGGCCGGACGGCGCCCTCGCGCTGGCTGCGGATCACCAGCCGCACGGCGGTCATGAGGACCAGGGACAGGACCGCGCCGATCACCGGGACGCTGAGCGGGAGCAGGCGGGGGGTCCCCGCCGCGAGGTCGACGGTCAGGAGGGCGGCCGCACCCACCCCGACGGCCAGCCCGAGCGCCTTGAGCTCGTCGGCGCTGCCGACGCCGTAGCGACCCTGGTGCAGGCGGAGCGCGGCGGAGGTGGCGGGAAAGACCGCGGTGAGCACCAGGATCCCGACCAGGATCCCGGACGGGTTGGAGTCCTCCAGCGATCCCTCGTAGCGCGCGGCCAGCGCGAGGACCAGGCCGGCGTGCAGCGAGATGAGGTCCACGACCAGCATCAGGCCGCGGACGAACCGCCAGCGGGTGGCGGGTCGCCCCGTTCCTCCCGTCGGCTGCCCGCCGCGCGCGGCCTCCCGCACCTCGTGCGCTGCCATTCCGCCCCCCGTTCGCCCAGGTGGAGCCCGTGTACACGGCGCGGGTACGGCCCCGGCGCCTCCGATGACCACGGAACGTAGTGCTGGGAAGGCCGCTGTCGGGAACTCCTGGTCCTCGCATATCGGGGATGACCAGCGGCTTTCCGGTGGCCATTCGGTAAAAGCGCAGGTGGAGGGCGTGACAGGGGCATTGCGACCGTATGATCACTTTGCGTGAGAACGGCTTGTCGATCCGGTGGGTACAAGCGTCATCGACCCTGCGTAGTGCCGTTACCGACCCGGAAGGAGCCCCCGACGTCCGCACGCGGCCCCGACCGGCCGGGCACCCCCCGCGGTGACGCACCGTGACCCCTACTCCTCGCGGCTCCGCGCCGTTAGCCTCCGCTCGCGCGACGCGGCCTGCGGGCCCGCCGTGCGTCCGTCCGGCACGCCCGGTTCCCCGCGGGGACCGCAGCAGA
Organism: Blastococcus sp. SYSU DS0539; assembly: GCF_054050855.1. Taxonomy (NCBI): domain Bacteria; kingdom Bacillati; phylum Actinomycetota; class Actinomycetes; order Geodermatophilales; family Geodermatophilaceae; genus Blastococcus; species Blastococcus sp. SYSU DS0539. Next base: position 197,513 of record NZ_JBJHAF010000003.1, on the reverse strand, counting down.
GGGAGAACCCATCGTGACCGTCCTGATCACCGGCGTCGCAGGCTTCGTGGGCAGCGCCCTCGCCCGGCGCCTCCTGGCCGCCGGTGAGCACGTCATCGGGGTGGACTGCCTCACGGACTACTACGACCCCGGCCTGAAGAAGGAGAACCTCGCCTCCGTCCCGGCCGACGGGTTCACGTTCGTCGGTGAGGACCTCAACACCGTCGACCTCGACCGCCTCCTCGACGGTGTGTCGACGGTGTTCCACGAGGCCGGCCAGCCGGGGGTCCGGAAGTCGTGGGGCGAGGACTTCGGCACCTACGTCGACGCCAACGTCTCGGCGACCCAGCGGCTGCTGGAGGCGGCTCGCCGGGCACCCGCCCTGCAGCGGCTGGTGTACGCCTCGTCGTCCTCGGTGTACGGCAATGCGCTCACCTATCCGACCACCGAGGACGACCTGCCCCGGCCGCACAGCCCCTACGGGGTCACGAAGCTCGCGGCCGAGCACCTGTGCACCCTCTACGCCGACAACTTCGGCGTCCCCACCGTCTCGCTGCGCTACTTCACTGTCTACGGCCCCGGCCAGCGGCCGGACATGGCGTTCCACCGGTTCATCCGGGCGGCGCTGGCCGACCGGCCGATCGAGGTCTACGGGACCGGCGAGCAGATCCGCGACTTCACGTTCGTCGACGACGTCGTGGCGGCCAACCTCCTCGTGGCAGGGGGCGACGTCCGGCCGGGGTCGGTCTTCAACGTCTCGGGCGGCACGAGCATCAGCGTGAACGAGGTGCTCGACGTCCTGGGCGGCATCGCCGGGCGGCCGCTGGTGGTCGACCGCAAGGATCCCGTCGCCGGTGACGTGCGGCAGACGGGCGGATCGGCGGATCGGCTCCGCGACGCGGTCGGCTGGGAGCCCACCGTGGACATCGCTGCCGGGCTGCGGGCGCAGTGGCGGTCGCTCGGGGGCGAGGCCTGAGCCGGCCGGCGCCGGTCCCCGGGCCACCGGGGACCGGCGCCGCGGCCGTCAGCTGCCGCTGGCGACCAGCGTGCGCGCCAGGTCGGTGCCGAGGGCGGTACCGAACGCGCTGATGCGCCCGCAGTGCTCCATGTGCCACACCGGGACGCCGTCGACCACGTTGCCGGCCAGCAGCGGGCCCATGACGTAGAGGCCGGGTGCCGCGGCCATCGCCGAGTCCACCGCGATGCCCCCGCCGGACGGCGTGAGCCGGCACACCCCGCTGGTGATCAGCTGGCTCAGCAGCGGCGGCGCGGCCTGGCGGAGGCTGCGGGCCGGGCCGGCGCAGTTGACGACGGCGTCCACCGGCGTCGGCAGCCGGTGCAGCTCGCCGTCGGCCCGGTACCGGACGTGCACCTGGTCGCCCGCCCCGGCGACGAGGTCCACGAAGGAGCCCGCCACCAGCCGGAGCCGGTTCTCCGCGGACAGGCGATCGACGACCTCGCAGTACTCCCAGCCCGCGCGGCGCTGGTGGCGGCCCAGCTCCACGCCCCAGCGGTCGGCGAACTCCGCGGTCTCCTCCTCGGGCAGCCGGCGCAGCACCCGGCCGACCGCGGCGGAGATCGGCGGCAGCGTGTCGGACACCGACAGGCCCTGCGCCCGGCCCCCGGCGATGTCGGCCACGGCCGCCCGGTAGACCGCGGCGGCGTCGACGGCGTCGGCCTCCTCGAGGGCCGCGAGCCGTTCGGGGTGGAACGGCCGGACGGCTCGCCGTTCGTCGAGCCGCTCGGGGAGCTGCCCGCTGGGTGAGACGACGGTGAAGACCGTGTGCCCCAGACCGGGGACGGCGGCGTCGTTGAGCTGGTAGAGCATGTCCATGGTGCTGGCGTTCGCGCCGATCACCGCGACGTGCGCGGGGCGGGCCCCGTCCGCACCGGCCACGGCCGCGACGATCCGGTCGACGGCCTCACCCATGTCGGCGAACGGGTCGTCCACGAACACCGCGGTGGGTGCCCCGAGGTCCTGCTGCAGCCGGGGGAGCACCGGTGCGGAGCCGGTGGCGAGGACCACGCGGTGGCCGTCGAGCACCCGGTCGGTGCACCGGATCGCGTAGCCGTGGCCGGCGGGCTCGATGGCGACGACGTCCTCCCGGACGATCTCCGTCGTCGCCACGCCGGCCGCCTCGGCACGCGCGATGGCCTCGCGGGTGCGCCGGGCGAGGAACTCCCCGAACGTGTAGCGCGGGAGGTACAGGAGGTCGAACTCGTCGTGCTGGACGGCCTGCTCGTGGCGGGCCCACCACCGGGCCGAGAAGGGCCCCTCGGCGGCGAGGAACTCCTCGAACACCCAGTCCTTGTTGTCGCCCAGCCACTCCACGAACAGCGCGCGTTCCGGTCCCGGCAGGAAGTCGCGCAGCGCCGTGATCAGCAGGGAGGTGCGGGCGGCGCGCCGGCCGTACGGCACCCCGGTGAACGGGTCGGGGGACCGCTCGACGACCGCGATCCGCAGCGGCGCCCCGGCCGGTCGCTCCTGAAGTGACCGCAGCAGCGCCAGCAGGGTGTACGACGTCGAGGCGCCGGCCCCCACGAACACGAGGTCGTGCGCGGGCGCCTCGGCGCTCAGCTGACCGTCCACTGCCTTCTCCCTCGGTGTCGTGCGGACGTGCGTCACGGGGCGACCAGCCGGGCCGCCGCCGGGTGCCCCTCGCGGGCCAGTGACCAGTCCGGCACCGGTTCCCCGCTGCGGTGGGGCAGGATCCGGGCCGGGTTCCCCACCGCGGTGCAGTGGTCGGGCAGGTCGCGGATGACGACCGCGCCCGCGCCGACGCGGCACCACCGGCCCACCCTGACCTTGGGGATGAGGACCGCGCCCGCCCCGATGTGCGTGCCCTCGCCGATGTGCACGTGGCCGCTGAGGGTGGCGTGCGGGCTGATGTGCGCGTAGTCCTCGACGACGCAGTCGTGGTCGACGCTGGCCGCGGTGTTGATCAGGACGTGCCGCCCCAGGCGGGCGTTCGGCTGGACGACGGCGCCGTGCAGCACCACGGACCCCTCGCCGATCGTCGCCGTCGGTGCGATGAGTGCGGAGGGGTGGATGGCCTGGGCGAACTGCGCGTCGAGCATCACGTCCAGCTCTGCCCGCTCGCCGTTGATCCCGACGGCGAGGACGACGGGGACGTCGATCGCCGGGAAGTCCGCCCGGCCCATCCGCCGGATCCCCGGGTGCACGCCGAAGCTCGCGGGGTGCTGGTTCTCGGGCCGGTCGTTGTACTGCCGTCGCACCCGGATCCCCCGGGCGCGCAGGACGTCGATGACCACCTGGGCGTGCCCGCCGGCGCCGTAGACGTCGTGCACCGGCCTCGGGCCGAAGGTCATCCTGGCCTCCTGCTGATCGTTCGGGCGGCGGGCGTACGTGCTACGGCCGTCCGCGTCGAGGCGCAGGTTAGGGGCTGGGCGGGTCCGCGATGCCGTCCCGGAGCGCGGTATGTGGTCCGCACGGTGCCGGTCACCGGCCCTGTCGTACCCATCGTCATCGCCCGGTCACCGTGCGCGCTAGTTGTAGCCGTTCAGGTCGTTGTCACGCACGTCCGCGCCCGGGGTCGAGACCGTCCGGATCCCGACCGGGTCGCCGCACGAGGGGCCGACGAGCGTCGCCCGGTTGTCCCGGACGACGACGCCGGTCGCGTCCTTGACGAAGATCGCGTCGGTGTGCGAGACGAGGCTGTTGCCCGTGATGACCACGTCGTGCACCGGCACCTTGCTGTAGACGAAGCTGATCTCCGGGGTGCACTCGCCGCCCCGGGAGGCACCCGGCTGGGTCACCAGGTTGTCGGCGATCACGATGTCGGAGACGTCGTTGTCGAACGTCTGGAACGGCGTGCCGACGGAGAAGAACGCGTGCCCGTGCCGGCCGATCGTGTTGCCGGTGTAGCGGATGCCGCGGGTGGGCCACTCGTCGTCCTCCACCTCGAGGTCGAACACGTGGTACCCGATGCCGTGGAACACGCTGTTCTCGACGGTCACCCCGTCGCAGGCCACGCAGGAGATCCCCATCCGGCCGACCGTCTCCGCCGACGAGTTCCGGATCCGGACGCCGGTGGGGATGGTCTGCCGGTCGAGCCCGTGCGCGATGGCGACGAAGTCCCCGTAGGCGCCGCGCCCGTGCACGTTCTCGACGGTGACGTCGCTCGAGCCGCGGATGAAGACGTTGTGGTCGAACTCGTTGTCCGGGTCGAAACGCGGCGCGGGGTTCATCCCCACCAGCGTCATGTCGCGCAGGACGAGCCCCCTGCCGTAGTTCAGGTGCCACTGCGCACGGTTGGTCTCCCGCGTCGGCACCTCGACCCCGGCGCGGAACGTCGCGCCGTTGCCCTCGATGACCAGGTCGGAGCGGCCCTCGAGGACCAGGGAACCGTCGACCCGGTAGCAGGCCTGCTCGGCGAACAGCACCTCGCTGCGGTCGGGCACACCCGCCAGCCACTGGTTGAGCGGGGCGGTCACGTCGGTCGAGCAGTCGGCCGCGATGTCGGCGGGCACGACGTGTTGCGGGAGACCGGAGGCGGGGACCGGCGGTGCCTCCCGGGGTGCCCCGGTCATCGGCACGGTCAGCAGCTCGGCACCGCCCGTGAGCTCCGGCGCTGCGCCGCCCTGCTGCCGCACCGCCACCGTCTCCTGCAACCGCTCCGGACCGCTGGCCGCGGTCACCTCCACGTCGTCGGTGATGCCGGCCGGCGGGCGGAACGCGAGGGCGAACCTGCCGTCGGCGTCGGTCACCACGAGGGCCGAGCCGCTGCCCCCCTCGAACCGCGCCGACACGTCGACCGGCTGATCGGCCGCCAGACCGCGACCGGTGACGACGACGACGTCGTCCTGCCAGGTGGCCGTGACCGCCAGGGTCTCGCGGACCCGGTCGGTGACGGGGGGTTCGCGGAGCACGGCGACGACCACCGCGACGACCAGGGCGAGGAGGATCCCGGCCGGCACGAGCAGGGCCCGCCGCCGGCGTCGACGTGGCGGCGCGGCAGCGGGCTCTCCGGGAGGCGTGCTCACGGCCGCATCACCGGGGCGCCCTTCCCGCCCGGGCGCGGCCGGCCGGTGCCGGTGACACCTCGGGAGGCGACGGACGACCACCTCCGGACGGTCGGACGGTGGCAGGCTCCGCCGGCATGCGGAGGTGGCTCGTCGTCGCGGGGATCCTGGTCCTGCTCGCCGCGGCGGGCGTCGCACGCCTCTTCGTGCACCCGCCGACCGATCCGGCCGACGGTGCCGCCGCGGTCGTGGTGCTGGCCGGGGATGCGCGCAGCCGCCTCACGGTCGCCACGCGGCTCGCCGAGTCGGGAGCCGGCGTCCTCGCCGTCTCCGTGGACGAGGGGCGGGACAACGAACCGGCCCGGGCGCTGTGCGAGGACCCCGGTGACCTGGAGGTCCACTGCTTCACCGCGACGCGGTCGGACACCCGGTCGGAGGCGCGTGCGCTCGGTGCGCTGGTGGACGAGCAGGGCTGGGCCAGCATCGCCGTGGTGACGAGCAGCTACCACGTCGTGCGGGCGGGCATGCTGATCCGCCGGTGCACGGACGCCGAGGTCGCGATGGTGGAGGCCCGGGCGGGGATGACGCCACGACGCTGGGTCATGGCGGTCCTCCACGAGACCGGCGGCGTGCTGGCCGCCGCGGCCGGCGGCGGCACCTGCTGATCGCCGGTCGGGCCGGCCGGCGAGCATCAGGTGGCGGCCGGCGGGGGAGCCCCCGGACCCCGGTGCGCCGAGCCGGACCAGGCCTCGGGTGGCCGGCCGTTCGGCGGAGCCGGTGGGGGGAGGGCCCCGGTGATCGGCAGTGCGTCGGGCTCCTCGGCGGCGTGCCGGTGGCGGGTGGCCCCGTGCTGGGAATCCTGGGCCTCCCGGGCCTCCCGGGCGTCCTCGCCGAGCCCGCGGGCGGGCAGCGCGTGGTCGCCGGTGTGCCGCCGGCCGGTGTCGGGCGCGTAGCTCCGCCGCCCGCCGCTGGGGGTCGTGGTGGACGGCATGCGGTTGACCACCAGCCCGAGGACGTCCGCGCGTACCCGGCTGATGGCCGCCATGGCCTCCGCCAGCTGGTCCTGGGTGGTCCGCCCGAAACGGGCCACCACCAGGCAGCCGTCGGCCAGCGCGCTCAGGACCGCGCCGTCGACGACGGACAGCAGCGGTGGCGCATCGACGATCACCTGGTCGTAGTCGTCCCGGGTCTGCGCCAGCAGCGAGCGCATCGCCGGCGAGCCGAGCTGCTCCGCCGGCTCCGCGGGGAGGGGACCGGCGTCCAGCACGGTCAGCGTGCTCTCGCCCCACGGCACCGTGGCCTCGCGCAGCTCGACAGCGCCGGCGAGGACGTCGGTGAGCCCGGGGCCGGTCGGGAGGCCGAGCCCCCGCGCCACCCGCGGCCGCCGCAGGTCGCCGTCGACCAGCAGGACCCGGCTCCCCGACCTCGCGAGGGAGACGGCCAGGTTGACCGCCACCGTCGACGCGCCGTCCCCGGGCATGGCCCCGGCGACGACGACGACCCGGGGCTGCTCCTGGGGGCCGACGTGCTGCAAGTTGACCCCGATCGTCCGGAACGCCTCCGCGACGGCCGACTGGCCGGTGGTCGTGCCGGAGGCGAGGTGCCGGCGCGTCAGCTGCCGGTCGGCCGGCACCCGTCCGAGGACCTCCGCGCCGGCGGCGGCCACCAGCTCCTCCTCGCTGCGGAGGCTCCGGTCCATGCGCACGCTCAGCAGGGCCATCCCGATCCCGAGGAGGAGTCCCAGCGCACCGCCGAGCGTGAGCGTCCGAGCGGTGGCCGGGCTCACCGGGGACGCGTTGTAGGTGGGCGGCTCCATGACCTCCACCTCGACGGTCGGCGTCGGCACGCCCTCGGGGGTCTCCAGCTGCCGCACCCGGTTGATGAAGTTCTCGGCCACGGAGGTGGCGATGAGCTGTGCGCGGTCGGGTGCGGTGTCGGTGACCGTGACCTCGAGGACGACGGTGTCCGGCAGCGGGGTGGCCGTGACCATCTCGGTCAGCTCCACGGCCGTGATCGGCAGGCCGAGGTCGTCGACGACCTGCTGGGCGAGCTCCCGGCCGGTGAGCACCTGCGCGTAGGTGACGATCCGCTGCTGGGAGAACTGCTGGTTGCCGTAGGGGTCCCGCGACTCCGAGGACTCAGGGGTCACGTCGACGAAGAACTGCGTCGTGGATTCGTACCGCCGCTCCGCGGACCAGTTGAGGAACGCGGCGACGGCCAGGCCGAGGAGCAGCCCGGCCGCGATGTACCGCCGTTTGGTGCGCAGCGCACGCAGCGCGTCGGTCCCTTCCACTCACTTCCCCGTTCTCGGTCGGAGCTCGGCGGCTCCGGGGTCGGTCCTCGCCCGGCTCAGGGCCTACGTGGGCACGGACCGTAATGCCGGAACGGGCACGTCTGGACCCCTCCCGGTACGGCGGGCGAATCGTCGCTGCTCCGGGCGACGCCCTCCGCGGCGGAACAGGCGGGTTTTCCAGCGGTTACGCCGATACGTGGTCAACACATGACTTTCTGCTACAGGGGCCTGTCGTCGCGGTGAGTGCTGAGTCTTGATACGTACTGTGATCTCCTCGCCTGTGCCGCTCCCCGCACGCGGATCCGGCGGCGAGCAAGCACTACTCCGCGCCGCCCCGGCTGGTTAGCGTGCCGGGCGTGAAGCAGAAGCTCGGCCCGTGGCGCTGGGCGGCGTTGTTGCTGCTGGGCTACGTCCTGGCGCGGCCGGTCTCGACCAACGTCGTCCTGGTGCCCGTGCTGGCCGCCCTCGGGGCGCTGTCGGCGGGCACGATCGTGCTGGCGCGCCGCCGGCTCGCCCCGCCCCTGGTGCCGGTCGTGCTGGTGACCTTCACCTTCGCGCTGGTCGGCCTGCTGGCGGGCCCGACGAACCCGGGGTTCACGGGCGGCTTCCTCGTCTTCGTCGCCGCGCCGCTGCTGTGGTGGATGGCCGCGACGGCCGTGGACGAGCGGACCGTGCAGGCGGTCTTCACGACGCTCGCGGTGGTCACGGTGATCATCGGCGGCACGATCTCCCTGTATGCCGCGGGCAGCACCGGGGCGGTCCCGCAGCTCGTCCCGTCCTGGCTGCTGGACCAGTACGGTGCCGGCTTCGGTGGTGCCGGGGATTACACCGAGGTCCGCCTCTACGGGCTCTCGACGCTGGTCGCCGCCGGGCCGCTGTGGATCGCTTCGCTGTTCGTCGGCCAGGACCGCCTGCTCCCGCCGAACTGGCTGCGGCTCGTCGCCGCGCTCGCCGCGACGGCCGGAACCCTGGCCGGTGGCCGTCGCGCCCTCGCCCTCGTGCTCGTCCTGGCGCCGCTCATCGGCTGGCTCCTGCGCATGGCCCTCCAGGGCCGCCGGCCGGCCGAGGGGACCACGGTGCGGGGGCGCATCCTCCTCGCCGGCGCGGCGGCTGTCGTCGTGGGCGGCTTCATGCCCGGGCTCTTCTCCGGCGGTGTGATCGGTGCCGCCTGGCGGAGCGTCACCAGCTACGTGACCGGCGCGGTCTTCCCCGATGCCAGTGCCGCGGACGACCGCCTGCGGGCCTACCAGGCCGATCGCCTGCTCGAGGAGTGGAGCGAGAAGCCCCTGTTCGGGCACGGCTTCGGAGCGGTGATCGACGGCTTCGCCCGGGACCCGGTGGAGCCGTGGCGCTGGGAGCTCCAGTACCACGGGTTGCTGTTCCAGACCGGGGTGGTGGGCATGTCGATCGTGCTGGTCGGCGCGTTCCTCACGCTGTGGGTGGTGGTCCGGGCCGCGCGGGCGAGGCCCGACCTGGTACCCAGCCTGGTGGTCGCGTGCACCGGCGCTGCCGGGATGTTGATCGGGAACGCGACGAACCCGTACCTGCAGGCTCCCGGTCACGTCTGGTCCATCTTCCTGCCGGTCGCGGTCGCCAACATCGCGCTGCTGAGCGGCGGCCGGCGGGAGAAGCGGACCCTCGAGCCGGCGGTGGCGGGTGCGCGCGCCGGTGGAACGGGTCCCGAGCGGTGGGACGAGCGCGCGGCGGTGCCGGCGCGTGGTGCGACCCGTGCCCCCTGAGGCCGCCGGCGGGCGGTCCGCGCCGCCACCCGTCGCCACCCGGCCACGGGCAGTGCTCCGCACGGCCGGCGGTCGCGGGGGAACGGCCCGGATCCGCTTCCCGTGCACCGAAGTCCCCCACCGACCGCGATGAGGGCGTACGGTGCCGGCGCAGCGGCGGAGGCGTCCGATCCCTGCCTGCTGGGGGGAGGAAGGCGTGCGGGCCTCGCCGCGGTCGTGGTGAGCCGTGCGGTCACGTGTGAGCAGAGGCATCACGGGGGCGTCGTGGCAGGAGATCGAGCGGGTGCGGGCCGTGCCGGGGCCACGTCCCGGGGATCGCGGAGGACCGTCGCGTCCCCGTGGTCCGCGGGGGCCATCGCGGCCGCCGTCGCCGCCGGGCTCGCCGGGTGCGGCGGCGGTGCCACCGCCGCACCCGCTCCCACCGAGCCCACCGGGGCGCTCGCCGTCGTCGTGGGTGCCCGCGCCAACATGCCGCCCGCCGCACTCGACGACCGCTCGGCGAGCGTCGTCGACATGGCAGTCGGCCAGCGATCAGCGTTCTCGCTGGCCGTCGCCGACGGAGCGCCGTACCTGGACGGGGCGGCCGGCTCTCCGGCGCTCACCGACCGGCGGTCCGTCGATGAGGCGGTCGCCGGGGCCCGGGCCCGGACGGCGGGGTCCGATCTGCTCGGCGCCCTGGACCTGGCCGGGGATGCGCTCGCCGGGCAGACCGGGCTGCGCACCCTCGTCGTCCTCGACTCCGGGCTGTCGACCACCGGTGCCCTCGACCTCACCACGCCGGGGATGCTGGACGCCCACCCGCAGGAGGTCGCCGAGGCGCTGGGTGACGCCGAGCGCCTGCCCGACCTGTCGGGTGTCCGCGTCGTCCTCCACGGCCTGGGGGACACGGCCGCTCCCCAGCAGCCGCTGGACCCGATCCGTCGCGCCCAGCTGGTGGCGCTCTGGAGCACCGTGGTCCGGGAAGCCGGTGCGGTGAGCGTCCACGTGGAGCCGGCGCCGCTGGAGGGGGTGCCCGATCCCGCGCTGCCCCCGGTCGCGACCGTCGGGACGGACCCGGGCTACCGCTGCGCCGGGAGGACCATGACCCTCACCGGTGGCCCCTTCGCCTTCCGGCCGAACAGCGACCAGTTCCTCGACCCGGCGGCGGCCCAGGGCGTCCTGCGCGGGATCGCCGAGCAGCTCGTCGCCGGCCAGGTGGTCGCCACCCTGTTCGGCACCACCGCGGCCATCGGCGAGCCCGCCGACCAGGTCCGGTTCAGCGACGAGCGGGCGCAGGCGGTGGCCGATCTCCTTATCGCGCTCCAGGTGCCGATCCCGCAGCTGCACGTCGAGGGGCTGGGAAGCGCCTTCGAGGGCTACGTCACCGACCGCGACGCGGAGGGCCGGCTGCTCCCGGCCGCGGCCGCGCTCAACCGCACGGTGCGCATCGAGTTCTCTGCGCCGGTCACCTGCTGAGCCGTCCGGAGACCCTGCCCGAGGCGCTTTCCGGGGCGAGGCGGCGGTGCTCGCGCCCCGGCAGGGCCGCGGCCGTGCGTATTGCGATCGCGTGACAGATCCCCCGTCCGGGAGGCGGATCTCGCGCGGAGGGGTATCGAGGAGCGGGGTCCGCTCCGCGTGGGCACCGCTGTTGTCGCCTGCGCCGAGGAGTTCCGTGTCGTCCCGTCCCCCCTCCGAGGGCCTGCTGCTGCCCGGGATCGAGGAGGCGCCCGGCGCCAGGCCGCGACGGGTCGGCGCGGTGCTGAAGCTGGCGCTGGCCGTGGTGCTGGCCGGGGCGCTGCTCGCCGGTTTCGCGCTGCCGATCGTGGGCGGGGCCTCGGTCGCCTCCCGCGCCGGCGCCGATGTGCTGCGGCCGGTCACCGACGAACTGCTCGACCGCACGCCGACCGGCAACACCCGGGTCCTCGCCGCCGACGGCTCGCTCATCGCGGAGTTCTACCGGCGCAACCGCACCGTGGTGCCCAGCGAGGCGATCGCCCCCGTGATGAAGGACGCGCTGGTCGCGATCGAGGACAGCCGCTTCTTCTCCCACGCCGGCGTCGACGGCAAGGGCCTGGCCCGGGCGCTCCTGCGCAACCTGTCGGCCGGCGAGGTCGTCGAGGGCGGCTCCACGCTCACCCAGCAGCTGGTCAAGCAGATCCGGCTGCAGTCGGCCACCGACCCCGACGCCCGCGAGGCTGCCACCGACGAGAGCATCGCCCGCAAGCTCCGCGAGGCGCAGCTGGCCCTCGCGATGGAGGAGGAGTACAGCAAGGACGAGATCCTCACCCGCTACCTGAACCGGGTGTACTTCGGTGCCGGCGCCTACGGTGTGGCCGCGGCGGCCGAGACCTACTTCGACGTGCCGCCGGACGCGTTGACGCTCGCCCAGGCCGCCACCCTCGCCGGCCTGGTGCAGAGCCCCACCCAGTACGACCCGTTCGTCGCGCCCGAGCGCGCCACCGAGCGGCGCGACGTCGTCCTCGCCCGGATGGCCGAGCTCGGGCTGGCCGACCCGGCCGCCGTCGAGGAGGCCCGCAGCGCCCCCGTCGTCCTGACGCCCGGTGCAGGTGAGCCGCGCGGCTGCCGCGAGGTCCGGCTGGGCGCCTTCTTCTGCGACTACGCCCTGAGCTACCTGACGGACACCCTGGGCATCTCCCGGGAGGAGATCGACACCGGGGGCCTGACCGTCGAGACGACGATGGACCCGGCGATGCAGCAGGCGGGGGACGCCGCCGTGCTGCGGACCCTGACCCGGGAGGACTCGCGGGCCGGCATCTACACCGCGGTGGAGCCCGGCACCGGCCGGGTGCTCGCCATGGCGGTCAACCGCTTCTTCGGCGCCGCTGAGGGGGACCGGACGAGGACGACGGTCAACCTCAACGTCGTGGCCGGCCAGGGCACCGGGTCGACCTACAAGGTGTTCACCGCGGCCGCCGCGCTCGAGCAGGGCTACGGGCTCGACCACGAGATCACCACCCCCGACCCGTACGTGTCGACGGTGTACCGCGACGGCGACGGGCCCTACGACGTCGAGAACGCCGGTCGCTACCGGCAGCGGCTGGACATGGAGCAGGCGCTCTACATGTCCTCGAACACCTACTTCCTGGCGCTGGAGGACCAGCTCGGCAGCGTCGAGGCGCCCGTGCGCATGGCGCAGCGGCTGGGGCTGGCCTCGCTCGACCCGGTCGCCGACCAGGTCGTGGCCGAGAACCGCGGCTCGTTCACCTTCGGCGCCGAGGCGACCAGCCCGCTGCACCTGGCCAACGCGTACGCGACGCTCGCCGCCGGCGGCACCCGCTGCGTGCCGACCCCGATCGCCCGCGTCCTCGACCGCAACGGCGAGCCGCTGCTCGGCGAGGACGGGCAGCCGCTCGGAGGCCCCCGCTGCGAGGGCGAGGTGGTGCCCCCCGGGCTGGCGCACACCCTCAACCAGGCGCTGCGCAAGGACGTCGAGCCGGGCCATCCCGGGCAGACCGGCCGCCGCGCGTACGTCCCCGGGCACCAGATCGCCGGGAAGACCGGTACCACGCAGGACAACTTCTCCGTCACCTTCGTCGGCTACACGCCCCAGGTGGCGGCCAGCGTGATGGTCTACAACCCCGTGCAGAACCAGGACGTCGGCGGCTTCGGTGGCGGCATGCCCGCCCAGATCTGGCACGACGCCATGCAGCCGATCCTGAGCGCGCGGGAGCCGGTGCCCTTCGCGCCGGCCGACCCGTTCTACGTGCAGGGCACCCGGGAGACCGTGCCCACCGGCTGCGTCGGCCGGTCCGCCGACCGGTGCCGCGGCCTGCTCGGGTCCCGGGACCTGGGGGCCACCCTGGTCTCCGTCGACAGCGCCCGCCGGCCGGGTGTCGTCGTCGGCGTCGACCCCGGTCCGGGGACGATCGTGGACCGGAGCCGCGCCGTGACGGTGCTGGTCAGCAACGGTGCCCGGTGGACGCCGCCGCCCCCGCCCCCGCCCCCGCCGCCGCCGCCGAGCCCGGAGCCGCCGCCTCCGCCGCCGAGCCCGGAGCCGCCGCCTCCGCCGCCGAGCCCGGAGCCCCCGCCGCCGAGCCCGGAGCCGCCGCCTCCGCCGCCGAGCCCGGAGCCGCCGCCTCCGCCGCCGAGCCCGGAGCCGCCGCCTCCGCCGCCGAGCCCGGAGCCGCCGCCTCCGCCGCCGAGCCCGGAGCCGCCGCCTCCGCCGCCGGACGAGCCGACGGAGCCGCCCCCGGGCGAGCCGACGGAGCCGCCCCCCGGCGAGCCGACGGACCCCGCGTCCGGGGCGTAGCCGGCGGGCACGGCGGCGCCGCCCCCGGCGCCGCGGAGCCGACGCCGAGCACGGCGGGGAGGGAGTGGGGGCGGGGGGCCGGTTCTGACGGTCTGGCCGCGTTGGTCGGTCTACCCAGCAGTGGGTAGCCACTCGGTTCCCGGCTACCCCCGCCCATCCCTACTGTGAGCCCGGTCACAGCGAGAGTCAACCCGCTGCGGGGTGTCGTGCGTCGTCCGGTGCGGAGCCGCAGGTCAGGGGACGCGGCGCAGGATCTCCGGGCTCAGCTGGTCGACGGCGGTGTGCCCGGTCAGCCCCAGGGTGAGGTCGAACTCGCCCAGCACGTCGGAGACGACCTGCCGCACGCCCTCCTCGCCGCCGAGGGCCAGCCCCCAGGCGAACGGCCGGCCCAGCAGCACCGCGCGGGCGCCCAGGGCGACCGCGGTGAACACGTCCGCACCCGTCCGGACGCCGCTGTCCAGCAGCACCGGCGCCCGGTCGCCGATGGCCGCGACGACGTCGGGCAGCGCGTCCAGCGCCGCGATGGAGCGGTCGATCTGCCGGCCGCCGTGCGTGCTGACCACGACGCCGTCCATGCCCTCGTCCAGCGCCCGCCGGGCGTCGTCGGGGTGCAGCACGCCCTTGAGCAGGATCGGCAGCTTCGTGCGCGAGCGCAGCCAGGCGAGGTCGGTCCAGCTGATGGACGGCCGCGAGTAGATGGACAGGAACGTGTCGACGGCGGCGCGGGGGAGCGGCGAGCGCAGGTTGTCGCGCAGCGAGCCCGGCCACGCCTTCGCCATCCCGACCAGCGCCCTGACCGCGGCCGGCGTCGGGCGCGGCTGCGGCTCCTTCGGCCCGCCGGCCGCCGCCCGCTCCTCGACCAGCCGGCGGAAGACCGGGTCGGAGGTGTACTGCGCGATGCCCTTGCCCAGGGCGAACGGCAGGTGCCCCAGGTCCAGGTCGCGCGGGCGCCAGCCGAGCATCGTGGTGTCGAGGGTGACCACGAGGGCATCGCAGCCGGCCGCCTCGGCCCGGCCGATGAGGCTCTCCACGAGCTCGTCGGAGCTGGACCAGTACAGCTGGAACCAGCGCGGCGCGTCGCCCATCGCCGCCGCGCACACCTCCATCGGCACCGAGCCCTGGTTGGAGAACACCATCGGCACCCCGGTGGCGGCGGCCGCGCGGGCCACGGCGAGGTCGGCCTCGTCGTGCACCAGTTCGAGGGCGCCGACCGGTCCGAGCAGCAGGGGGGCCGGCAGTCGGCGCCCGAACAGCTCCACCGACGTGTCCCGGACGCTGGCGTCGCGCAGCACCCGCGGCACGACCGCCCACCGGTCGAAGGCCGCCCGGTTGGCGCGCTGGGTCGTCTCGTCCCCGGCGCCGCCGGCGACGTAGGCGTAGGCCCGGGCGTCGAGCACCTTCCTGGCGCGCTCCTGCAGCGGGCGGATGCCCACGGGCACGCGAGGAGAGCGGCCGAACACCCCGGCCCGGTAGACCTCGTTCTGCCGCCGCCGCCCCACGCCCGCTGTGTCCACGCGGACACCGTAGTGACGCCTCTCACCGCCGCGGCGAGGCCCCCGGACGGCGGACCGGTGTGTGCCCGGTGGCGCCGCAGGGAACGAATCGTCGACACGCCGCACGACACGCACGACACGGGCGTAACAGGGTGGCAACGAACCGTCACGTCAGGCATCATCTGGAACTCGAGTGCATCGGAACAGGAGGACGGCCTGACCACCAGGTTCGAGCGAGCCACCGAGCCGACGTCGACGACGCCGGCCCGCGTGACCCGCACCGCCCTCTCCGCCGGTGTCGTGACCGGTCTGCTCGTCCTCCTGCTCGGCGCCGCGGTCTCCGGAGCGGCCCCGGCGCGCGCGATCGACGACCCCACCCGCCCCGACGCCCGCGTCACCCACGGGCCCAGCTGCCGGCCGGGCGGCATCGTGGTCGAGGTCGTCGCGGGCACCGCCCCCTACGGCGTCCGGCTGGCCACCAGCCGCCGGCCCGCGGGCGAGGACGAGGCCGTCCTCGCCGCCCAGGGGAGCGTGGTGCTCCGCACCGGCGACGTCGCCCCCGGCGAGACGATCGACCCGCGGCTGGAGTTCACCGCCCGGGACGGCTCCGGCCTCGCCTACGTCGACGAGCTCGAGGACTACACGCTCACCCGGCCCACGGTGGAGGACTGCGAGGCGGCCCTGTCCCCGCCGCCGCCCCCGCCGGCACCGCCCACCGCCACGGTGGAGCCGACCGGCCCGAGCCCCTCGCCCGCGGGCGGCACGACCGCCGGCCCCCGGCCGAGCGCCCCGGGCACCCCGAACGGCACGACGACGCCCGGCACCACGGCGAGCAGCGGTGCGACCACGACGCCGACCACGGGCGGTGCCACCCCCGTCGGGAGCGCGCCGTCCCGCACGTCCGAGACCGCGCTCGTCCCGGCGTCCGGGCCGACCGGTACCGCGCACGTGCAGCCCGGCGGCACGGTGACCCTGCGCGGGGCCGGCTTCGTCCCCGGCGAGCAGGTCCGCATCGTGCTGCACGGCAGCGACACCCTCCTGGCCACGGCGACGGCGGATCCCGCCGGCGAGGTGCGGGTGGACGTGCGCATCCCCGCCGAGGCGCCGGCGGGCCTGGCGACCCTCGACCTCGTCGGCGCGGACTCCGCGGTGAGCACCGGCGTCGACCTGCGGGTCGCCGCGGCCTCCGAGCCGGTCGCCCCGGCCCGCGGCGCCGTCTCGCTGGCCTCGCTCGTCGCCGCGGCGGTGGCGCTCGTGACGACGGCGGGCGGGCTGGTCTCCGTCGCCGGGCGGCAGCACGCCGACCGTCGCGGGCGCGGCCCGGCCGCGACCGCCTGAGCCCGGTTTCGCCGGGGACCGATCAGGGGACGACAAGCGGGTGCCACGGTCCGAGGACGCGCTCGCGCGCGGTGTCCCCCGGGATGCCGCCGCTCTTCCCGGAGCAGTTCCCCGCCCCGCCGAGACGTGGTTGCGCATCGTGCAGGTGCACGACCGCATCACCCGGCGGGTCGACTCGGCGCTGCACCGCCACCACGACCTCTCCCTCACCGGCTTCGAGGCGCTCCGCCGGGTCGCCGAGTCGCCGGGCGAGCGGGCCTCGATGGGGGAGGTCGCCGACGCCGTCGGACTGTCCCGGCCCGGTGTGACCAGCACGATCAACCGGCTGGTGGCCCAGGGCCTGGTGATCCGCGAGCGCGGGGCGGGGGACAAGCGGCTGCTGCACGCCCGGCTCACGCCGGCCGGGCGGGAACGGGTCGAGGCGGCGCGCGTCACCCACGACGACCTCGTCGCGCACCTGCTGGGCCTGCTCGGGAACGACGCCGCCGTCGTCACCGACGCCCTGGCCCGCGTCTCCGCGGCCACCAAGGGCCGCCGCTGACCCTCGGACCCGGCATGAGGTGGTGGGTCCAGCGCCGCGTACGGTGCCGCCCATGGGCGCGCACGGTGATGCAGGCCACCTCCGAGCCGACCGGACGGGAGCGGCCGCGTGAACGGCGCGCAGGCCCTCATCCGGACGCTGATCGACGGCGGCGTCGACGTCTGCTTCAGCAATCCGGGCACCTCGGAGATGCACTTCGTCGCGGCGCTCGACGCCGTTCCCGAGATGCGCGGGGTGCTCTGCCTGTTCGAGGGCGTGGCGACCGGTGCCGCGGACGGCTACGGCCGGATGACCGACCGGCCGGCCGGCGTCCTGCTGCACCTCGGGCCGGGGCTGGCCAACGGGCTGGCCAACCTGCACAACGCGCGCCGCGCCGCGACGCCGATGGTCACCGTCGTCGGTGACCACGCCGGCTACCACAAGGAGTACGACTCCCCGCTGGAGAGCGACATCGACGCGCTCGCCGGCACGGTGTCCCGCTGGGTGCGCCGGTCCGGGCGCGCCGCCGACGTCGCGGCCGACGCGGCGGCGGCGATCGCCGCGGCCTGCTCGCCGCCCACGGGGATCGCGACGCTCATCCTCCCCGCCGACGTCTCCTGGTCCGAGGGCGCCGAGCCCGCGGCGCCCCGGCCGGCCGGCCGGCCGAGGACGGTGCCGGACGACGTCGTCGCGGAGATCGCCGGGCTCCTGACCTCCGGTGAGCCCTGCGCGGTCCTCGTGGGTGGGGCGGCGACGCGGGCGCCGGGGCTGCGGGCGGCGAGCCGGGTGGCGCGGGCGTCCGGGGCGCGGCTGTTCTGCGAGACCTTCCCGGCGCGGTTGGAGCGCGGGGAGGGCCTGCCGCCCGTCGAGCGCCTGCCCCGGGCCGGGCAGCAGGTGGCCCAGCGGCTGGCCGGCGTCCGGCACCTCGTCCTCGTCGGCGCGCGGCCGCCGGTGGAGTTCTTCGCCTACCCCGACCGGCCCAGCAGCCTGGTCCCCGACGGTTGCCAGGTGCACGTGCTCGCCGACGGCGGGGACGACGTCCTCGCCGCGCTCGGCGCGCTGGCCGACCTCGTCGGCCCGGCCGCCGAGGCCGACCGGCAGCCCCTGCTGCGCCCCGACCTGCCCACCGGCGCGCTCACCCCGGACACCGTCGGCGCCGCGCTGGGCGCGCTGCTGCCGGAGGGGGCGATCGTGGTGGACGAGGGGGTGACGTCGTCGCGGCAGATGCCCGTCCCGACGGCCGGTGCGCCGCGGCACGACTGGCTGACGCTCACCGGCGGGGCGATCGGCCAGGGCCTCCCGGTCGCCACGGGGGCGGCGGTCGCCCGCCCCGGGCAGCGCGTCGTCTGCCTCGAGGGCGACGGCAGCGCGATGTACACCATCTCGGCGCTGTGGACCCAGGCCCGCGAGTCGCTCGACGTGACCACCGTCGTCTTCAGCAACCGGTCCTACCGCATCCTCGAGGGCGAGCTCCGCAACGTCGGGGCGGAGGCCTCCGGGCCGCGGTCGAGGGACCTGCTGGAGCTGGCCCGGCCGGACCTCGACTTCGTCTCGCTGGCCGCCGGGATGGGCGTGCCCGGCAGCCGGGCGACGACGGCGGAGGAGTTCGCCGAGCAGTTCCGCCGGGCGAACGCCGAGCCGGGACCGCACGTGATCGACGTCGTGCTCGCGATGCCCTGACCGAGTCCGGATCGTTGTCGTTTCGGGGGGCTGCCCGGGCCCCCCTGTGCTTGTATCCAGGTGATCCACACCACCGGCCGGGGCATCCGGTGGCGACCGGTCAACGACGATCGTTGGGAATGAGCATGCGCATCTCGTCAGGCATCGCGGGCGTCGCCCTGATCAGCCTCCTCGCCGCGTGCGGCGGGGACGACGGCGGTGACACCACCACCGGCGGGAACGGCGGCGACGCGGCGTCCTACCCGACCGAGTCGATCCGGATGCTGGTGCCCTACGGCGCCGGCGGGCCCACCGACCTGACCACCCGCACCATGGGCGCATGCGTCGAGGAGGAGCTCGGGCAGACCGTGGTGGTCGAGAACATGCCGGGCGGTTCCGGCGCACTCGCGACGACGGAGCTGATCGGCGCCGAGCCCGACGGGCACACGCTGTCGCTGGTCACCGCGGGCACCATGGTGCTGACCCCGCTGGCCAACGAGGTGGGCTACACCAAGGACGACATCACGCCGGTCGGCGTCATGACCGAGGTGCCGTCGGTCCTCGCGGTCGGGGAGAACTCGCCCTACGCCTCCGCGGAGGACTTCTTCGCCGCGGTCGAGGCCCAGCCGGGCACGGTGACGGTGGGCACGCCCGGCGCCTCGACGCCCCAGGCCATCGAGCTGCAGCGGTTGGCCGAGGAGCACGGGGTCGAGGTCACCGCCGTGCCGTTCAACGGCAACGCCGAGATGACCACCGCCCTCCTCGGCGGCAACGTGGACGCCGTGCTGATCAACGCCTCGAGCGACGTGGTGCAGAACATCGAGTCGGGCGCCTTCGTCCCGCTCGTCGCCTCGCCCGAGGAGCGGCTGTCCTGGTTGCCCGACACCCCGACCTTCACCGAGCTGGGCTACGACGGCCTGACCCTCTCCGGCTCGACCTTCGGGCTCGCCGGCCCCGCCGGACTGCCCGACGACGTCGTCTCGACGCTGGAGGACACCCTGCAGACCTGCCTGGACAAGCCGGAGGTGCGCGAGCAGCTCGGCGAGGAGTACGTCCTCGAGGAGTTCGCGGGGGCAGAGGAGCTCGCCGAGGTCCTCGACCGCACCCAGGAGGTCTACGAACCGATCCTCGGCTGACCGCTCTTCCGCACGCTTCCCGCCCCCGACCATCGGAGGAACCCATGCGCCGTACCCGCTCCACCTGGCCCGCGTTGATCGCCGCGTCCGTGCTCACCCTCGCCGCCTGCGGCGGTGAGGGCGCCGGCACCGAGGACTCCGGCGGTGGCGACGCCGCCGCCGGCTACCCGACCGAGAGCATCAACCTGATCGTCCCCTACGCCCCCGGTGGCCCGACCGACCTCGCCGCGCGCACCATCGGCAGCTGCCTCGAGGAGGAGCTGGGCCAGACGGTCGTCGTGGAGAACCGCGAGGGCGCCTCGGGCTCGGTCGGCATGCAGGCGATGCTCGCCGGGGGCAACGACGGGTACACGCTGTCGCTGATCGCGGTGCCGGCCTCGGCCACCAACCCGCTGCAGGACGACGTCGGCTACACCAACGAGGACTACCTCCCGATCGCCGCGGTCACCGAGATCCCGTCGGCGCTCATCGTGGGGGCGGACTCGCAGTTCGCCACCGCCGAGGAGTTCTTCAGCTACGCCGAGGAGAACCCCGGCGAGCTCAACGTCGGCGTCCCCGGCACGACGACGTCGCAGGCCATGGAGCTGCGGCGGCTCGCCGAGGAGTACGGCGTCGAGGTCACGGCGGTGCCCTTCACCGGCAACGCCGAGATGACCACGGCGATCCTCGGCGGCAACGTCGACGCCATCTTCATCAACTCCTCCCAGGACGTCCTGGAGAACATCGACGCCGGCAGCTTCGTCCCGCTGGCGATCAGCCCGCCGGAGCCGGTGGACTACATCGATGCGCCGACCCTGGCGGAGTCCGGGTTCGAGGAGCTCACCAACAGCGTGTCGGTCTTCGGGCTGGCGGCGCCGGCGGGCGTTCCCGACGAGGTCGTCTCCACGCTCGAGGAGACGGTGGACACCTGCCTGCAGAAGGACGAGGTCCGCGAGCAGCTGGGGGAGCAGTACGTGCCCGACGAGTTCATCGGGAGCGACGAGTTCTCCACCCGGATCGACGAGATCGTCGAGGCCTACGGGCCGATCCTCCAGGAGTGAGCCACCCCGCCGCCGCGGGGGCCGGTGCCGCACCGGCCCCCGCGAGGCACGACCCGGCCCCGTCCTCGCGTTCCCCGGAGACCCTGATGTCGAAGCAGTTGCACCGGATCGGGCCGCTGGTCCTGGTGCTCCTCGGCGTGGCCGCCCTGCTGGGCGCCCGCAACCTGGGCCTCGGGGAGCTGAGCGCCCCGGGGCCGGGCCTGTGGCCGTTCATCGTGTCGATCCTGCTCACCGGAACGGGCTTGATCCTGCTGTTCGTCGACGACCCCGAGGAGTACGAGCCGTGGACCCGCGGCACCCTCGGGATCGCCATGGGCCTGGTCAGCCTCGGGGTGTTCGTCGTGCTCTTCCAGACGATCGGGTTCCTGGTGTCGGCCGTGCTCATGCTGCTGTTCTGGCTGCGGATCTTCGCCCGGGAGCCGTGGCGCTGGGCCGTTCCCCTCGCGGTGATCGGGGCGCTGGTCTTCCACCTGCTGTTCGTGGAGGCGCTGGCCGTACCCTTCCCCGACGGCATCGTCTTCGCACCGTTCGGGGGCTGACGTGGAAATCCTCGAGGGCATCGGCCAGGGCTTCTCGGTCGCCCTGGACCCGACCAACCTGCTCTACGTCTTCCTCGGCGTCCTGATCGGCACGGTCATCGGTGTGCTGCCGGGCCTCGGGCCGACGGCGACCATCGCGCTGCTGCTGCCGCTGACCTACGAGATCGAGCCCGTCACCGCGGTCATCCTGCTGGCGGGCATCTACTACGGGTCGATGTACGGCGGCACGATCACCTCGGTGCTGCTGCAGCTGCCCGGTGAGGCCGCGTCGGTGGTCACCACCTTCGACGGCTACCAGATGGCCAAGCAGGGCCGGGCCGGCCCGGCGCTGGGTATCGCCGCGATCGGCTCCTGGGTCGGCGGCACGGTCGCCGTCATCGGGCTGACGCTGCTCGCGCCGCCGCTGGCCGACCTCGCCGTCTCCTTCGGCCCGCCCGAGTACGTGGCCCTCACCGCGCTCGGCATCCTGCTGGTCACCTACCTGGGCACCCGACACCCGATCAAGAGCCTGTCGATGGCCGCTCTCGGCCTGCTGCTGGCGACGATCGGGCAGGACGCGATCACCGGCACCACCCGCTTCACCTTCGGCCAGATCTCGCTCTTCGACGGGCTGGACTTCGTCGCCGTGGCGATGGGTCTCTTCGGCGTCGGCGAGATCCTCTACAACGTCGAGCAGACCGAGAAGGCGCAGGCGGTCATCGGCAAGGTCAAGAACATCTGGCCGAGCCGCAAGGACCTGAAGGACTCCTCCGGTGCGATCGCCCGCGGCTCGGTGGTCGGCTTCTTCATCGGGGTGCTGCCCGGCGGTGGTGGGGTCATCTCCTCGCTGGCCTCCTACGCGATGGAGAAGCGGCGGGCCAAGGACCCGACCCGGTTCGGGAAGGGCGCCATCGAGGGCGTCGCCGGGCCGGAGACGGCGAACAACGCGTCGTCCACGTCGGCGTTCATCCCGCTGCTGACCCTCGGCATCCCGGCCAACGTCGTGCTCGCCCTGATCTTCGGGGCCCTGCTCATCCAGGGCGTCACACCCGGCCCGCAGCTCATCTCGCAGAACCCGGAGATCTTCTGGGGCGTCATCGCCTCGATGTACATCGGGAACCTGATGCTGCTGATCCTGAACGTCCCGCTGGTCGGCTTCTTCGTGCAGCTGCTGCGGGTCCGCTCGGGCATCCTCGCCTCGTTCGCCCTGCTGGTCACGATGGCCGGGGTCTTCTCGGTGAACAACGACCCGTTCGACATGTGGGTCGTGCTGGTGTTCGGCATCGTCGGTTGGCTGATGAAGAAGACCGGCTTCGAACCCGGTCCGCTGGTGCTCGCCTTCGTCCTGGGCGCGATCCTCGAGCGGGCGTTCCGCCAGTCGATGCTGCTCTCCGGCGGCGAGTTCTCGATCTTCGTCACCCGGCCGATGTCGGGCACCCTCTTCGCCGCGATGGCGCTGGTCGTCATCGTCAGCACGGTCGCCGGCATCCGTCGCCGGCGGCGCAGCCGCCCGGCCACGCCGGGTGAGGGGGACCTGGCGGCGACCGGCACCACCGCGGAGCCCGAGGGCACCCCCGGTGCGCAGGCCGTCGATCGGGACGACGAGGCCGTGACCACGGCGCCCCGTGACGGCACCGGTCCCACCGGACCGGGTGACGGCACCGGAGGGACCGGGTCGACGGCGCAGGGGAGGGGGTCGGGAACCGACCGTGCGTGACCGGCCGTGGCGGGTAGCGCCGTCGGCGTCCGGCCGCTCTGCAGCGGCACGATCCCCGGAGGCACAGTGATCGACAAGCGGGTGGCGTCCCTGACCGACGCCGTCGAGGGCATCGCGGACGGCGCGACCGTCCTCGTGGGCGGGTTCGGCGCCGCCGGAGTTCCCGTGGAGCTCGTGCACGCGCTCCTCGATCAGGGGGCCACGGACCTGACGATCGTGACCAACAACGCCGGCAGCGGCGAGACCGACGTGGCCGCGCTGATCCGGGAGCGGCGGGTCAGGAAGATCATCTGCTCGTACCCGCGTTCGGTCGGCTCCATCTGGTTCGAGGAGTTCTACCGCGCCGGCGACATCGAGCTCGAGCTCGTCCCGCAGGGCACGCTGAGCGAGCGGATGCGGGCGGCGGGGGCGGGCCTGGGCGGCTTTTTCACCCCCGCCGGGGCCGACTCCCTGCTGGCCGAGGGCAAGGAGGTGCGGATGATCGCCGGCCGGCGACACGTCTTCGAGGAGCCGCTCCAGGGGGACGTCGCGCTGGTCAAGGCGTTGCGCGCGGATCGCTGGGGCAACCTCGTCTACAACAAGGCGGCTCGGAACTTCGGTCCGACCATGGCCACCGCCGCCACCCTCACCGTCGTGCAGGTGCGCGAGTTCGTCGAGCTGGGGGACCTCGATCCCGAGTGCGTGGTGACCCCGGGCATCTTCGTCGACCGGGTCGTCGAGGTGGAGGAGGAAGCGTGACCGTCGCCAGGCTCTCGCACACCGACATGGCCGCCCGGGTGGCGCGCGACATCCCCGACGGCTCCTACGTCAACCTGGGCATCGGGATGCCCACCCTGGTCGGCGATGTGGTCTCCGCAGGCAAGGAGATCGTGTTCCACAGCGAGAACGGCATCCTCGGCATGGGCCCGGCACCGGCTCCCGGCGAGGAGGACTGGGAGCTGATCAACGCAGGCAAGCAGCCGGTCACGCTCCTGACCGGCGGCTCCTACTTCCACCACACCGACTCGTTCATGATGATGCGCGGCGGCCACATCGACGTCACGGTGCTCGGCGCCTTCCAGGTGTCCGCGCAGGGGGACCTCGCCAACTGGGCGACCGACGACGCCCACCTCCCCCCGGCGGTCGGTGGGGCCATGGACCTCGCGGTCGGTGCCAGACGGGTGCTCGTCCTGATGATGCACACCAGGCCCGACGGCCGGCCCAAGCTGCTTCCCGAGTGCACCTACCCGCTGACCGCCGCCCGGGTCGTCAACCGCGTCTACACGGAGCTGGCCGTGATCGACGTCGGGCCGACCGGCTTCCTCGTCCGCGACATGGTGGCGGGTCTGAGCCGGGAGGAGCTGCAACAGCGCACCGGTGCACCGCTGGAGTTCGCCGACGAGGTGGCCGTCCTGGTCCCCTCCGGCCGCTGACGGAGTTCCGCGGTGAGTCGGTCCCAGCCCCGCACAGTCGGCCGGAGGCCGACTGTGCGGGCGAACATCGCCGCGGACCGGCACCCGGCCGCGGACGACCGCGGCGGCGGGCTTCTGGTCTCCCGCCGGGGTGCGGTCCCGACCGGAGGAGGGGTCCGCCAGCAGCGCGGCGGGCACCGTGCTGGAGGAGTGCGCCGGCGTGGACGAGCTCGACGGGACCCAGCAGGTCCACGAGACGATCTTCGGCTGACCTGTCCACCGCCCTGTAGCGACTGATCCCTCCGGAGGAGACATCATGCGACGCTTCCGCACCACCGGCCCCGCCGTCCTGGCGGCATCCGTGCTGGTCCTCGCCGCCTGCGGTGAGGACGCGGCCGAGCCCCAGGCCGAGGGCGGTGGCGAGTCGGCCGCCGCCGAGTACCCCACCCAGCGGATGACCCTGATCGTGCCCTACGCCGCCGGTGGTCCGATCACCGTCCTCGGGCAGACCGTGGGCACCTGCCTGGAGGAGGAGTTCGGCCAGACCGTGGTGGTGGACAACCGCCCGGGCGCCTCCGGCTCGGTCGGCATGCAGGCGATGCTCGCCGCTGGGAACGACGGCCACACCATCTCCGTCATCGCGGTCCCGGCCTCCGCGACCAACCCGCTCCAGGCCGACGTCGGCTACACCAACGACGACTACGTGCCGGTGGCGGTCGGTGAGGTGATCCCCTCGGTGCTGGCCGTGGGTGAGGGATCGCAGTTCGCCGACGCGGAGGCGTTCTTCCAGTACGCCCGGGAGAACCCGGGTGAGCTCACCGTCGGCACTCCGGGCGCGACCACCTCGCAGGCGATGGAGCTCATGCGCATGGCCCAGCTGTACGGCGTGGAGGTGACGGCGGTGCCCTTCAACGGCAACGCCGAGATGACGACCGCGCTGCTCGGCGGCAACGTCGACGCTGTCTTCATCAACTCCACGCAGGACGTCCTGGAGAACATCGAGGCCGGCAGCTTCGTGCCGCTCGCGGTGAGCCCGGAGGAGCGGGTGGACTACATCGACGCACCGACCCTCGCCGAGGTCGGGTTCCCCGAGTTGGTCTACAGCACGTCGGTCTGGGGGTTCGCCGCGCCGGCGGGTGTTCCCGACGGGGTCGTTCCGGCGCTCGAGGGCGCGATCGAGAACTGCCTCAGCAAGGAGGAGACGGTAGAGGTCCTCGGTGAGCAGTACGTGCCCGACGAGTTCATCGGCTCGGAGGGCTTCTCGGCGATGATCGACGACATCGTCGAGGTCTACGGACCGGTCCTGCAGGACTGACCCCACCACGAGGCCGGCCGGTGGTGGGCCCCGCGGCAGCGGTACCTCACCCGTTCCCCGGCCGGCCGCCAGGATCTGCGAGAACGCACCGGTGCGCCGTCGAGGTCGCCGCCTGGCCCCCTCCGGTCGCTGACCTGCTGCTCTCCGCGACCGGTCCCCGGCCACCGGTGGGGGGGGGCACTGCGATCCGTCTCTGCCCACTGGTAGAGGTGGGGCCGACCGCCCGCGCACGGTCGTCCCGGGCGCGAGCGTGCCCCGATCGGGTGCCGTGGAGAACACTTCAAGCCCGTAGTGTTTCGCCCGATGGAGAAGGGGCACGACGTGATCATGCTCGCGCAGTGCACCGTCGTCGTGCCGACGATCGGGCGTCCCTCGCTCGACGTCCTGCTCGATGCGCTCGCCACGGCGCCGGGCCCGCGACCGGCGGAGCTGGTCGTCGTCGACGACCGGCCCGCCGGCGAGCCGCTGCTCCCCGAGCGCCCCGGTCTCCCGCCGGTCCGCGTCGTCCGCACCGGGGGCGGCGGGCCGGCGCGCGCCCGCAACCTGGGCTGGCGCACCGCCCGTACCGAGTGGATCGCCTTCCTCGACGACGACGTGGTGATCGACCCGGACTGGTACGAGCGCCTGGACGCCGACCTCAGCGGGCTGCCGTCCGACGTCGCCGGCAGCCAGGGCCGCGTGCGCGTCCCGTTGCCGGAGCACCGCCGGCCCACCGACTGGGAGCGGGGCACCGCCGGGCTGGCCACCTCCAGCTGGATCACCGCCGACCTCGCCTACCGCCGCAGCGCCCTGGCCGCGGTCGGCGGCTTCGACGAGCGCTTCCCGCGCGCCTTCCGCGAGGACTCCGACCTCGCGCTGCGGATCATGGACACCGGCGCCCGGCTGGTGCGCGGCGAGCGCTGGATCAACCACCCCGTCCGGCCCACCGACCGCTGGGTGAGCGTCCGGGTGCAGGCCGGCAACGCCGACGACGTGCTGATGCGCCGCCTGCACGGGCCGGACTGGCGCGCCCCGCACCGCGCCGACGCCCCGCTGGGCCGCCGTCCGCAGCACACGGCGGTCACCGCCGCCGCGCTCGCCGCCGTGGGCCTCGCCGCCGCACGGCGGCCTCGGGCCGCGCTCGTCGCGGCGGCGGCCTGGGCCGCCGGCACCGCCGAGTTCGCCTGGCTGCGGATCCGGCCGGGCCCGCGCGACCGCGCCGAGGTGACGACGATGCTCGCCACCAGCGCGCTCATCCCGCCACTGGCCACCTGGCACTGGCTCAAGGGCATCGTGGGTCACCGGCGGGTGCAGCGGTGGCGCGGCCTGCCCGACCTGGTGCTGTTCGACCGCGACGGCACGCTGGTCCACGACTTCCCCTACAACGGTGACCCGGAATGGGTGCGTCCGGTCGACGGGGCGAAGGAGGCTCTCGACCGCCTGCGAGCCCGCGGTGTGCGGGTCGGCGTGGTCAGCAACCAGTCCGGCGTGGCGCGGGGGCTCGTCACCCGGGAGCAGGTCGACGCGTGCATGGCGCGGCTGGACGAGCTGCTCGGCCCGTTCGAGACCGTGCAGGTGTGCCCGCACGGCCCCGACGACGGGTGCAGCTGCCGCAAGCCGGCCCCGGGCATGGTCAAGGCCGCCTGCGCCGGGCTGGGCGTCGACCCGGCCCGCTGCGTCGTGATCGGCGACATCGGTGCCGACGTCGAGGCCGCGGCCGCCGCCGGTGCCACCGGGATCATGGTGCCGACCCCGGTGACCCGCCGCGAGGAGGTCGACGCCGCCCCGCACGTCGCGGCGACCCTGCCCGGAGCGGTGGACGACGTCCTGGCAGGCCGCTGGTGACGCGCACCGTCCTGGTCGCCCGCCTCGACAACGCCGGCGACGTCCTGCTGCAGGGGCCGCTGGTGCGAGCCGTCGCCGCCGGCGCCGACCGCGTCGTCCTGCTCGCCGGCCCGGCCGGCGCCGCCGCCGCCGCGCTGCTGCCCGGCGTCGACGAGGTGTGGACCTGGGCCTGCCCCTGGATCCTCGGCGATCCACCGGCGGTCGACGCCGCCGACCTCGCCGCGCTCACCGACCGCGTCCGGGCGCTCGCGCCCGACGAGGCGGTCCTCTCCACGTCGTTCCACCAGTCGCCCCTGCCCCTGGCCCTGGTGCTGCGCACGGCGGGCGTGCCCCGCATCTCGGCGATCAGCGTCGACTACCCCGGCACGCTGCTCGACGTCCGCCACCGCGTCGACGACGACCTCCCCGAGCCCGAGCGGGCGCTCTCGCTCGCCCGGGCCGCGGGGTTCGACCTGCCGGCCGGTGACGACGGCCGGCTCGCCGTGCGACGACCCCTGCCCCCGGTCGCGCACGAAGCCGGCTACGTGGTGCTGCACCCCGGGGCCTCGGTCCCGGCCCGTGCCTGGCCGGCCCAGCGCTGCGCCGAGGCGGTCGAGGCGCTGGCCGACGCCGGGCACCGGGTGCTGGTCACCGGCGGGCCGGGCGAGCGGGAGCTGACCGCTGCCGTCGCGGGCAGCCGGGGCGTCGACCTGGGCGGGGAGACCTCGCTGGCCGAGATGGCCGCGCTGCTCGACGGCGCGGTCGCGGTCGTCGTCGGCAACACCGGGCCCGCGCACCTGGCCGCCGCCGTCGGCACCCCGGTGGTCTCGCTGTTCGCGCCGGTGGTCCCGGCCGCGCGGTGGGCGCCCTACGGCGTGCCCACGGTGCTCCTGGGCGACCAGGACGCACCCTGCCGGGACACGCGGGCCCGCGAGTGCCCGGTGCCCGGCCACCCCTGCCTGACCTCGGTGACCGCGCAGGACGTGGTCGCCGCGGTCGAGGAGCTCCGCACGGTCGAGCACCCGGCCGTCCTCCGTCCTGACGTCGCGGCCGGAACGGCGGCGGCGGGGATCCAGGTGAGTGCGTGAACATCCTGCTCTGGCACGTGCACGGCTCGTGGACGACGGCGTTCGTCCAGGGCCGGCACGAGTACCTCCTGCCGGTGGTGCCCGATCGGGGCCCGGACGGTCTCGGCCGCGCCCGCACCTGGGACTGGCCGGCGTCGGCCCGCGAGGTGACGCCCGCGCAGCTGCGCGACGAGCAGGTCGACGTCGTCGTCCTCCAGCGGCCGCGCGACCTGGAGCTGGTGCGGGAGTGGCTCGGCCGCGAGCCCGGCCGCGACCTGCCCGCCGTCTTCCTCGAGCACAACGCTCCCGGCCTGGAGCCCGGTGACGGGCCGGTCCCGCACACCCGGCACCCGATGGCCGACCAGGCGGACATCCCGATCGCGCACGTCACCTTCTTCAACGAGCTCTTCTACGACAACGGCCGGGCGCCGACGACGGTGATCGAGCACGGCATCGTCGACCCGGGGGAGCGGTACACCGGCGAGCTGGCTCGCGCCGCCGTCGTCACCAACGAGCCGGTGCGCCGCGGCCGCACGGTCGGCGCCGACCTGCTGCCGGGGCTGGCCGCCGCCGCACCGGTCGACGTCTTCGGCATGGGGCTGGCCGGGCTGCACGAGCGGTACGGCCTCGACCCCGACCGGGTCGCCCTGCACGACGACCCACCGCAGGCCGCCATGCACGCGGAGCTGGCCCGCCGCCGGGTCTACGTGCACCCGGTCCGCTGGACGTCGCTGGGCCTCTCGCTGCTGGAGGCGATGCACCTGGGGCTGCCGGTCGTCGGCCTGGCCACCACCGAGGCCGTCGAGGCGGTCCCGGCCGAGGCGGGGGTGCTCTCCACCCGGCCCGACCGGCTGTGGGCCGCGGTCCGGGAGTTCCTGCACGACGAGGACGCCGCCCGGCTCGCCGGGAAGGCCGCCCGTGCCGCCGTCCTGGAGCGCTACGGGCTGGACCGCTTCCTGCGCGACTGGGACGGGCTCCTGGCGGAGGTGACCCGATGAGGAGCGACCAGCCGGCCACGTACCGGCTCAGGATCGACCTGGTGTCCGAGCACGCCAGCCCGCTCGCCGCGATCGGCGGCGTCGACGCCGGCGGGCAGAACGTGCACGTCGCCGCCCTGGCCGCGGGGCTGGCCGGGCGCGGCCACGAGGTCACCGTGCACACCCGCCGCGACGACCCCGCGCTGCCCGACCGGGTGACCACCGAGGACGGCTACGACGTCGTCCACGTCCCGGCCGGCCCGGCCGAGGTGCTGCCCAAGGACGAGCTGCTCGAGCACATGCCGGCCTTCGCCCGGGTGCTGCGGCACGGCTGGGCCGCCCAGGCCCCCGATGTCGTGCACGCGCACTTCTGGATGAGCGGCCTGGCGTCGGTCGAGGCGTCGGCGGGCCTGCTCGCCCCCGTGCCGGTCCTGCAGACCTTCCACGCCCTCGGCTCGGTCAAGCGCCGCCACCAGGGGGACGCCGACACCTCCCCGGCCGAGCGGATCGACCTGGAGCGCGGCCTGTGCCGCGCCGTCAGCCACGTGGTGGCCACCTGCTCCGACGAGGTGTTCGAGCTGCGCCGGCTGGGCCTGTCCAGCGACCGGGTCTCGATCGTGCCGTGCGGCGTCGACACCTCGGTCTTCACCCCGCGCGGCCCGGTCGCCCCGCGCGGCGACCGCAAGCGGCTGCTCGTCCTCGGCCGGCTGGTGGAGCGCAAGGGCCAGGACGACGCCGTCCGGGCGCTGCGCGCGGTGCCCGACGCCGAGCTGGTGGTCGTCGGCGGCCCGGCCCCGGACGCGATCGACGCCGACCCCGAGGTGCGCCGGCTGCGCGGCATCGCCGCCGAGGCGGGGGTGGCCGACCGGCTGGTGTTCGCCGGGTCGGTCGCGCGCGCCGAGGTCCCCGCCTGGGTGCGGTCGGCCGACGTCGTCCTCGCCGTGCCGTGGTACGAGCCGTTCGGCATCACCCCGCTCGAGGCCATGGCCTGCGGGCGGCCCGTCGTCGCCACCGCCGTCGGCGGGCTGCAGGACACCGTCGCCGACGGCGTCACCGGCGACCTCGTGCCCCCGCGCGACCCGGAGCGGCTCGGTGAGGTGCTCGCCGCGCTGCTCGCCGACGACGACCGGCGCGCCGCCTACGGCGCCGCGGGCGTGCAGCGGGCCCGCGCCCGTTACCGCTGGGCGCGGGTCGTCGCCGACACCGAAACCGTCTACCGGCAGGTCCTCGCCCGCCGCCGTCCCGTGGAGGTCGCCCGATGACCGGTGTGCCGATGAGCGCGGCTCCGAACACCGCCGCCGAGATCGTGTCCCCCGACACCTGCACCCACCTGACCGGCGCCGACCACGTCGCCTCGCTGACCGCCGCGCTGCGGTCGGTGGAGTCCCAGGTGCCCGTGCTCGACCGCTGGGGCCGGCTGCTCGCCGACGTGCTCTGCGGGGAGTCCCGCGGGCGCCTGCTGGCCGCGGGCAACGGCGGCAGCGCCGCCCAGGCCCAGCACCTCACCGCCGAGCTGGTGGGCCGCTACCGCGCCGACCGGCCGCCGTTCTCGGCCATCTGCCTCACCGCCGAGACGTCGTCGCTGACCGCCATCGCCAACGACTACCCGGCCGACGAGCTGTTCGCCCGCCAGGTGGAGGCGCACGGGCGGGCCGGCGACGTGCTGGTCCTGCTGTCGACGTCGGGCCGCTCGCCCAACGCCGTCGCCGCCGCCCGCCGCGCCCGGGAGTGCGGCATCACCGTGCTGGCGATCACCGGCCCGGCGCCCAATCCGCTGGCCGCCGCCGCCGACGAGGCGGTCTGCATCGACTCGCCCTGGACGGCGACCGTGCAGGAGTGCCACCTGGTCGCCCTGCACCTGGTCTGCGCGGCGTTCGACGCCGCGGTCCTCGCCGAGCCCTCGCGGGTGCCCTCCGGCCCGACGCTGGGCGCCGCCCGGTGAGCCGCCGGACCCCGCCCGCGTCCCGGCCGCTGGTCGTCGTCGGCGACGCGCTGCTCGACGTCGACCTGGTCGGCACCGCCTCGCGCCTCACCCCCGACGCGCCCGTGCCGGTGGTCGAGGACATCGAGCGGCGGGAGCGCCCGGGCGGCGCGGCGCTCGCCGCCGTCATCGCGGCCGCGGCCTCCGCCCGGGAGGTCGTGCTCGTCGCGCCGCTGGACTCCGACGAGGGCGCCGACCGGCTGCGGGCGCTGCTCGACGGCCGGGTCCGGCTGGTCGCGATCCCGGCCGGCGGCGGCACCGCCGTGAAGCAGCGGGTGCGCGTGGGCGACCACTCCGTGGCCCGGCTGGACAGCGGCGCACCGGTGGCCGTCCTGGGCGAGCTGCCGGCCGAGGCCGCGACGCTCATCCGCGACGCCGCCGCCGTGCTGGTGGCCGACTACGGCCGCGGGACGACGGCGGACCCGGCCGTCCGCGAGGCACTGGCCGCCGCCCGCGGCCCCGTGGTCTGGGACCCGCACCCCCGCGGCGCCGACCCGTTGCCGAACGCCCGGCTGGTCACCCCGAACGGCGCGGAGGCCGCCCGCGTGGCGGCCGCCGCCGGCGTCCCGGCCGAGGGCTCGGGCCTGGCCGCCGTGGGGGCCCGCGCCGAGGCACTGATCCGGTACTGGGGCGTGGGTGCGGTCTCGGTGACCCTCGGTGCCCGCGGCGCGCTGCTCTCCTACGGCTCCGGCGCGCCCATGGTGGTGCCCGCGGTGGCCGTGAGCGGCGGCGACCCGTGCGGCGCCGGTGACTCGTTCGCCGCCGCGGCGGCCCTGGCGCTCGCCGACGGCGCGGTGACCGGTGAGGCGGTGGCCGCGGCGGTCGCCTTCGCCTCGGCGTTCGTGGCGCGGGGCGGGGCGGCGGCCTGGGACGCCGCCGACCGGCCCGAGCCGGACGTCGTCCCCGAGCCCGGCGCCGACGCGGTCATCGCCCGGGTGCGGGCGGCCGGGGGCACCGTCGTGGCCACCGGCGGCTGCTTCGACCTGCTGCACGCGGGCCACGTCGCGACGCTGCGGGCCGCCCGCGGGCTGGGTGACTGCCTGGTCGTGTGCATCAACTCCGACGAGTCGGTGCGCCGGCTCAAGGGCCCCTCCCGGCCGCTGGTGACCGCGGCGGACCGGGCGCGGGTGCTGGAGGCGCTGGAGTTCGTCGACGCCGTCGTCGTCTTCGGCGAGGACACCCCCGCGCAGGTGCTCGACCGGCTGCGGCCCGACGTGTGGGCCAAGGGTGGCGACTACGCCGGGGCCGACCTGCCCGAGGCGGAGGTGCTGCGCAGCTGGGGCGGCCAGGCCGTCGTCCTGCCCTACCTGGACGGCCACTCCACCACGGCCCTGGTCGAGCGCTCGCGGGTGTGAACGGACAGCCGACCGCCGTCGTCCTGCGGCCGCTCGGCCTGGGGGACCTGCTCACCGGCGTGCCCGCCATCCGCGCGGTGCGGGCCGCCGTCCCCGGTCACCGGCTGGTGCTCGCGACCACGGAGCCGTTGCGCCCGCTGGCCGAGCTGATCGACGCCGTCGACGAGGTCCTGCCCGCCCGCGAGCTGGCACCGCTTGACTGGTCCGGCCCCCCGCCGGAGCTCGCCGTCGACCTGCACGGCAAGGGCCCCGCCTCGCACGTGGTCGTGGCCGACCTGGGACCGGCTCGGCTGCTCACCTTCGCCAGCCCCGGATACCCGGGGCCGACCTGGTACCCCGACGAGCACGAGGTCCGGCGCTGGTGCCGGCTGGTCGCCGAGGGGCTCGGGGTGGCCGCCGACCCCGACGCCCTCGATCTCGCCGTCCCGGCCGTCGCGCCGCCGGTGCGCGGCGCCGCCGTCGTCCACCCGGGTGCGGCGTTCCCCGGCCGCCGCTGGCCGCCGGACCGGTTCGCCGCCGTCGCCCGCCACCTCGCCGACGCCGGTCACGACGTGCGGATCACCGGCGGCCCCGCCGAGGTGGGGCTGGCCCGCGCGGTGGCCGCCGCCGCCGGGCTGGAGGAGTCCGCGGTGCTGGCCGGCCGGACCACGTCGCTGGAGCTCGCGGCCGTCGTCGCCGCCGCGCGCCTGGTCGTGTGCGGCGACACCGGCGTCGCGCACCTGGCCACCGCCTACCGCCGGCCCTCGGTGGTGCTGTTCGGCCCGGTGTCACCGCACCTGTGGGGGCCGCCGCTCCGGACCGGGCCGCACGGACCGCTGCACCGCGTCCTCTGGCACGGCGACGGCACCGGCGACCCCTGGGGCACCGAGCTCGACCCCGCGCTGGCGCAGATCACCGTCGACGAGGTCCTGGACGCCCTCCCCTGAGCCTCTCCGCGGAAAGTCCGGGGGGACTTTCCGCGGAAAAGCTCAGCCGCGCTGGCGGAGGGCGTCGAAGAGGACGGTCTGCAGGTCGTTCTCGTCGACCGCCGAGTAGGACGCGCCCCCGGTGGCCCCGGCGATCTCCTCCAGGGCGCTGAGGTCGGCGTCCGGCCCCAGGGCGACGCCGATGACCTTGATCGGCCGGTTCGGGTCGGCCTCCTCGGCCAGCGTGCTCAGCAGCTCGTCCAGGGTGAGGCCGGCGGCGTCGTCCTCGTTGGTGCCGTCGGTGACGATCAGCACGCTGTTGACGGCGGTCGGGTCGTAGTCGTCCCGCGCCGCCCGGACCGCGGCCAGCGTGGTGTCGTACAGCCCGGTCCCGCCCGGGGTGAGCCGCTCGGGGATGGTGTCGAGCTGCTCGGCGAGGATCTCGCGCTGCACCCGCCCGTCCACCACGTCGTCCAGCTCGCGGGTGGGCACCAGCTCCTCCCAGTCCCGGTCTCCCTGGAGCTGGTAGGCGAAGACCCACGAGCCGAGTGCGTAGTTGTCCGGGACCAGGGAGAGCGTCGCCTTGGCCGCGTCGCGGGCCAGCGTGGCCCGGTTGCCGTTGCCGACCGGGGCCTCCATGGACGTCGAGACGTCGAAGACCGACAGGATCCGGGACGGCGCCGCCAGGCTGGACAGCCGGGCCAGCAGCCCCTGGACCTGCTCGGCCTCCAGCGGCAGCACCGCGGGGCTCGCCTCCACCGTGCCGGTCCCGGCGCCGGCGCCGGTCGGCGCGGCGCCCTCGGGGCCGCGGAAGCCGGCGTCGCGGACGGCGGTCTGCGCGTCGGCGGAGAGCAGCCGCTGGACCACGGCGTCCACGGCCTGCTGCTGCGGCCCCGTGGGGGAGCCGACCCGCAGCACCGGGTAGTCGAGCACCGGCGACCCCTCGGACGGGTAGACGGCGACGAGGTTGGCCGTCTCCGCCTCCGCGTTGAGGGAGTAGACCTCCTGCTCGCTCACCGGCACCAGCGGGGCGTCGGCGCTGCCCTCGCTGCCGGCCGCCAGGGCCTCACCCGGCGTGAGGGCCGTGTTGCGCGCCGCGGACAGCACGGCCTGCACCACGGCGTTGTCCGCGTCGGCGTCGCCACCCAGTGCGGTGCGCACGGCGGCGAGCGCGGAGAGGGCCTCCGCGCTGGCGGCCAGGTCGGGCACCGCGAGCGACCGGCCGGTACCCAGGGCCTGCGCCCAGCCGGGGGAGGACTCCGCCCAGCCGAGGTCGTCGACCACCGTGCCGCTGGTGGCCAGCACCACCGGCGAGACCGCCATCGATCCGGCCTGGTCGAGGTCGGCCGAGCTGACGCGGGCCGCCCACAGGCTGGAGTCGGGCACCCAGACCTCGGGGAGCGCGTCCTCCTCCAGCGCGCCGAGCGCGCCCGCGGTCTGCAGCGGTTCCTGGGCCGTCACCTCGGCGTCGACGCAGATCCCGCCGTCGGACGTCTCCAGGTCGGTCAGCAGCCCCTCGGTCACCGCACCCAGCTCCGGGGCGACGGTGACGTCGGCCGTCACGCGCTCGCAGCCGCCGCCCGCGGTGAGCCACCACGCGAGGCCACCGAGGACCAGCACGGCCGCGAGGCCCGCGGCGATGAGGACGAGTGGCAGCGTACGGCGCTGGGTCGTGGGATCGGCGTGGCGGCCCATGCTCGCTCTCTGGGGTCGACTCCGGGCAGGGTGCGGCTCCCCCGGAGCGCGCCGCTCAAGAGTAGTTGTGTCCTGCGTCGCTTCGGCGTGACTCTAGCCGTACGCGCGGCGACGGAGGGTCAGACAGCGTAGGCGTGCGTCGCGGCGCGCTGCGCGGCGAACCAGTCGACGGTGCGGCGCAGCCCCTCCTCGGACGGTACCCGGGGGCGCCAGCCGAGCAGCTGCTCGGCGCGCGTGGTGTCGGGACGGCGCACCTTGGGGTCGTCGACCGGGAGGTCGATGTAGTCGATGGGGGAGTCGGAGCCGGTGAGCTCGACGATCCACCGGGCCAGCCGGAGCATCGACAGCTCGTCGGGGTTGCCGATGTTCACCGGCCCCTCGTGGCCGGAGAAGGCCATCGCGAGGATCCCGGCGACCGTGTCGTCGACGTAGCAGATCGAGCGGGTCTGCGAGCCGTCCCCCGCGACGGTGAGCGGCCGGCCCTCCAGGGCCTGGGAGACGAAGGCGGGGATCGCGCGGCCGTCGTCGGCGCGCATCCGGGGCCCGTAGGTGTTGAAGATCCGCACGATGCCGGTGTCGGTGCCCTTCGACGTCCGGTAGGCGGTGGTCATCGCCTCGCTGAAGCGCTTGGCCTCGTCGTAGACGCCGCGCGGGCCCACCGGGTTGACGTTGCCCCAGTACTCCTCGGTCTGCGGGTGCTGCAGCGGGTCGCCGTAGACCTCGGAGGTCGAGGCGAGCACGTAGCGGGCGCCCTTCTCGTGGGCCAGGCCGAGCGTGTGCAGCGTGCCGAGGCTGCCGACCTTCAGGGTCTCGATCGGCATCTTGAGGTAGTCGATGGGGCTGGCGGGGGAGGCGAAGTGCAGCACCAGGTCCACCGGGCCCGGCACGTGCACGTAGTCGGTGACGTCGCAGCGCACCAACCGGAAGCCGGGGTGCTCCATGAGGTGCAGGACGTTCTCGGGGGAGCCGGTGAGGAAGTTGTCGAGGCAGACCACCTCCACGCCCCGCTCGAGCAGCTGCTCGCACAGGTGCGAGCCCAGGAACCCCGCGCCCCCGGTGACGACCGCCCGCCGGATCGTCCGCGCCTCGCGTACCGGCCCCTCGACCATGGCTGTCCTCCTCGACGCTCGCGCACCGGTGGCGCGCCTCCAGCGCCCCCTACCCGGAGATCAACAGCGCACACACTTCGGCCGCGAAGTGTTCGGACGTCCCCTGTCCCGGACGGCGGACGGGCCGCCGGCCTCCCGAGGGAGACCGGCGGCCCGCCGGTGCTGAGTCCTCGCCCGGCCCGCGAGGGGCCGGGCGAGGGGTGCCCCGTCAGGGGCCGGATCGATCAGTCGACGACCGACTCCTCGTCCGGGATGGCGTTGGCCGGCGGGGTCGCCGCCTCGCCCTCGAACTCCTCGATCGGGGCGTCACCGATGTCGGTGGTGCGGACGCCCTGCACCTCCTCGGAGCCGTTGCCGACGATGCGCTCGATGGTCATGCCGCTGGTGCCCATGTGGCTGTCCTCGGAGTAGCGGAACGGCGCGAAGACCGGGCCCTCCCAGTCGCCACCGGCCTGCTCGACCGCCTCGACCAGGCCCTCGCGGGTCGGGTTCTGGCCGGCCGCCTGCAGGGCCTGGGTCATGGTGTAGGCCTGCGCCATGCCGTACACGCGGTAGTTGGTGAGCTCACCCTCGCCGCCGCACTCGTCCCAGATCCGCTGGAACTCCTGGATCCACGGGTTGTCGGCCATGTCCACCGTCGGCAGGTAGCCGGTGGTCAGCGCGCCGTCGAGCAGGGCCGCGTCGGACACCTGGCCCTCGCTGAAGCGGTTCAGCAGGCCGCCGACCAGCGTCGGGTCCGAACCCACGTTGGAGTAGAACCACTGCGGCTGGTAGCCGAGCTGCAGGGCCGTGAGCTGCGAGAGGGCCGTGTAGCTGGGCACGTTGAAGCCGACGACGAAGTCGGCGCCGGCCGCCTGCAGCGCCGCGATCTGCGGGCCGACGTTGGTGTTGCCCGGCGTGTACCGCTCCGCCGCGACGATCTGGTCGTCGATGTACTGGCGGATGCCGGCCTCGCCGTCCTCGCCGAAGTCGTCGTCCTGGAGGAAGAGGCCGACCTGCGCGTCGGGGAAGTTCTCGGCGATGTACTCGCCGATGATCTTGCCCTCGCTCATGTAGTCGGTCTGCCACCCGAAGGACATCGGGTAGGTCTCCGGGTCGTCACCCCACATCAGCGAGCCGGAGGAGACGAACAGGTCGGGGACGCCCTCGTCGTTGAGGAAGTCGACCACGGCGCTGTGGGTCGGCGTCCCCAGCCCGCTCATCATCGCGAAGATCTCGTCCTCGAGGACGAGCTCGTTGGTGACCTGGCTGGTCTGGGTGGGGTTGTACGCGTCGTCGCGGAAGATCCAGTCGATCTCCCGGCCGTAGACGCCGCCCTCCTCGTTGAGGCAGTTGAAGTAGGCGTCGACGCCGGTCGGGATCTCGCTGTACCCGGGAGCGGCCACACCGGTCAGCGGGTAGTGGGCGCCGATCTTGATCGAGGTCTCGGTGACGCCGATGTCGGAGGCCTCGTTCTCACCCCCGCCACCGTTGGAGGAGGAGCCACCGCCCTCATCGCTGCCGCCGCAGGCGGCGAGGGTGGAGGCGACGGTGGCCGCGGTGATCGCGGTCAGGAGTCGACGGGAGGATCTGGACAACAGTTCTCCTCTGGTGCGGCCCGGGCGTGGATGCCCGGGAGTCTGGGTGGGGTGGAGCAGTCGGGGACGAGAGGTCGATCGGGTCGTGCTCACCCCCTGCTGGCGCCGTCGGCCTGGGCCATCGCCCGCCTGGCCTTGCGGGTCATCCAGCGG
Source organism: Blastococcus sp. SYSU DS0539 (assembly GCF_054050855.1). Lineage (NCBI taxonomy): Bacteria > Bacillati > Actinomycetota > Actinomycetes > Geodermatophilales > Geodermatophilaceae > Blastococcus > Blastococcus sp. SYSU DS0539. Next base: position 159,521 of record NZ_JBJHAF010000003.1, on the reverse strand, counting down.
AGGCGGATGGTGCCCACGAACCCGGCCGGGACGAAGATCATCACGACGATGAGCACGACGCCGTAGACGAACGGCGCCAGCTGGGCCGCCTCGGTCTGGCTCAGGCCGAAGTCACCGCCGAGGTTGGTGACGAACGGCGGCAGGAAGACCAGCAGCGCCGAGCCCAGCAGGGCGCCCAGCAGGCTGCCCAGGCCGCCGATGACGATCGCGGTGAGCAGCGCCAGCGACAGCACGATCGTGAAGCCGCTCGGCGCGGCCAGGCGCACCACGATGGCCAGCACGCCGCCGGCGAGCCCGGCCGCCGCGGCGCTGACGACGAAGGCGAGCACCCGCCAGGCACCGAGGTTGATGCCGGCCAGCTCCGCGGCCACCTCCTGGTCGCGCACCGCCCGCCAGGTGCGCCCGATGCGGCTGCGCACCAGGTTGGCCAGGAAGAAGTACGTGATCAGCAGGGAGATCGCGCCGACGTAGGCCAGCCACTTGGTGCTCGAGGCGGAGTTGCCCGAGACCGTGTCGATGAAGCTGCCGAACCAGTCCGGCGCCTGCGGGGCGCGGACGCGCATGCCCTGCTCGCCACCGAAGGTGTCGTGGAAGTAGATCGCCAGCCCGGGGAGCCCGACCGCCAGCGCGAGCGTCGCGCCGGCCAGGTACGGGCCGTGCAACCGGGCCGCGGCCACCCCGACGAGTGCGCCGATCGCCGTGGCCACCACGACGGCGACCAGCAGGATCAGCGGCAGCGGGAGCGGCTCCTCGGCGTCGAGGAACAGCGCCGTGGTGTAGGCGCCGGCGGCCATGAGCGCCCCGTGCCCGAGCGAGATCTGGCCGTTGATGCCGGTGAGCACGGTCAGCCCGCCCGCGGCGATCGCGTAGTAGGTGAGCGTGGCCAGCTGCGAGTTGCGGTACGGGCTGGTCATCTCGAGCAGCAGGACCGCGAGTACGGCCGCACCGAGCAGCACGAGCAGGTGGCGCAGCAGCGTGGACTGGGGGAGGAACGAGCGGCCGGACTTCGCCGGGGCCGAGGGCGTGTCCCCGCCGGCGGTGGCCTCGACGGGGGCCTCCTCGGTGGCCTTGCCCGCCTTGCCGGGCGTGCCGCTCGTGGACGTGGAGCTCTGCAGGTCGCTCATCGTCATGCCCTCCGAGCCGTGCTGCTGCTGAACAGGCCACCCGGTCGCACGAGGAGGACGACGATCAGGATGACCAGGGCCGAGATGTTGACCAGGGCGCTGCCGCGCGGGGCGTAGCCGCTCACGTAGCTCAGCGCCAGGCCGAGGATCAGCCCACCGACGATCGCGCCGACCGGCGAGTCCAGGCCGCCGATGATCGCGGCGACGAAGCCGAACACGATCAGCGCGTCCATGTAGGCCGGCCAGACGAACGTGCCGCCGGCGATCAGCAGGCCCGCCAGCGAGCCGACGACGGCGGCCAGCCCCCACCCGAGGGTGAGCATGCTGCCGACCTTGACGCCGAGGAGCCGGGCGACCTCCTGGCTGAACGCCGAGGCGCGCATGGCCAGGCCGATCCGGGTGAACTGGAACAGCGCGGTCAGCAGCGCCATCGTCAGCAGCACCGAGCCGATGACGTAGATGCTGGTCGGGGTCAGCGGGATCGTCGTGTCACCGATCTCGAGGCCGCGCACGCCGAACGGCGTGGGGAACGACTGGAACGACGAACCGAAGATGATCGCGATGAGCGCCTGGATGGCGACGAAGAGGCCGAGGGTCACGATGACCGCGTTCAGCTCGGGGCCGCCCTCGACCGGGCGGATGATCACCCGCTCGACGATGGCCCCCAGCAGGAAGCCCGAGAGCAGGGCGACGATCAGCGCCACCCAGTAGGACTGGCCGGCCTGGATCAGGGCCAGGGCGATGAACGTGGTGGCCGCGGCCATCGATCCCTGGGCGAAGTTGACGATGCGGGTCGATCGCCAGATCAGCACCAGGGCCAGGGCGAAGGCCGAATAGATCATGCCCTGGGTCAACCCGGTGAGGGTCACGTTGACGAAGTAGTCCACGGAGGAGGAAGCCTTCCTGGCAGTGCGGGGAGGGTCAGAAACCGAGGTAGGCGTGCCGGAGGTCCTCGTCGGCCATCAGGGTGCGGGCGGAGTCGGTGACCACCACCCGGCCGAGGTTGAGGACGACGCCGACATCGGCGACCGACAGGGCGCTGCGGGCGTTCTGCTCGACCAGCAGCACCGAGAGGTTCTCCGAGTCGACGAGATTGCGGAGCAGGCCGAAGATCTGCGCGACGATGCGGGGGGCCAGGCCCAGGGACGGCTCGTCGAGCAGCAGGACGCGCGGCTGGGCCAGCAGCGCCCGGCCGATGACGAGCATCTGCCGCTCACCGCCGGACAGCGTGTGCGCCGCGTTGTTCTTGCGCTCGGCGATGCGCGGGAAGAGGTCGTAGACCCGGTCGAACTCCTCCTTGCCCACCTTGCCGCGGAACAGCGCACCGACGCGCAGGTTCTCCTCGACGGTGAGCTCGGAGATCACGCCGCGGCCCTCGGGGACGTGCGCCATGCCCTTGGCGACCATGGCCTCGACCGGGGCCTTGGTGATGTCCTCGCCGTCGAGGACCACGCGGCCGGCGACCGGGCGGACCAGGCCGCTGATGGTGCGCAGCAGCGTCGTCTTGCCCGCGCCGTTGGCACCGAGGACGGCGGTGATCCGCCCGGCCTCGGCCGACAGGGAGACGCCGTCGAGCGCGCGCACCGGCCCGTAGGTGGAGGTGAGGCCCTCGACCTCGAGCAGGCGGGTCGTGGTGGCGGTGCCGCCGGCGGCGGATGCCGCGGTGCTGCCGTGGGTCTCAGGCATGGGTGCGTCCTCCGTCGGCGTGGGTCAGCTCGTCGGCGTCGGTCCCCGGGTCCACGGCGTCGCCGAGGTAGGCCTCGGTGACCGCCGGGTCGGCCTGGACCTCCGCCGGGGTGCCGGCGGCGATCTGCTTGCCCGAGTCGAGGACGGTGATCCGGTCGCAGACCCGCATGACCAGGTCCATGTGGTGCTCGACCAGGAGCACGCTCATCCGGCCGACGACCGAGCGGATCAGCTCGCCCAGCTCGTTCATCTCGTCCTCGGAGAGACCGCTGGCGGGCTCGTCGAGGAGCAGCAGCTCCGGCTCGGAGACCAGCGCCCGCGCCAGCGCGACCCGCTTCTGCACCGGGTAGGGCAGCGAGCCGGGGTAGCGGCCGGCGTACTGCTCGGCGTTGAGCTCGGTCAGCGCCCGCATCGCGCGCTCGCGCAGCAGCCGCTCGTCCTTGTCGGACGTGGGCAGCGCCACCAGGGCCGAGAAGAAGCCGGCACGGGCGTGGCGGTGCGCACCGACCATGACGTTCTCCAGCACGGTCATGCCGGGGAACAGGCCCACCCCCTGCAGGGTGCGGGCGATGCCCAGGGAGGTGAGCTTGCTGGGCTTGAGCCGGCGCTGCTCCTCCCCGCGCCAGACGATCCGGCCCGACGTCGGGCGGACCAGGCCGCACGCGACGTTGAACAGGGTGGTCTTGCCGGCGCCGTTCGGGCCGATCAGTCCGTGCACCTGCCCCGGCTCGACGGTCACGGACACGTCGGTGAGGGCCAGCACGCCGCCGAAGGCGACGTTGATCCCGGTCATCTCGAGCCGGGCCGTGGGCGGTGATTCGTGCGTTCGCTGGCTGCCAGGCGGCTGCGCCAAGGGGCCCACTGCTCCTCTGCATCGGCGAGGCCACCACCCCAGGGCAGGGCGGTGGCGGTCGGGTCGCGAGTACGTCCCGCTGAGAGTGCACGGCCGTGTCGGCGGTCACAATGGGCGCACCGCACAGCGATCGCGAGATCGCGTTGTGCTGTGTGTCCCGCGTCTCGCACGGCGGGACGGAGGGTGTACGCGGCCGCCGGGGAGCCGGGTGGGAACGGCTGGGACGGAGGCCGTGAGGGCTCGCCGACGGCCGCCGGGTCGCGGGGGCCGGCGTCGATTGGGTCACGACTGTGCTGGGCCGACCCTGCCGCGCTGTGTCCGCACTCACAATGGGCTGACCGCACAGTCATGTGCGTCCCGTGTTGTGCTGTCGGCGGCGGCGTCGGCAGGAGGTGATCGCGTGCAGCCCTTCCGTCCGGAGGTGGCGACCAGGCTCGCGCAGCTGGCGCCCCGGCTGATGGACGAGCTGGACGCGATGACCGACCGGATGATCGACGTGCTGGTCCGCACCGAGCCGGCCTACCGGGAGCTGGTCGAGCAGTCCGAGCAGGACGTGCGGGTGTCCACCCGGTCGAACCTGGAGAGCGGGCTGCGGTCGCTGATGGCCGCCGCGGCCGGCACGGGCACCCCCCACCTGGCGTCGGCGCGGGCCGTGGGCCGCCGGCGCGCCGCGCAGGGCCTTCCGCTGGAGGCGGTGCTGCGGGCCTACCGGCTCGGCGGGCAGGTCACCTGGGAGGCGCTGCTGGCGGTCTCCCGCGACGGCACCGGGCAGCACGACACGCTGCTGCTGGAGGTCGCCGGCTCGGTCTGGCGCACCAACGACGCGGAGTGCGCCGCCGTCGCCGAGGGCTACCGGCAGGAGCAGCGCCGGCTCGACGGCGTCGACGAGCAGGCCCGGCAGCAGGCGCTCGACGGGCTGCTGGACGGCCGGGGGAGCGACCCCTCGTTCGTGCGCGGCGCCGCCGAGATGCTGGCCATGCCGCTCGACGGCCGGCTGATGGCGGTCGCCGCGCTGCCCGGCCCCGACGGCGCACCGGCGCTGGACGCCCCCGGCGAGACGCTGCTCAAGCGCGGTGTCCGGTCGGTCTGGGGCGTGCGCGGTGACGTGCAGGTGGGTGTGGTGGTGCTGGCGGCGATCCGGCCCGGCGACCTGCTGGCCCTGCTGCGGGGGGTCGCGGCCGGCCCGGTCGGGGTCTCCGACGTCGTCGTCGGCGCCTCGGCGGTCGGTGCGGCCTACCGGCTGGCCGAGACGGCCGTGCGCACGCTGCCGGCCGGTGCGAGCCGCGTGGTGAGCATCGACGACCGGCTGCCCGAGGCGCTGCTGAGCAACTCGCCGGAGATCCGCTCCCGCCTGGTGGGCCAGTCCCTGGGTGGGCTGCTCGAGCTGCCCGAGGACGAGCGGGCGGTGCTGCTGGACACGCTGGCGGCCTTCCTGGCGACGGACGGGTCGCCGACCCGCGCCGCGGACGCCCTGTACTGCCACCGGAACACCGTGATGCACCGGCTGCGGCGGATCGAGTCGGTGACCGGCCGGAAGGTGACCGATCCCCGGTCGCGGCTGCTCTGGCAGCTGGCCCTGCTGGGCACCGAGCACGGGGAGCCGGTCCGGCGCTCGGCCTGAGCGACCCCCCGTCCCGCGTGCGGGGCGGCTACTGGAGGTAGCTCTCCACCTGCTGCTCCGGGCGCGCCCGGGCCTCGTCCGGGTCCTCGTCGTACTGGCGCTTGGCGCGGCGCTGCCGCAGCAGGTCCCAGCACTGGTCGAGCTCGGCCTCGAGCTTGCTCATGCGGGCCCGCGTCTCGTCGGTGTGCTCGCTGCTGTCGCGCAGCGCGTGCTCCTCGTCCACCAGGGTGTGGATGCGCTTCAGAAGGTCGTCCTCGTCCATGCCTGGGTCCGTGCCCGGGGAGGCGGCAGCGAAACCGGGACGGCGGTCAGCGCCGGCCGGGGACCCAGCCCTCCACGAACGCGGCCAGCCGGCGGTGCACCGCCCCGCCGGCGCGGCCGAGGGCCAGCAGCGCGGCGCGTTCCAGCGGCACCCGGACGGTGCGCCGGTCGGCCGGTCGGGTCGCGACGGCGTGGCCCGCCGCGACGAGCTCCGGCCAGGGACGGGCGAGCTGGGCGCGGACCCGGTCCAGCGCCGCGGCGGTCGGGCCGGCGTTGCCCTCGACCATGGCCGTCACGAAGCCGGGGTCGCTGCCGATCACCCGGGTGCCGTCCCGGAAGCTGCCGGCGGCGAGCGCGAGCGCGAGCGGGCCCGCGTCGGCGGCGGCCGCGGCGAGGGCGGCGGCCAGCAGGTGCGGGACGTGGCTGATCGCGGCGACCGCGTCGTCGTGCTCGGCGGCGGTCACCGGCACGACCTCCGCGCCCACCGCGAGCGCCACCTCGGCGACGCGGAGCCACCGCGGCAGCTCCGTGTCCGGCTCCAGGCACAGCGCCCAGCGGGCACCGGCGAACAGCGCCGGGTCGGTGGCCTCGTGGCCGGAACGCTCGGTGCCGCACATGGGGTGCCCGCCGACGAAGCGCCGGCCCAGGGTGCGGCCGACGGCGTCGAGCACCGGGACCTTCACCGAGCCCAGGTCGGTCACCGTCGCGTCGGGGTCGACGGTCAGCCCGTCGAGGGCCGTCGTCATCGCGGCCAGCGGGACGGCGAGGACGACGACGCCGGAGAGCTCCCGGGTGATGCGCACCCCCCGCGCGGCCGCCGCCTCCCGCGCGGCCGGGTCGACGTCCCAGCCGGACACCGGGCGCCCGGCGGCGGCCAGCGCGGCGGCCAGCGAGCCGCCCAGCTGGCCGAGCCCCACCACGCCGACCGGGGGAGCGGGCATGGTCGGGACCGGGAACGACGGCCCTCCACCGGTGGGTGCGCCCCCAGGACGTGCGGCTTCGGCCATGATCAGAGGCTATGACGCCGACCTGCCCGCTCCTGCCGCCCCACGCGCCATGACGCCCCGCTCGTTCCTGCTCACCCCGGAGCTCGCGGAGTACGTCCGCGCCTCCTCCGACCCGCTCGACGAGGTGATGGCCGACCTGATCCGGGAGACCGCGGAGATGGCCGCCCGCGGCGAGGCCTCGGGCACGATGCAGATCGCCCCGGAGCAGGGCGTGCTGATGCGGCTGCTCACCGCGGCGATCGGCGCCCGCACGGCGATCGAGATCGGCACGTTCACCGGGTTCTCCGCGCTCTGCATCGCGCAGGGCCTGCCGGAGGACGGCCGGCTGCTGTGCCTGGACCGCAGCGAGCAGTGGACGGCGGTCGCGCGGCGCCACTGGGAGCGGGCCGGGGTGGCCGCGCGGATCGAGCTGCGCATCGGGGAGGCGCTGCCCGCCCTCCGGGAGCTGCCGGCGGAGGAGACCTTCGACCTGGCGTTCGTCGACGCGGACAAGACCGGCTACGCCGCCTACGTGGAGGAGCTGCACCCCCGGGTGCGGCGCGGTGGCGTGGTGCTGCTGGACAACACGCTGTGGTCGGGGCGCGTGCTCGACCCGCAGGACGAGTCCGACCGGGCGCTGGCCGAGCTCAACGCCGCCCTGGCCGCCGATCCGCGGTGGGAGACGGCGCTGCTGCCGCTCGCCGACGGCCTGACCCTGCTGCGCAAGCGATGAGCGACGGGGCAGCGACGGGGCCGGCCAGCTACGCGGTGCGGGCCAGCCGCGTCGATTCGCGGTGGAAGGTGGAGCTGCTCGCGGCCGACGCCGGCGACGAGCTGCCGGTGCTCGAGCGGGCGCTGGGCGAGCCGGGCGCCGGCGGTTGGCCGCCGCCGCTGGTGCTCGTCGTGGACTCGCGGCTGTACTTCGTGGCGCTGCGGCACGGCCCGGGTGGCATGGTGCGGGCGCTGATCTCCGACGCGACGATGCTCGAGTGGGTGCTCGCCGCCGAGGTGGTGGAGCGCTACGGGATCGGCGTCGACACCGAGGGCGCCTTCGACGACGACGAGACCGGCTGGCCCGGCGGCGACCTGGACATCTTCGCCGACGACGGCCTGCCGGCAGAGGAGCTGAGACCGATCGTGACCGCTGACGACCTGTGGGCCGACGAGATGGTGGCCCGCATCGCCACCCGGCTGGGCTTCGCCGACGAGCTGGCCGCGGCGGTGACGTCGTGACCGTCACCGCGGTGGTGTTCGACCTGGGCGGGGTCATCACCGAGAGCCCGATGACCGCCTTCGCCGCCTACGAGCGCGACGCCGGGCTGCCCGAGGGGCTGATCCGGCGGCTGAACTCGACCGATCCCGACACCAACGCCTGGGCCCGGTTCGAGCGCAACGAGCTCGACGTCGCCGGGTTCTGCGCCGCCTTCGAGGCCGAGGCCGCCGCGCAGGGGCACCGGCTCGAGGCGGCGCGCGTCCTCGCGGCCCTGCACGGGGAGGTGCGGCCGGCCATGGTGGCCGCGGTGCGGCGGCTGCGGGAGGCGGGGCTGCCGCTGGCGATCCTGTCCAACAACGTCGCGCCGATGGAGCGGACCGGCCGGCTGGGGGAGCTGCTCGGCCTGTTCGACGCCGTCGTCGAGTCGTCGGTCGAGGGGGTGCGCAAGCCGGAGCCGGAGATCTACCGGCGGGCGCTGGACCGGCTGTCGGAGGCGGTGGGCCGCCGGATCGAGGCGACCGACTGCGCCTACCTCGACGACCTAGGCATCAACCTCAAGCCGGCTCGTGCGCTGGGCTTCTCGACCATCAAGGTGGTGGAGCCCGGGGCGGCGCTGGCCGAACTGTCCGAGCTGGTCGGCTTTCCGCTGGACGGGGCCGCGTGAGCAGGGCCCGGTACCTGGTCCCCGCGCAGTCCGTCTCTGCCCACCCGCGCTGGGCAGAGACGGACTGTCGCCGGGAGCCCTGGTGGCGGCCGACCTCGACGCCGCGATGGGTCGGGCGGCTCGAGCTGGTCGGCTTCCCGCTGGACGGGGCCGCGTGAGCAGGGCCCGGTACCTGTTCCCCGCACAGTCCGTCTCTGCCCACCCGCGCTGGGCAGAGACGGACTGTCGCCAGGAGCTCTGGTGACGCCGACCTCGACGCCGCGATGGGCCGGGCGGCTCGAGCTGGTCGGCTTCCCGCTGGACGGGGCCGCGTGAGCAGGGCCCGGTACCTGGTCCCCGCGCAGTCCGTCTCTGCCCACCCGCGCTGGGCAGAGACGGACTGTCGCCAGGAGTTCTGGTGACGGCCGACCTCGACGCCGCGATGGGCCGGGCGCTCGAGCTGGCGGCCGCCGCGGAGCAGTGGGGCGACACGCCCATCGGTGCCGTCGTCCTCGGGCCCGACGGCGCGGTCCTCGCCGAGGCGGCCAACGAGCGGGAGAAGCGGGGCGACCCGACGGCGCACGCCGAGGTGCTGGCGCTGCGGGCGGCCGCGCAGGTGCACGGCGACGGCTGGCGGCTGGGCGGGTGCACCCTGGTGGTCACGCTCGAGCCCTGCACGATGTGCGCCGGGGCCAGCGTGCTGGCGCGGGTGGACCGGGTGGTCTACGGCGCCGACGACCCGAAGGCCGGGGCGGCCGGATCGCTGTGGGACGTGGTCCGCGACCGGCGCCTCAACCACCGTCCGCAGGTCACCGGCGGCGTCCGGGCCGAGGAGTGCGGCGCGCTGCTACGTGCCTTCTTCCGCCGCCAGCGGGGCCTGTAGTCTCTTCGGCGGTGGCGTGTCCGAGCGGCCGAAGGAGCACGCCTCGAAAGCGTGTGAGGTGCAAGCCTCCGTGGGTTCAAATCCCACCGCCACCGCCAGCAGTGACAGCCCCCGTCCTCCCCTTGCGGAGGGCGGGGGTTTCGTCGTCCGCGGGGTCGCTCAGGCGGGGAAGTCGCTGTCCAGGATCAGCTGCCCGTCGCGGACCAGGAACGTGAACACGTGCGGGCCGGTCTCGCGGCGGCCGTCGGCGTAGCGCAGCTCCATGGTGGCGGTCGCCGTGGGCTGCCCGTCCGCCGCCCGGATGTCGCTGAGGCGCACGTCCTCGAACTGCTCCCAGTAGCGGATGTAGTTCTCGCGGCTTATGTTCGCGCGCAGCGTCGGACCGGTGCGCTCCCACGCCTGTGCCGGGTCCCGGAGCACCAGCCGGTGGTAGTCGCGCACGAAGTCGCGGACGTTCTGCTCGGCCAGCGGATCGCCGCCGGACTCCTCGTCGTCGCCCCCGTTGCCGTTCCCCTCGTTGCCGTTGCCGTTGCCGTTGCCGTTGCCGTTGCCGTCGCCGTCGCCGTCGCCGTTGCCCTCGTCGTCGTCGTCGTCGTCACCGTCGTCGTCCTCGTCCGGGGCCGGGGCGACGGGTGCCGCCGGTGGCTCGGGCTGCGGGGGCACCGGCTCCTCGCCGGCGGGCGCCTCGGAGGTGGCCGACGTGGGGGATGCGGCCGTGTCGCCGGGATCCCGGTCGCCGGAGGTGCCCAGCCACACCCCGAGCACGCCCAGCAGCACGACGGCGACGACGCCGGCCGCCACCCACGCTCCCCGGCGCCGTCCCCGGCGGCCGGCCGGTACCGGGGTGGGCGGGGCCGCGGCGGACGCCGCCGGGGCAGCGGCCGGCGGGATCGGCGTGGGCGTCTCCGTGGAGGCGGGCGGAGCGGTGGGAGCGGGCGGAGCGGTGGAGGCGGCGCCGGCGGCGAACACCGCCGTGCCGGCGGGCCCGGACGCGGGGCGCAGGTCGGTGCGGGCCAGCAGCACCGTCGTCGGGTCGCCGTCCCGGCCGGCGGCCAGCCGGGCCAGCTCGTCGCGCACCTCGGTCATGGGCGGGCGCGCGGCCGGGTCCTCGGCGAGCATCCGCAGCAGCGGCTCGGTGAGCGCCCCGGCCTGGTGCGGGGGAGTGATCCGCCCCGCCGCCACCCGGTGCAGCATGCCGAGCGGGTTGTCCTCCATGCCGAACGGCGGCAGGCCCTCGAGGCAGGTGTAGAGCGTGGCGCCGAGGGAGAAGACGTCGCTGGCCTCGGTCATCTCGTGGCCCTGGGCGACCTCCGGTGCGAGGAACGCCGGGGTGCCGGTGATCTGGCCGGTCTGGGTGAGCGTGACGTCGCCGCGGGCGTGCGAGATGCCGAAATCGGTGATCTTGACCAGGCCGGCGACCCGGCCGCCCTCCCCGATCAGGATGTTGGCCGGCTTGACGTCCCGGTGGACGATCCCGGCCGCGTGCGTGGCCGCCAGCGCGTCGGCGACCTGCGCACCGATCTGCGCCACCAGGCCGGCGGGCAGCACGCCCTCGGCGCCGAGGACCTCGGCGAGGCTGCGGGAGGGCAGGTACTCCATGACCAGCCAGGGCGCCCCGCCCTCCAGCGCGACGTCGTAGACCGAGATCGCGTGCGGATGGCTGAGCCGGGCGGCGATGCGGCCCTCGCGCAGCGCCCGCTGCCGCTGCTCGTCGATCTGCTGCTCGTCGGCGCCCAGCGGCGACAGCACCTGCTTGACCGCGACCTGCCGGCCCAGCAGCTGGTCGCGCGCGAGCCAGACGGTGCCCATCCCGCCGCCGCCGATCTGGGACTGCAGCCGGTAGCGGCCGGCGATGAGCCGGCCGGGCCCGGTGACGGGACGGGTCATCGACGGGCGGGCAGCCGGGTCAGACGGTGGAGGGCACGCCGTACCGGCGTGCGTACTCCTCGCGAGCGCCCTCCGGGAGGACGTCGTAGAGCTCGCCGAGCTCCGCGTGCGCCTCGGGCGCGAGGTCGTCGAAGAGCTGCCGCCACGTGGGCGGGTCGTCGTAGCTGCGGGTCAGCAGCAGCTCCCACGCCTGCGCCTGGCGGTCGCGCTTGCTGCGCTCGGCGACGAACTCGGACAGGTAGCGGTCCTTCGCCGCGGTCTTCTCCGCGGCGGTGGCCCCGGCCGGCAGCTCGCCGGCGTCGCCACCCTTGAGCACGCCGACGATCGCCTCGACGACGTCCGGCCGCACCTCGTCGTGCTCACCCATGTCCTGACCCTCCTCGTCCTCCGGCCCGCGGTTCCAGGCCGTTCCCCGCCGACCGCCCGGTGAACCGCGCTCGGGTGCAGGATGCCGCACGACGCGTCGGACGGCCCGCCCGGTGGTGTCCCGGCGACCGCCGCGCGGGCGACCGGTAGGATCGCTGCCGTACCTGGAGGATTCGCCTAGTGGCCTATGGCGCTCGCTTGGAAAGCGGGTTGGGGGCAACCCCTCGGGAGTTCGAATCTCCCATCCTCCGCAGTACGGACGGGGCGCGGGGGGGGGCCCGGGGGCCCGCCCCGGCCCGGGCGGGGGGTGGGGGGGGGGGCGGGGGGTGGGCCCCGGCGCCCGGTGCGCGCACCGGGGCCCGTCCGCGTCCGCGGCTCGCGGTGGGGTGCGGCGAGGGGGTCGGCACGCGGCGACCGGTGTGCCCTACAGTGGTCGACGACCCCTCGTGTGGCGTCACCCTGTGAACCTCCCCAGGGCCGGAAGGCAGCAAGGATAAGCGGGCTCTGGCGGGTGCGCGGGGGGTCCTCTTCTTTTCCGGGGCCCGATCCCGCGGCCCGGCGTCCACCGGCACCGCCGTCCGGTCGGTCCTGCCACGTAACCTCCTCGGCGTGGCTCTGGCGCTCTACCGCAAGTACCGCCCGGCGACCTTCGCCGAGGTGGTCGGGCAGGAGCACGTCACCACCCCGCTGATGAACGCGGTCGACGGCGGGCGGATCAACCACGCCTACCTGTTCAGCGGCCCGCGCGGCTGCGGCAAGACGTCGTCCGCCCGCATCCTGGCCCGCTCGCTGAACTGCGCGCAGGGGCCGACGTCCACCCCGTGCGGGGTCTGCGAGTCCTGCGTCGCGCTGGCGCCCGACGGCCCCGGCTCGCTGGACGTCATGGAGATCGACGCGGCCAGCCACGGTGGCGTCGACGACGCCCGCGACCTGCGCGAGCGCGCGTTCTTCGCCCCGGTGAACAGCCGCTACAAGGTCTACATCGTCGACGAGGCGCACATGGTCACCACGCAGGGCTTCAACGCCCTGCTCAAGGTGGTCGAGGAGCCGCCGGACTTCCTGGTCTTCGTCTTCGCCACGACCGAGCCGGAGAAGGTCCTCCCGACCATCCGCTCGCGCACGCACCACTACCCGTTCCGGTTGGTGCCGCCGACGACGCTGCGCTCGCTGCTGGAGAAGACCTGCGAGGCCGAGGGCGTGCAGGTCGAGCCGACGGTCTTCCCGCTGGTGGTGCGGGCCGGTGGCGGTTCGGTGCGCGACTCGCTGTCCATCCTCGACCAGCTCCTGGCCGGCGCCGGCCCCGAGGGCGTCACCTACCGGAGCGCCGTCGGCCTGCTCGGGGTCACCGACGACGCGCTGCTCGACGAGACGATCGACGCCCTCGCCGCCTCCGACGCCCCCGGTGTCTTCCGCGCCGTCGACCGCGTGGTCGAGGCCGGGCACGACCCCCGCCGCTTCGCCACCGACCTGCTCGACCGGCTGCGCGACCTGATCGTCCTCGACGCCGTGCCCGACGCGGGCGGCAGCGGCCTGCTCGACTGCCCGCCCGACCGACTGGACCTGATGAACTCCCAGGCCCAGGCGCTCGGCTCGGCCACCCTGTCGCGCATGGCCGACACCGTGCACGAGGGCCTGGGCGAGATGCGCGGGACGACGGCACCGCGGTTGCTGCTGGAGCTGGTCTGCGCGCGCATGCTGCTGCCGGCCACCGACGGCTCGGCCGCCGCGACCCTCCAGCGCCTGGAGCGGCTCGAGCGGCGGATGTCGATCGCCGGTGAGCACGCCGGCCGCCCCGTCGCGGAGGTCGGGCACCGCGAGGCGGTCCCCGCCGAGACGCCCCGCGAGACGCCCCGCGCGGCGGCCCCGGCAGCTCCGGTGTCCGGCCCCACACAGGACACCGCAGCCGCGGCGTCCCGGCGGGAGTTCGTCCGCAGGTCGCAGGCGCAGCAGCAGCAGGCGGCGCGGCCCGAGGCGCCGCCGACGGCCTCCGCCCCGCCGGCCGCCGCGCCTCCGCCGCAGGCGGCGGCGCCCGCTCCGGCCGCGCCCGCTCCGCCCGCGCCCGCACCGGCACCCACGTCGGCTGCACCGGAATTGGCGGCACCGGCGGCGCCCGCGCCCGCCGCGTCGGGCGACGGCTGGCCGGAGACCGCCAAGCCGGGCAGCCGTCCGCGTCCCGCCGCGGCCGCCCCCGCCGCCTCGGCCGACGACTGGCCGGAGACGGCCCGGCCGGGCAGCCGGCCGCGCGCCGCTCCGCCGGCGCCGACCGCCGCACCGCCCACGCCCGAGCCCGCCCAGCGCCCCCGGGTGACGGCGGAGGAGCCGGACATCCCGCTGCCGCCCGAGCCCACCGACGACGAGGACTGGCCGCACCAGTCGCGGCCGGCCGCGGTGCAGGCCGCGGCCGCCCGGGTCGAGCAGCCGCGCCCGCCGGCGTCCCCGCCGCGCGCCGCCGCGGAGTCCGCCCCCGCACCGCGGGGCGGGGAGCCGACGCCGGTCGTCTCGGCCAACCCGCCGGAGTCCGCCTCCGACGGCGAGCTGACCACCACCGACGTCCGCCGGGTGTGGCCGGAGCTGCTCGCCGTGGTCAAGAAGCACAAGCGGACCACCGAGGCGCTGCTGAAGAACGCCCAGGTGCACCAGCTGGCCAACGGCGTCCTCACGCTCTCCACGTCGTCGCCGGCGCTGGCCCGGCGGCTGGGCGACGACCTCAACAAGGACGTCCTCCGCGAGGCGCTCAACGAGCTGCTCGGCGTGCGCTGGCGCGTCGACGCCGTCGTCGAGGGGGCCGGGCCGGCCGCCGGCGCCCGCACCGCGGCGCCGGAGGAGGCGCGCGCGGCCGCGCGGGCGGCGGAGGCGGCCGAGGCCCGGGAGCTGATGGCCGAGCGGGCGGCGGAGACCTCCGCCGGCGGCGACCGCGAGCCCGAGCCGGCCGTCGACCAGGAGCAGGCGGCGCTGCAACTGCTCCGCGCCCAGCTGGGTGCCCGCCCGGTCGACAGCTGACGGGCGGGGCGGCGCGTCCTCACCTGTCGTCCCCGCGGCCTACTCTCGTGGCATGTTCCCCGGAGGCCAGCAGCCCGACCTGTCGCAGCTCATGAAGCAGGCGCAGCAGATGCAGCAGCAGCTCGCCGCCGCCCAGCAGGAGCTGGCGGCCACCGAGGTCACCGGCACCGCCGGCGGCGGCCTGGTCTCGGCGACGATGACCGGCGACGGCGACCTGACCGCACTCACCATCGCGCCCGACGCCGTCGATCCCGACGACCTCGAGACGCTGCAGGACCTCGTCGTCGCCGCCGTCCGCGACGCCAAGCGGGCCGCCGACGAGCTGACCGCCAGCCGCATGGGCCCGCTGGCCGGTGGTCTCGGCGGCGGCCTGGGGCTGCCCGGCCTCTGATCGGGCGCACCCGCCCGATCCCTCTCGCAACCCGAGGAGCCCCGTGTACGAGGGTGCCGTCCAGGACCTGATCGACGAGCTCGGTCGCCTGCCCGGCGTGGGGCCGAAGAGCGCCCAGCGCATCGCCTTCCACCTGCTGTCGTCCGAGTCGGCCGACGTGAGCCGGCTGGTCGCGGCCCTGACGCGCGTCCAGGAGTCGGTCCGCTTCTGCGTGACCTGCTACAACGTCGCCGAGGCGGAGCAGTGCCGCATCTGCCGCGACCCGCGCCGCTCCGACGACGTGCTCTGCGTCGTCGAGGAGCCCAAGGACGTCGTCGCGATCGAGCGCACCCGTGAGTTCCGCGGCCGCTACCACGTGCTCGGCGGCGCGATCAGCCCGATCGACGGCGTCGGCCCCGACGACCTGCGGGTCAAGGAGCTGATGACCCGGCTGATGGACGGCGCCGTCACCGAGCTGATCATCGCCACCGACCCGAACCTCGAGGGCGAGGCGACGGCGGCCTACCTCGCGCGGCTGGTCGGCCCGATGGGGCTCGCGGTCTCCCGGCTCGCCAGCGGCCTGCCGGTGGGGGGTGACCTCGAGTACGCCGACGAGGTCACGCTCGGCCGGGCGTTCGAGGGCCGCCGCCGCATCGACGCCTGAGTCCGGACGGTGGCGGGCCGGTGCCGCGCCGGTGCGGGTGGTGGCGGGACGTCCCGCTGGCAGTCCGTCTCTGCCCCGCCCGGCTGGGCAGAGACGGACTGCCGCCGGAACAGGTACGGGGCCCGGCGGGTGCGCCGAGCCTGCGCGGCCAGGGGCCGCCGGGCGGCCGCTTCCCCGATCGGTGGCCCCGCTGTGCGGCATCTCTCGGTCCGCAGTCACGACGCGGTAACGGTGCTCCGGCGCCCTCTCACCGCTGAGGAACGCTGTGTTAAACCTTGAGATCTTCTGGTCCCCCGGGCGACCGCGTGGAAATCGTCCGCGATCGCTGTCGATGAGAACGAGGTAACGGATGACTTCCGGTTCGATCAGCCGTCGGCGCGTGGTCGCCACGGCGGGCGTCGCGGCGACGGCCCTGGTGCTCAGCGCCTGCGGCGGCGGTGACGGCGACGGCAACGGCGGTTCCGGCAGCGGTGACGGCGGCAGCATCACCATCGGCACCAGCGACAAGATCACCACGATCGACCCGGCCGGTTCGTACGACAACGGCTCGTTCGCCGTGATGAACCAGGTCTACCCGTTCCTGATGAACACCCCCTACGGCAGCCCCGAGGTCGAGCCGGACATCGCGGAGTCGGCCGAGTTCACCTCGCCCACCGAGTACACGGTGACGCTGAAGGACGGGCTGACCTTCGCCAACGGCAACGAGCTGACCTCCTCGGACGTGAAGTTCACGTTCGACCGCCAGCTGGCGATCAACGACCCCGAGGGCCCCGCGTCGCTGCTCTACAACCTGGAGAGCGTCGACACCCCCGACGAGCAGACCGTCGTGTTCAACCTGAAGTCGCCCAACGACCAGGTGTTCCCGCAGATCCTGTCCAGCCCCGCCGGCCCGATCGTCGACGAGGAGGTCCTCTCGGCCACCGAGCTGACCCCGGACCAGGAGATCGTCGAGGGCGAGGCCTTCGCCGGCCCCTACACGATCACCAACTACGACCAGAACAACCTGGTCACCTACGCGGCGAACCCCGAGTACCAGGGTCTCCTGGGCGAGCCTGCGACCGAGCAGGTCAACGTCAGGTACTACGCCGACGCCTCGAACCTGAAGCTCGACGTGCAGGAGGGCAACATCGACGTCGCGTGGCGGAGCCTGTCCGCGACCGACATCGAGGACCTGCGCGCCGACGACGGCGTCCAGGTCGTCGACGGGCCCGGCGGCGAGATCCGCTACATCGTCTTCAACTTCAACACCCAGCCCTACGGCGCGACCACGCCGGAGGCCGACCCGGCCAAGGCGCTCGCCGTCCGCCAGGCGGTCGCCAGCCTGATCGACCGCGAGGAGCTGGCCGAGCAGGTCTACAAGGGCACCTACACCCCGCTGTACTCCTTCGTCCCCGAGGGCCTGACCGGCGCCATCCAGCCGCTCATGGAGAAGTACGGCGACGGCGAGGGCGGGCCCGACGTCGAGCAGGCGCGGCAGCTGCTCGAGGCGGCCGGCGTCACCACCCCGGTGCAGCTGAGCCTGCAGTACTCCAACGACCACTACGGCCCGTCCTCGGGTGACGAGTACGCGCTGATCAAGGACCAGCTGGAGTCCAGCGGCCTGTTCCAGGTCGACCTGCAGACCACCGAGTGGACGCAGTACTCCGAGCAGCGCACCAACGACGTCTACCCGGCCTACCAGCTGGGCTGGTTCCCGGACTACTCGGACGCCGACAACTACCTGACGCCGTTCTTCCTGGAGGAGAACTTCCTGGGCAACCACTACGTGGACCAGGAGGTCAACGACCTGATCCTCCAGCAGGCCACGACGGAGGACCCGGCCGAGCGCCAGGCCCTGATCGAGCAGATCCAGGAGCTCGTCGCCGACGACCTGTCCACCGTGCCGTACCTGCAGGGCGCGCAGGTCGCCGTCACCGGCACCGACGTGTCCGGCGCCGAGGACACCCTCGACGCGTCGTTCAAGTTCCGGTACGGCGCCCTGAGCAAGGGCTGACCGAGCCCGCTGAGAGGCTGTACCACCGGCCCCGGGTGACCCGCCGCGCGCGGGTCACCCGGGGCCGTCCACGTACGGAACCCGCACACCCTGGGTGGAGACATGACCACGACCACGACCGAGCTCTCCGGGGGCACGGACGCCCCGGATGCCGAGCCGGCGCCCCGCCGCCGGCGCGGCGGCGGCGGGGGACTGGGCAGCTACCTGCTGGTCCGCTTCCTGCTGATCTTCCCGACCATCTTCATCCTGGTGACGACGGTCTTCGTCCTCATGCGGCTGACCGGTGACCCGATCACCGCGGCGCTCGGCGGCCGGCTGCCGGCGGCCGAGCTGCGGGAGCGGGTGACCGAGGCCGGGTACGACCGGCCGATCCTGGTGCAGTACTGGGAGTACCTGACCTCGCTGGTGCAGGGCGACTTCGGGACGACGCAGAGCGACAACCGCCCGGTCACCGAGGTGCTCGCCACCTTCGGCGCGGCGACCCTCGAGCTCGCGTTCTACGCGCTGATCGTCGCCTTCCTCGTCGGCATCCCGCTGGGCCGGCTCGCCGCCTACCTGCGCGACCGGTGGCCCGACGCCGCGCTGCGGGTGTTCGCGATCCTCTGCTACGCCACCCCGGTCTTCTTCGCCGGCCTGGTGTTCAAGCTCGTCTTCGCCGTCCAGCTGGGCTGGCTGCCGGTCGCCGGCCGGGCCACCACCGGCTCGGAGATCCAGCTGCAGACGCTGGACTCGTCCACCGGCATCTACCTGATCGACGCGTTCGCCACCGGCGACGGCGCGGTGGTCACCGACGTCCTCGAGCACGCCGTCCTCCCGGCGCTCACCCTGGGGCTGCTGACCGCCGGGGTCTTCCTCCGGCTGGTGCGCACCAACGTGATCGGCACGCTGGGCATGGGGTACGTGGAGGCGGCCCGGTCCCGCGGGGTGAGCGAGCGGCGGCTGCTGCGCAAGCACGCCTACCGGCCCGCGCTGATCCCCATCGTCACCGTCATCGGCCTGCAGATCGCGCTGCTCCTGGGCGGCGCGGTGCTGACCGAGACCACGTTCGAGTGGAAGGGCCTGGGCTTCCAGCTGGTCCAGTACCTGGAGGCGCGCGACTTCGTCGCCGTCCAGGGCATCGTCGTGCTGGCCGCCGTGATCGTCGCGGTCATCAACTTCGTCGTCGACGTCATCGCGGCGCTGATCGACCCGCGGGTGAGGTACTGAGATGGCCACTGCTGTGCACGCCCCCGAGACCGCACCCGCGGGCCGCCGGCGCCGCGGCTGGCGCGAGCTGCCGGTGATCCGCCAGGTGCAGCAGAGCGTCGGCCTGCAGCGCGGCATGCTCGTGGCCGGCCTGGTGCTCACCGGCGTCTTCGTGCTGACGGCGATCTTCGCGCCGCTGCTGGCGCCCTACGAGTACGACCAGCTGCGCGACGCGACCGGCCCGTTCGGCGCCCAGCAGGAGCCGTCGGCCGACCACCTGCTCGGCACCACCGTCGGCGGCTACGACGTGCTGTCGCGGGTCATCTGGGGCTCGCGCACCGCGCTGCTGGTGATCGTCGCGGCCGTCGTCTTCTCGCTGGTCCTGGGCGTCCTGCTGGGGCTGGTCTCGGGCTACTTCGGCGGCTGGCTGGACCGGGTGCTGGTCGTCGTCGCCGATGCGATCTACGCCTTCCCGTCGCTGCTGCTGGCCATCGTGATCGGCATCGTCGTCAACGGGGGGCAGTCGAGCCTCTTCGGCGGCATCCTCGCCGCGGCGCTGTCGATCACGGTGATCTTCGTGCCGCAGTACCTGCGGGTGGTGCGCGCCGAGGTGGTGCGGATCAAGTCGGAGGCGTTCGTGGAGTCCGCGCGCGTCATCGGCGCCGGGCACTGGCGGATCATGTCGCGGCACGTGTTCCGGAACTCCACCCGCACGCTGCCGCTGATCCTCACGCTCAACGCCTCCGAGGCGATCCTGACCCTCGCCGGGCTTGGCTTCCTCGGCTTCGGCATCGAGCCGACCGCGGCCGCCGAGTGGGGCTACGACCTCAAGCAGTCGCTGTCCGACGTCACCAGCGGCATCTGGTGGACCTCGATCTTCCCTGGCCTCGCCATCGTGCTGGTGGTGATGGGCCTGACCCTGGTCGGGGAGAGCCTCAACGACCTCGCCGACCCGCGGCTGCGCAGCCGGCGCCGCGGCGGCACCGCGCCGTCCGACGTCGCCGAGACCTCGGTCGCGGTCGGCCCGTACACCGCCCCGGTGACCAGCCCGGGCGGCACCGACGAGCTCGAGCGACCCGGCAACCAGGAAGGGGGACGGCGATGAGCGACGTCGTCGGCATCGAGGACCTGACGGTCTCCTTCGCCACGGACGCCGGTGACGTCGCCGCCGTCCAGGGCGTGACCCTGTCGGTGGCCGCCGGTGAGGTGCTGGCCATCGTGGGCGAGAGCGGCAGCGGCAAGACCGTGACCGCGCGCAGCATCCTGGGCCTGCTGCCCGAGACCGCGACCACGCGCGGCGCGGTGCTGCTCACCAGCAAGGACGGCGGCAGCACCGCCGACATCGTCACGCTCGGCCGCGCCGGCCTCGGCGACGTCCGGGGCCGCGACGCGGCGATGGTGTTCCAGGAGCCGTCGACGGCGCTGAACCCGGTGTACCCGGTCGGCTGGCAGATCGCCGAGGGGCTGCGCGCGCACGGGAAGTCCAGCAAGAAGGAGGCGCGAGAGAAGGCGATCGACGTGCTGCGGCGGGTCGGCATCCCCGATCCCGAGCACCGCGTCGACCACTACCCGCACCAGTTCTCCGGCGGGCAGAAGCAGCGCATCGTCATCGCCCAGGCGCTGGTGCTCGACCCCGGCGTCATCATCGCCGACGAGCCGACCACCGCTCTCGACGTCACGGTGCAGGCGGAGATCCTCGACCTGCTGCGCCGCTGCCGGGACGAGTTCGGCACCGCGATCGTGCTGATCACGCACAACATGGGCGTCGTCGCCGACCTCGCCGACCGGGTGGCGGTCATGTACCAGGGGCGGATCGTCGAGCAGGCCGACGTCCGGACGCTGTTCTCGTCGCCGCAGGACCCCTACACCCGGCAGCTGCTGTCCTCGGTGCCGCGGCTGGGCGAGGGGCGGGCGCGCACCCAGCACCGGGCCGACTCCCGCACCCGGGCGTGGTCGGACGCCACCCCGGTGGTCGAGGCGCGCGACGTGCGGATCGTCTACCCGGGCCGGCTGCGCAAGCCCGACTTCGTCGCCGTCGACGGCGTCAGCTTCGCGATCCGGCCGGGTGAGGTGCTCGGCCTGGTGGGGGAGAGCGGCAGCGGCAAGACGACGATCGGCCGGGCCATCGCCGGGCTGACCCGGGTGACCGGCGGCTCCCTGCAGGTGCTGGGCACCGAGATGAACGGGGTCCGGGAGAAGCGGTTCCGCCCGGTGCGCGAGCGGATCGGGTTCGTCTTCCAGGACCCGGCGTCGAGCTTCAACCCGCTGCTCTCCATCGCCGACGCCGTCGCCGAGCCGCTGGTGGTGCACGGCCGGGCGGCGGACCCGCAGGACGCCCGCGGCCGGGTGGACGAGCTGCTGGAGGCGGTGCAGCTGCCCAGGGCCTTCGGCGACCGGTTCCCGCACGAGCTGTCCGGCGGTCAGCGCCAGCGCGCCAGCCTGGCCCGCGCGCTGGCCCTGGACCCGGAGCTGCTCATCGCCGACGAGCCCACCTCGGCGCTGGACGTGTCGGTGCAGAAGCGGGTGCTGGAGCTGTTCGACGAGCTGCAGCGCGAGCTCGGCTTCGCCTGCCTGTTCATCAGCCACGACCTCGCCGTCGTCGACCTGCTGGCCGACCGCATCGCGGTGCTCTACAAGGGCGAGCTGGTCGAGGAGGGCACCGGCGCGGAAGTGCTGGGGAACCCGCAGCACGCCTACACGCAGCGGCTGCTGGCCTCCCTGCCGGTGCCCGACCCCGACGAGCAGGCCCGGCGCCGGTCGGTCTGGGAGCAGCTCCAGGGCAGCTGAGGAGGCCTCACCCCAGGACGACGTCGTCGCCGGTGCGGGTGGCCCGGCGCACCCGCAGCCGCGCCAGCTGACCGAGCGCCCGCACCAGCTGGGTGTAGACCGGCGTCGGCCCGTGGTAGCCGAGGAACCCGCGCGGGCCCTCGACCATCTCGCCGGTGCGCACGTCGTAGCGGCTCTGGTGCCAGGGGCAGACCAGGCACCCGTCGGCGTCGACGCTGCCCTCGGCGAGGTCGGCCAGCTGGTGGCGGCAGCGCCGGGAGACGGCGAAGTAGCGGTCGCCGCCGTCGGGCCCGGGCCCCTGGTTGCCCACGGCCCAGCCGCCGACGCGGCGGACCGCCCCCGGTGGCAGCTCGGCGGCGGGGACGGCGTCGGGCTCGGTCACGGGGATCTCCTCGGTGCGGTGCGGTGCGGTGCGGTGCGGTGCGGTGCGGCGGCGGCGGTTCCGCACTACCCACCGCGGCCGGGCCGGACCCCTCGACCGTCGGTAGGGTCGTCCGGGTTCGACTTCGCCCTTCCAGGAGGTATCCGTGCGCCGGCTGTGCGTCGTCCTGGGAGTGCTCGCCGTCCTCCTGGTCACCGGGGGGCCGGCCTACGCGGTGCCCCCGTTCCGGCTGCCGGAGCAGATCGTCGACGAGGTCGGCGCGCTCGACGGCGACACGGCGCGGGTCGAGGACGCGATCGACGACCTGCGCGCGGCCACCGGCACCGACCTCTCCGTGGTGTTCGTGTCCAGCTTCGACGGTGCGAACGAGTCGGAGTGGGCGCAGGCGACCGCCGAGCTCAGCCAGCTCTCCGAGGAGGACGCGCTGCTCGCCGTCGCCGTGGACGACCGGCGGTACGGCTTCCTCCGGCCGGCGGATTCTCCGCTCTCCCGCGAGGAGCTCGAGGCGCTGGCCGACGAGCAGGTGGCGCCGCAGTTCGGCGCCGGCGACTGGGCAGGTGGCGTGGCCACCTTCGCCCAGCTGCTGCAATCGGGCGGCACGGCTCCGGCGCAGCCGGCGGAGTCCGCGTCCGACGGCGGCTCCGGCGGTGCCGGCGCCCTGCTGGTGCTCGGCGGCATCGCGGTCGTCGGCGGCGGCGCCTACCTGATGAGCCGCTCGCGCCGGAACCGCGCCGGGAGCGCGCTGCCCGCGGGCCGGCGGCGCCCGGCGCCCGACCCGTACGAGGGCGTGCCCACCGACCAGCTCCAGGGCCGCGCCAGCGAGGCGCTGCTGGAGATGGACGAGGCGGTGAAGACCTCGCAGCTCGACCTGGACTTCGCGCGGTCGCAGTACGGCGAGGACGCCGTCGCCGGGTTCGACGCCGCGCTCGCGCAGTCCAAGGCCGAGGTCGGCCGCGCCTTCACGCTGCGCCAGGAGCTCGACGACGACGTCCCGGAGGACGAGCCCACCACCCGCCGGATGCTCGCGGAGATCCTCGCGCTGACCCAGGCCGCCGACGCCCGGCTCGACGAGCAGCGCGCGGCGTTCGAGGAGCTGCGCGACCTGGAGCGGACCGCTCCGCAGGTGCTCGCCGGCCTCGAGCCGCGCATCGCGGCGCTGCGCGCGCGGCTGCCGCAGGAGGAGCAGCGGCTCACCGGGATCCGGCAGCGGTTCTCCGGGTCCGCCGTCACCGCCGTCGCCGACAACGTGCGCGAGGCCGGGGCGCGGCTCGACGCCGCCGACCAGGAGGTGCGCGAGGCCCGGGAGGCGCTCGCCGCCGGCCGCACCGGGGACGCCGTCGGCGACATCCGCGCGGCCGAGGACGCGGTCGCGCAGACCGGCACCCTGCTCGACGCCGTGGGCCGGCTGGCCGCCGACCTCGACGCGGCCGCCGGCCGGGTGGCGGCCGCGCGGTCGGAGACGGAGAAGGACCTCGCCGAGGCCCGGGCCCTGGTGGCCGGCGGCGACCGCAGCGGCCTGCAGCCGCAGATCGCCCGGGCCGAGGCGGCGCTGGCCGCCGCCGACGCGGCCCTGCGGCCCTCCGGTGGCACGCCGGGGGACCCGCTGGCCGCGCTCCGCCAGCTCGAGGACGCCGACGCCGCGCTGGAGGAGACGCTCTCCGCGGCCCGCGACGCGCAGACCCAGGCCCGCCGGGCCGCGGCGGCGCTGGACCAGGCGCTGCTCACCGCCCGCTCGGCGGTGGCCGCGGCGGCGGACTTCATCGACACCCGGCGCGGGGCGGTCGGCCCCGAGGCCCGCACCCGGCTGGCCGAGGCGCAGCGGCACCTGGAGGCCGCCGTCGACCTCGGCCGCAGCGAGCCGGTGAGCGCGCTGCGGGAGGCCCAGCAGGCCGGGCTGCTCGCCTCGCACGCCCTGGACCTGGCCCAGGACGACGTCGACCGGTGGAACTCCGGCTACGGCCCCGGCGGCATGGGCGGCGGCTACGGCGGCGGGTACCGGCGGGGCGGGGTGGACCTCGGCAGCCTGGTGCTCGGCGGCATCCTGCTCGGCGGCGGGCGCCGCGGCGGGTTCGGCGGCGGCTTCTCCGGCGGTGGCTTCGGCGGCGGCTTCGGGGGAGGGGGCGGCTTCGGCGGGCGCTCCGGCGGCGGCTCGTTCGGCGGGGGCCGCGCGGGCGGCGGCTCCTTCGGCGGCGGTGGCCGCTCCGGCGGCGGGCGGTTCTGACCGGCGCGCAGCCGGCGCCCCGAACTGTCGTACTCCGGTGGGACGGTGACCTACCTCACAACCGGAGGAGGCAACCATGCCCACGCGAGACACACCCTGGCCGGCCGGGACGCCGTGCTGGGTGGACTACGGCGCAGCCGACCTGGCGGCGGCGCGGGAGTTCTACACCGCCCTGCTCGGCTGGGCGTACACCGGCGGGGATCCCGAGTTCGGCGGCTACCTGAACGCGGAGAAGGACGGGCAGCGGGTCGCCGGGCTCGGTCCGCAGATGGATCCGGACGACCCGCCCCGCTGGACGACCTACTTCGCGACGGACGACGCGGCCGCCACGGTCGCGCGGATCCGGGAGGCCGGCGGCACGGTCCTCGTCGAGCCGATGGAGATCGGGCCGATGGGCACGATGGTCGTCGCCCTCGACCCGCAGGGGAATCCGTTCGGCCTGTGGCAGTCCGGCGAGCACACCGGTGTGCAGCGGTACAACGAACCCGGCTCGCTGGTCTGGAACGAGGCGGCGGTCGACGATCCGGCGTCGGCCCGGGCGTTCTACACCGCCGTCTTCGGGTTCCGGTTCGAGGAGATCCCCGGCGGGGAGGGCTACACGACCTTCGCCACCGGGGGTGACCCGCTCGGCGGGCTCGGCGGCGTCGCCCCCGGGGTGCCGAAGGGCTGGTCGACCTGCTTCGCTGTCGCCTCGACCGACGGCGCGGTCGCCACGGTGACGTCCGCGGGCGGGAAGGTGCTCCTCCCGGCCGAGGACACCGAGTACGGCCGGTTCGCGGTCGTCGCCGACCCGTGGGGCGCGTCGTTCTCGGTCATGGAGGTCCCGGCCGGGTGATCCGGGCCCGGTCGCCGGTGCGAGCGGGGCGCACCGGCGACGCCGGGTTCACCCCGGTAGCCGGCCGTAGGCGTGCTCCGGGCGGAACCGCACGACGAGCCGGCGATCGGCCACCATCGCCGCCCGGTACGCGTCCCAGTCCTCGTGCTCGCCGGAGACGCCGCGGTAGTAGGCGATCAGCTCCTCGACCGTGGCGTCGTGCGGTTCCCGCGCGACCGGGGTCAGCTCGGCGGTGCCCTCGACGGCGACCCAGGTCCAGAAGTCCCTCGACGCCACGTGCAGCGTCACCCGCGGATCGCGCTGCAGGTTGCGGGTCTTCGCCCGGTCGGCGGTCACCGAGACGCGGACCAGGCCGTCGTCCCAGGCGTACCCGACGTTGGACAGCTGCGGCCGGCCGTCGCGCTTGACCGTGGCCAGCACTCCCCAGCGCTGCTCCGCGACGAAGGCCAGCAGCCGCGGGTCCGCGGGCATCAGTGCACCCGGCCGCGCGGTCGCAGCCCGGCCGGTGGCAGCGGTGGGGCCGCCAGCCGGTCGCCGTCGTAGCCGACGACCGCGCCGAAGCGGCGCGACTCGGCGTTCCACTGCTCGGCGTAGTCGGCGATCTCCTCGCCCGACCGGCCGATGAAGTTCCACCACATCACCAGGTGCTCCTCGAACGGCTCCCCGCCCAGCAGCAGCAACCGCGACCCCGTCGCGGCGCGCACCCGCAGCGCACGGCGGCCGGTGCCCAGGTACAGCATCGCGCCCGGCTCGAGGACGACGTCGTCCACCGTGGCCGATCCGGCCGACGCCAGCAGCCCGTACTCGAACTCGGCCTCCAGCGGCAGCTCGACGTCGGCACCCGCGGCCAGCTCCAGGTCGACCCCGACCAGCGGGGTGTAGGCCCGCCCCGGCGACGTCGCGCCGCCGAAGCCGCCCATGAGCACCGTGGCGGTGAGCCCGTCGGAGCTGAAGCCGGGCAGCACCCCGTGGTGCTCGAAGTGCGGGTCCACCTCGCGGTCGGCCTCGGGCAGCGCCACCCAGAGCTGGGCGCCGTGCAGGTACCGCGGGTGGGTCGCCGGCGACTGCTCGGAGTGCGCGATCCCGTGCCCGGCCGTCATCAGCGCCAGCTCGCCGGGCCGGAACCGCACGTCGCTGCCGAGCGAGTCCCGGTGGTGCACCTCCCCGTCGAGCAGCCAGGACACCGTCTGCAGCCCGGTGTGCGGGTGCGGCGGCACCTGCATGCCGGGGCCCGCGGCGATGTCGTCGGGGCCGTAGTGGTCGACGAACACCCAGGCGCCGACCATCCGCCGGCCCAGCGTCGGCAGCAGCCGGCGCACCCGGGTGCTCTCGCCGAGCAGCACTTCCTTGCCCGGCAGCAGGTCGAGCGCCGGCCCCGCGGTGGTGCCCGCCAGGCCGCCGACGTCACGTGCGGGCGGCCGTCGGTCCAGGTTGCTCATCGCGCGTCCTCTCCTCCGGCCGCCGCGGCGTCAGGCCGGCGTCTGCCCAGTCTCGCCTCGGACGTCGGCGTGGGGGACGGTGGGCGGGCGAAAAGATGGAACCGGTCCCTCGACGCGCTGCGCGGGGATCGAGCCGAGCCGGCCGGCGGAGAAGTCGGCGAACGCGTCGGCCACCTCCTGCCGGGTGTTCATGACGAACGGGCCGTACATGGCGATCGGCTCGTTGATCGGCCGGCCGCCGAGGACGACGACGTCGAGGGCCGGCGTGCGCGACTCCTGGTGGACCGCGCCCCGCACGGTGACGGTGTCGCCCGGACCGAGCACCGCCAGCTGGCCGGTGCGCACCGGGGCGCCGTCGATGCCGACCGAGCCGGCGCCGGAGAGCACGTAGACCAGCGCGTTGAAGTCCGGCCGCCAGGGCAGGTCGAGCGTGGCGCCGGGGGAGACGGTCGCGTGCACCATCGCCATCGGGGTGTACGTGGACCCCGGACCGGTGTGACCGGCGACGTCCCCGGCGATGACCCGGAGGAAGGCGCCGGCGTCGGGGCTGGCCAGCAGCACCGCGGACTCGGCGCGCAGGTCCTGGTAGCGCGGCTCCACCCACTTCTGCGCCTGCGGCAGGTTCACCCACAGCTGCAGCCCGTGGAACAAGCCGCCGCTGACGACCAGCTGCTCCGGCGGGCGCTCGATGTGCAGGACGCCACCGCCGGCGGTCATCCACTGGGTGTCGCCGTCGCTGATCGTGCCGCCCCCGCCGTGGGAGTCGGCGTGCTCGAAGGTGCCGTCGAGCAGGTAGGTGACGGTCTCGAAGCCGCGGTGCGGGTGCCAGCTGGTGCCCTTGGGCTCGCCGGGGGCGTACTCGACCTCGCCCATCTGGTCCATGTGGAGGAACGGGTCCAGCGCGCGCAGGTCGACGCCGGCGAAGGCGCGGCGCACGGGGAAGCCTTCGCCCTCGAAGCCCGACGGCGCCGTCGTCACCGAGCGGGTGCGGCGGCGGACCGTGCGTGGCGCGGGCAGCGGGACCCGCGGCAGGGTGGTGGTGTCCTCGACGGTCACGGCAGGCATGCCGGCCTCCTTGGTTGAGGGCTCAACTAATGCTGACCGTAGCGCGCGGTGAGCCCGTTCTCTTCCCGTCCCGTCGATCGGTTGCAAAGAGATTCTTGCAAAGAACTCTTTGCATTCCTACCGTGGTGTCGTGCCCGCCGATCGCACCCCGCCGGATCCCTCGCCGCCGGATCCCTCGCCGCCGGATCCCTTGCCGCCGGATCCCGCCGTCCGGGTGACCGACGTCCGCGCGCTGCGCGCGCTGGCGCACCCGCTGCGCAGCCGCCTGCTCGGCCGACTGCGGGTGCACGGTCCCGCGACGGCGAGCGGACTGGCGCGGGAGGTGGGGGAGAGCAGCGGGTCGACCAGCTACCACCTGCGCCAGCTGGCCGCGTACGGCTTCGTGGAGGAGGTCGAGGGCCAGGGGACGGCGCGCGAGCGGTGGTGGCGGGCGCGGCACCGGATGACCAGCTGGCAGGCCGGGGAGCTCCTCCCGCAGGAGGGGGGCGCCGAGGTGCAGGACGAGATGAGCCGCCTGCAGATCGACCAGCACGCCCGGGTGCTCGACGCCTGGTTCGAGCAGAAGGACCAGCTCGATCCCGGCTGGACCGACGCCGCCACGCTCAACGACTACGGGCTCCGGCTGAGCCCCGCCCAGGCGCGCGAGCTGATCGGCGAGCTGCACGCCACGCTGCGGCGCTGGATGGCCGAGCACCCCGGCGATGCGCCACCGGCGGAGGGCACCGAGCAGATCTGCGTGCTGCTCGACCTGGTGCCGCTGCGGGAGTGGCCGACGTGAGCGCGCCGCAGACCGTCCGCTCCGCCACCCGGCGACTCGTCTGGCTGACCGGCCTGCGCTGGCTGCCGGTCGGGCTCACGACGCCGATCACCGTCCTGCTCGCCCAGGCGCGGGGTCTCTCGCTCGCCGAGATCGGCGTCCTGCTCACCGTCCACGGGGTGCTGGTCGTGGTGCTGGAGCTGCCCACCGGAGGGCTGGCCGACGTGCTCGGCCGCCGTCCCGTCGTGGTCGCCGGCGCCGCGCTGCACATCGCCTCGTGCCTGCTGATCGCGACGGCGACGTCGTTCGGCGGTTTCCTGGCGGGGGTCGTGGCCCTCGGGGTGGGCCGCGTGCTGGACTCCGGCCCGCTCGAGGCCTGGTACGTGGACACCGTCCACCGGCTGGAGCCCGGCGCCGACGTCGCCCCCGGTCTGGCCAAGCACTCGGCGGCCGACGGGGCGAGCCTCGCCGTCGGCGCGGTCGTCGGCGGGTTCCTCCCGGCGCTGCTCGGGGGCGGCGGCGCCGAGGGTCTCGCGCTCTCCTACCTGGGCGCCGCCGTCCTCGACGTCGGGTACGTGGGCGCGGTGCTGTGGCTGCTGACCGAGCACCGGCCACCGCGCGAGGGGAGCGTCCTCGGCGCGCTGGCCGCCGGGGCGCGTGCGGTGCCGGCGACCGTCGGGGAGTCGGTGCGGCTGTCGGTCAGCGACCGCCCCCTGCGGCTGGTCCTGGCCCTGACCGCCGTCACCGGCGTCGGGCTGGTCGTGTGCGAGCTGCTGGGGCCCGTCCGGTTCGCCGAGCTGACCGGTGGGCGGGACGACGGCGCCGCCGTCTACGGCGTGGTCCTGGCGATCGCGTTCGCCGCGTCGGCGGTCGGCTCGGTGCTCGCCCCGACCCTGCGGCGGCTGCTCCGCGGCTCCACCCGCGCCGCCGGCGCCCTGCTGTTCGCCTTCGGGAGCCTGTCGCTCGCCCTGGTCGCCGGGCCCGACGCGCTCGTCCCGGCCGCCGCGGGCTTCGCCCTGTACTACCTCTCCCACGGCTCCGTCTGGCCGCTGCTGAGCGCGGTCCTGCACACGCGGGTCGACGCAGCTCACCGGGCCACCGCCGTCTCGGCGATGTCGCTGGCGCTGGCGCTCGGCGGGATCGTCGGCAACCTCACCGTCCCACCGCTGGCCGCGGCGACGAGCACCGCGACCGGCTTCCTCGTCGTCGCCGGGGTCGTGGCGCTCGGCCTCCTGGGCTGCCTGCGGCTGCCCCGGTCGACCGTCGCGGACACCGCCGTGGCCCCCGCGGAGGCGACCGTCGGATACTGAGGGCCCATGACTTCTGCGAGCAGCCGATGAGCGCACCCCTGAACCTGGTCAACCTCGAGCGGGTGCACAAGGCGCACGGCACCACCGTGATCCTCGACGACGTCTCCCTCGGCGTCGCCGCCGGCGAGCGGATCGGCGTCGTCGGCCGCAACGGCGGCGGCAAGAGCACGCTGCTGTCGCTGCTCACCGGCACGGACGAGCCCGACTCCGGCCGGGTCACCCGCCGCGGTGACCTCGCGATGGGCGTCCTGGACCAGTCCGGGACCCTCCCGCCGGGGACGACGGTGCGCGACGTCGTCCTGCCCACCTCGATGTTCGCCGCCGAGCACGAGTGGGCCGGCGACCCCGCCGTCCGTTCGGTGCTCACCGGGCTGGAGCTCGACCGGCTCGGCCTGGACGCCCCGGTGGCCCCGATGTCCGGTGGCGAGCGCCGCCGCGTCGCGCTGGCCGCCCAGCTGATCCGGCCGCTGGACCTGCTGGTCCTCGACGAGCCCACCAACCACCTCGACGTCGAGGGGGTGGCCTGGCTCGCCGAGTACGTGAACCAGCGGGCCGGCGGCCTCGTCGTCGTCACCCACGACCGGTGGTTCCTCGACGAGGTCTGCACCACCACGTGGGAGGTGGCCGACGGGAACGTGCACGCCTACGACGGCGGCTACTCGGCGTACACGCTCGCCCGGGCGGAGCGGGCGCGGATCTCGGCGGTGACCGAGGAGCGCCGGCTGAACCTGGTCCGCAAGGAGCTGGCCTGGCTGCGCCGTGGACCGCCGGCGCGGACCAGCAAGCCGAAGTTCCGCATCGACGCCGCGCAGGCGCTGATCGGCGACGAGCCGCCCGCTCGCGACTCGATGGCGCTCAAGGGCTTCGCCGCCCGGCGGCTCGGCAAGACCGTCTACGACGTCGAGGACGTCGACTACGCCGTGCCCACCGACGACGGCCCGCGCACGCTGTTCAAGGATCTGACGTGGCACGTCGGCCCGGGTGACCGGATCGGCATCGTCGGGGTCAACGGCGCGGGCAAGACGTCGCTGCTCAAGCTGCTCGTGGGCGAGACGAGGCCGGACGCCGGATCGATCGTCGTCGGCCAGACGGTGGCGCCGGCCTACCTGTCGCAGCACGTCACCGAGCTGCCGCCGCGTGCCCGGGTGCTGGAGGCGGTGCAGGACGTCGCCCGCATCGCGCGCATCGGCAACCAGGAGATCTCGGCCTCCACCCTGGCCGAGCGGTTCGGTTTCGCGGCCAATCGGCAGTGGACCCCCGTCGGCGACCTCTCCGGCGGTGAGCGCCGCCGGCTGCAGCTGCTGCGGCTGCTCATGGCCGAGCCCAACGTGCTGGTGCTCGACGAGCCGACCAACGACCTCGACATCGACACCCTGACCGCGCTGGAGGACCTGCTCGACAGCTTCCCCGGCACCGTGCTGGTGGTGAGCCACGACCGGTACTTCGTCGACCGGGTGTGCGACAAGGTCGTCGCGCTCCTGGGCGACGGCACGCTGGCGGAGCTGCCGGGCGGGGTGGACGAGTACCTGCGCCGCCGGGCGGCCGGCGGCGCACCGCTGACCACGGCGTCGGGGGACGGCGGGCCGCGCCCGGTGGGTGCGCCCTCGACGTCGGCCCCCGCGGTGTCCGCGGCCGAGGTGCGGGCGGCGAAGAAGGAGGCCAGCCGGCTCGAGCGGCGGATGCTCAAGCTGGACGCCGACGAGAAGAAGCTGCACGAGCAGCTCGCCGCCGCGGCCGCCGACTACGCGAAGGCGGCCGAGCTGGACGCCCAGCTCCAGGCGCTGCAGGCGGAGAAGGGCGAGGTCGAGGAGGCCTGGCTGATCGCCTCCGAGACCGCCGAGGGCTGAGCCTGCCCCCACCACACAACCATCCACGGACAGTCCGTCTCTGCCCAGCCAGGCTGGGCAGAGACGGACTGTCCGTGGGGAGTGGTCCCGGTCGGGTCAGGCGACGGCCGCCTCGGCGCGGTTGCGCTGGATCAGCCGCAGGCCGACCACGATGCCGGGGACGGCCCCCACCAGGGCGAACGCCGCGAACGGCAGCGGCTGGAAGGCCATCGACGAGGACGCGACGAGCGCGGCCACGGCCGGGACGAACAGCCACCAGCTGGTGACACCGGCGCGGGCGAGGCCCGCGTAGACCACCAGCGGGCCGAGCAGGCCGAACAGCGTCAGCGTGCCGGCCACGCCGACCGCCGCGGAGCCGGACACGTCCTCGAACAGGGCCAGCGCGGTGGCCGGGTCGAGCTCGCGCCCGATGGCACCGGTCCAGTAGTCGTACATGACCATGCCTGTCACGCTGACCAGCCCGATCGCCGGCAGGAGAGCCCCGGCGATGGTGGTGGCGCCGCCGCGGCGGCCGCGGACGAGCGCCGGTGCGGCCAGCCAGGCCAGGGCCAGCGCCATGTTGCCGTAGTGCAGCAGCATCGCCGACAGCGCGGTGCGGCCCTCGTCGCGGCCCAGCGCGGCGATGTAGTCCGCGTTCGCCATGGAACCCTGCGGCGGGGAGGTCGCCATGCCGGCGACGTAGAGCAGCGAGCCGGCGATCAGCGCACCGCCGGCGACGGGGATGAGCAGCGATCCGGCGGAACGGGCCGGGCGCTCGGTGGCGGCCGGGGTGGTCGTGCTCGTCAGCGGAGCGCTGTTCGCGGTGTCGCCGTGGGAGGGCATGTTCTACCTGCTGGTCACGGGCGCGGGCTGGGGCGTGGGGGTGCTCGTCCGGCAGGCCCAGGAACGCTCGCGCGAGCTGCAGGTGCTCGCGGCGCGGCTGGCCGAGCAGCAGGAGGCGGTCGCCGCCTCCGCCGCCGTCGCCGAGCGGGCCCGCATCGCCCGGGAGGTCCACGACTCGGTGGCCCACGCGGTCAGCGTGATGGTGCTGCAGATGGGCGGGCTGCGCCGGCTGCTGCCCGACCACCCCGAGGCCCAGCAGGTGCTGCTCGGTCTCGAACGCCTCGGTCGGGACTCGGTGGACGAGATGCGGCGGGTCGTGGGCATCCTCCGCGAGGGGGCCGGCGGCGCGCCCGCGCCACAGCCGTCGCTGAGCCGGCTCGAGCCCCTCCTCGACGAGCTGCGAGCCGGGGGCATGCCGATCGAGCTGGTCGTCACCGGCCGGCCGGTCGAGCTGCCGCAGCTGGTCGACGTCTCCGCCGTGCGGATCGTGCAGGAGGCGCTGTCCAACGTGCTGCGCCACGCCGGCGCCGCCGCCACCCGCGTCGAGCTCGGCTGGGCGCCCGACCGGCTCACCGTCACCGTCACCGACGACGGCCGGGCCCGCGTGCCGGTGCCACCTCCCGCCCCGGCCGGCCCCGGCGGGCACGGCCAGCTGCACATGCGCGAGCGCGCCGGCGTCGTCGGCGGGCACCTCGACGTCGGCCCCGTGCGCGGTGGCGGCTACCGGGTGCGGGCGACCTTCCCGCTGCCGGTGCGACGGGCAGGCGCGACGGCGGCCGGCGCGACCACGGCCGGCGCGACGGCGGCCGGCGCGACGGCGGCCGGCGATGAGGTGCCGGCGTGATCCGCGTGGTGCTCGTCGACGACCAGGCGATGATCCGGACCGGGCTGCGCATGGTGCTCGCCGCGGAGGCCGACAACGAGGTGGTGGGGGAGGCGGCCGACGGGGCGACGGGGATCCGCGTCGTCACCGAGCTGCGGCCCGACGTCGTCCTGCTCGACATCCGCATGCCCGGGATGGACGGCCTCGAGGCGGCGCGGCGCATGCTCGCCGCCGAGCTGCCCACCCGTGTCGTCGTCCTCACCACCTTCGACGAGGACGAGTACGTGACCGCCGCCCTGCGGGCCGGGGTGAGCGGCTTCCTGCTCAAGGTGGCGCCGCCGGAGGACCTCGTCACCGCCGTCCGCACGGTCGCCGCCGGACACGGGCTGCTCGACCCGGCCGTGACCCTGCGGGTGATCGAGTCCTTCGCCGCCGCACCGGTGCCCGACCCGGCCCGGGCGGGCGCCCTGGCCCAGCTGACCGACCGGGAGACCGACGTGCTGGCGCTCGTGGCCGCCGGGTTGTCCAACGCCGAGGTCGCCGCCCGGCTCTACCTCGGGGAGGCGACGGTCAAGACCCACGTCAGCCGCATCCTGCTCAAGCTCCATCTCCGGGACCGGGTGCAGGCCGTGGCGTTCGCCTACGAGAGCGGCCTGGTCACACCGGGCGCCCGCTGACGTCCGCCCGTAATCTGAGGTCACCACCGCCGGCTGTCCCTGGACGTCTGTGGTCGTCCCCGAGCCCATCCAGACTCCCGGAGACCCGTGCTCGCTGTCCTGGTGCTCCACGTGCTGGCCGCCGTGCTGGCACCCGTGCTCGTGCGGTGGTGGGGCCGGCCGGCGTTCCTCGGCCTCGCGCTCGTGCCGGCAGCGGGCTTCGGCTGGGTTCTGACCCGCCTGCCCGCCGTGACCGGGGGCGGCGAGGTCGCCGAGACCGTGCCGTGGGTGCCGGCGCTCGACCTGGCCGTCGCGCTGCGGCTGGACGCCCTCGCGCTGCTGTTCGCGCTGCTGGTCACCGGCGTCGGTGCGCTCGTGCTGCTCTACTGCGCGCGCTACTTCGAGCCCGACGACGACGGGGCCGGCCGCTTCGCCGGTCAGCTCACCGCCTTCGCCGGCTCCATGCTCGGGCTGGTCCTCGCCGACGACCTGCTCCTGCTCTACGTGTTCTGGGAGCTGACGACCGTCTTCTCCTTCCTGCTCATCGGTGGCACCGGCACCAAGCTCGCCGCCCGGCGGGCCGCGAGCCAGGCGCTGATCCTGACCACGGCCGGCGGCCTGGCCATGCTGATCGGGCTGATCATGATCGGCGAGACCAGCGGCAGCTACCTGCTGTCGGAGGTCGTCGCCGATCCCGGCAGCGGGCCGTTCCTGGTCGCCGGCACGATGCTCGTGCTCGCCGGGGCGGTCACGAAGTCGGCGATGATCCCGTTCCACTTCTGGCTGCCCGCCGCCATGGAGGCGCCGACCCCGGTCAGCGCCTACCTGCACGCCGCGGCGATGGTGAAGGCCGGCATCTACCTGGTCGCCCGGTTCGCCCCCGGCTTCGCCGACGTGCCGGGCTGGCGGCCGGTGGTGCTCGGGCTCGGCGTGGCGACCATGCTCGTCGGCGGCTACCGGGCGCTGCGGCAGAACGACCTGAAGCTGCTGCTCGCCTTCGGCACGGTCAGCCAGCTCGGCTTCCTCATGGTCCTGGTCGGCGCAGGGACCCGGGAGCTGGCCGCCGCGGGGCTGGCCATGACGCTGGCGCACGCGCTGTTCAAGTCCACCCTCTTCCTGACCGTGGGCGTCATCGACCACGCCACGGGCGTCCGCGACCTGCGCCGGCTCTCCGGGCTCGGCCGCCGGCTGCCGGTGCTCGCGGTCATCGGCGGCCTGGCCGGGGCCTCCATGGCGGGGCTGCCGCCGTTGCTCGGCTTCGTGGGCAAGGAGGCGGCGTTCACCGCGCTGTGGGAGGGCGGGCTCCCCGACCGCACCGCCGCGGTGCTGGTGCTGACCGGGCTGGTCGTCGGGTCCGCGCTCACCGCCGGCTACACGGCCCGCTTCCTGTGGGGAGCGTTTGCCCGCAAGGACGGTCTCACACCCACCGAGCCGGCCGAGCTGGTCCACCCGCCGGGGCCGCTGTTCCTCGCCGCGCCCACGGTCCTGGCCCTGACCGGGCTGGTCGCCGGGCCGGCCAGCCCGCTGCTCGAGCCGCTCGTCGCCGGCTACGCCGACCGCATGCCGCTGATCGCCCCCGAGGCGGAGAAGCTGGCGCTCTGGCACGGCGTCCAGCCTGCGCTGGGCCTGTCGGCGCTCACCCTGCTCGGTGGCGCCGCGCTGTTCGCCGCCCGGCGCCGGGTGTTCCGCGTGCAGCGGCGGCTGGCGGTCGGGGCCTCGGCCGACGAGGGCTACTGGAACACGATGCAGGCGCTCGACCGCCTCGCCGTCCTCGTCACCGGCACCACGCAGCGCGGGTCGTTGCCGGCCTACCTCGGGACGATCCTGGTCGTCGTGCTGGCCCTGCCCGGCTCGGTGCTGCTCTTCCAGGCGCCGTGGCCGGGGCAGTGGCGGGCGTGGGACAGCCCCGTCCAGGCCCTCGTCGGTGCGGTCGTCGTCATCGCCGCGGCGCTGGCCCTGCGCATCCACCAGCGGCTGTCGGCGGTGATCGTCGTCGGTGTCTCCGGCTACGGGCTCGCGGTGCTGTTCGCCCTGCAGGGAGCCCCCGACCTGGCGCTCACCCAGTTCCTGGTCGAGACGCTCACGCTGGTGGTCTTCGTGCTGGTCCTGCGCAAGCTGCCCAAGGACATCACCGAGCGGCACCGGCCCCGCGAGCGCGCGCTGCGCGGTGCGCTCGCCGTCGCCGTCGGCCTGGTGATGGCCGGAGCCGGGGCGGTCGCCCTGGGGGCCCGCAACGCCGAGCCGGTCTCCCTCGCCTACCCGGACGCCGCCTACGAGCTCGGGGGCGGGCAGAACGTCGTCAACGTGACGCTGGTCGACATCCGGGCCTGGGACACGCTCGGGGAGATCTCCCTGCTCGTCGTCGCGGCGACCGGCATCGCCAGCCTCGTGTTCCTGCGCCGGCGCACCGGGAGCGTCGACCGGCTCGACCCCGTGCGCCTGGCCCGCCAGGAGAAGCGGTCCCGCCGGGCCCCGCGCCGGCAGTGGCTGGCGGCGTCGGCCGCGCTGGCGCCCGAGCGGCGCTCGGTGGTGCTGGAGGTGGTCACCCGGATCCTGTTCCACTCGATCGTCGTCTTCTCGGTGTTCCTGCTGTTCAGCGGGCACAACCAGCCCGGTGGCGGCTTCGCCGGCGGCCTCGTCGCCGGGCTCGCGCTCGTGCTGCGGTACCTGGCCGGTGGTCGCTACGAGCTGGGGGAGGCCGCACCGGTGGACCCGGGGCTGCTCCTCGGCGTCGGGCTGCTGATCGCCGGCGGGACCGGCGTCGCCGGGCTGCTGCTCGGGGCGGAGGTCCTGGAGACGGCGATCCTGGAGACGGCGCTCCCCGTGCTGGGGGACGTCAAGCTGGTGACCTCGCTCTTCTTCGACGTCGGGGTCTACCTGATCGTGGTCGGCCTGGTCCTCGACATCCTCCGCAGCCTCGGCGCCGAACTGGACCGCCAGGCCGACGAGCACGACCCGATCGACTCC
This sequence comes from Blastococcus sp. SYSU DS0539, assembly GCF_054050855.1. Lineage (NCBI taxonomy): Bacteria > Bacillati > Actinomycetota > Actinomycetes > Geodermatophilales > Geodermatophilaceae > Blastococcus > Blastococcus sp. SYSU DS0539. The sequence continues at coordinate 122,875 of NZ_JBJHAF010000003.1, read as the reverse complement.
GTTCCCGGCGAGGTGATCCTGCGATGACGCCGACCGTCGTCCTACCGGTGGTCATCGGCGTGCTCTACGCCGCCGGGGTCTACCTGCTGCTCGACCGCAGCCTTACCCGGGTGCTGCTGGGCTTCCTGGTGCTGGGCAACGCCACCAACCTGCTGCTGCTGACCAGCGGCGGCCCGGCCGGCCTCGCGCCGATCGTCGGGTACGCCGAGCCGGCGGAGATGAGCGACCCCCTGCCGCAGGCGCTGATCCTCACCGCCATCGTGATCACCTTCGGCATCGCCTCGTTCGTACTGGCGATCATCTACCGGTCCTGGCGGCTGGTCCGGCAGGAGGTCGTGCAGGTGGACGAGGAGGACCGGCGGGTCGCCCAGCGCTCGGGCACCGACGCCGACGAGATCGACCCCGACGACCTGGCGCCCGAGGACCGGTCGGCCGCGCACGCCGACACCGGGGTGAGCGACGAGGACGTCGTGGCGCGGCTCGAGCGGGACTACGCCGGCATCCCCTCGGACGACGTCGAGCTGCCCCCGACCCGGCGGAGGCGCCGGTGACCGGCGTCCTCGCCCCGCTCCCCGTCCTGCTGCCACTGCTGGGCGCCGCGGCCGCGCTGCTGGTCGGTGGGCGGCACCCGCACGTGCAGCGGACGCTGAGCGTGCTCGTGCTCAGCGCGGTGCTCGCCGTCTCCGTGGCGCTCCTGGTGCTCGCGGACGCCGAGGGCGCGGTGGCGGTGTCGCTGGGCGGCTGGCCGGTGCCCCTGGGCATCGTGCTGGTCGTCGACCGGCTGTCGGCGCTGATGATCGTGGTGGCGGCGACGGTGGCGCTCGGGGTGCTGGTCTTCGCCGTCGGGCAGGGCGCGGCCGACGGCGACGAGGAGACGCCGATCTCGATCTTCCACCCGACGTTCCTCGTGCTCATCGCCGGCGTGGCCAACGCCTTCCTGGCCGGCGACCTGTTCAACCTCTACGTCGGCTTCGAGATCCTGCTGACCGCCAGCTACGTGCTGCTGACCCTCGGCGGCTCGGCCGCGCGCATCCGCGCCGGGATCACCTACATCGTCGTCAGCCTGCTCAGCTCGCTGCTGTTCCTGGCGGCGATCGCGCTGGTCTACGCCTCGACCGGAACGGTCAACATGGCCCAGCTGGCCGGCCGGCTGGCGGCCTTGCCGGAGGGCACCCAGCTGCTGCTGCAGTCGATGCTGCTGATCGCCTTCGCCATCAAGGCCGCGGTGTTCCCGCTGTCGGCCTGGCTGCCCGACAGCTACCCGACGGCACCGGCGCCGGTGACGGCGGTGTTCGCCGGCCTGCTCACCAAGGTCGGTGTCTACGCGATCATCCGCACCCAGACGCTGCTGTTCCCCGGCGGCGGGCTGGACCGGGTGCTGATGTGGGCGGCGCTGGCCACGATGCTGATCGGCATCCTGGGCGCGGTGGCGCAGACCGACATCCGGCGGATCCTGTCGTTCACGCTGGTCAGCCACATCGGCTACATGATCTTCGGGATCTCGCTGGCCTCGGCGGCGGGCCTGGCCGGCGCGATCTTCTACGTCGTCCACCACATCGCCATCCAGACCACGCTGTTCCTCGTCGCCGGGCTGATCGAGCGGCAGGGCGGGTCGACGTCCGTCGACCGCCTCGGCGGGCTGGCCACCGCCTCGCCCCTGCTGGCCGTGCTCTTCTTCGTGCCCGCGATGAACCTGGCGGGCATCCCGCCGTTCTCCGGGTTCATCGGCAAGCTGGGGCTGCTCCAGGCCGGCATCGCCGACGGCGGCGGGCTGCCGGTCGTCGTGGTCGTGGCCGGCGTCGTGGCCAGCCTGCTCACCCTGCTGGCCATCTCCCGAGTGTGGACGCGGGCCTTCTGGCGGCCGCCGGCGCAGCCACCGGCCGCCGACACCGACGCCGCGGCCGCGGCCGACGCCGGGCCCGAGCTCGCCCCCGCACCGGTGCCCGGCACGGTCGACGAGCAGCAGCCTGCCGGCGAGAAGGAGACCGCGGAGGACGACGACGCCGCCTCCGTGCTGACGGGCACCCCGCGGCGGGTGGCGGCGCGTGCGGCGTGGGCGCGGCACACCGCCGTCGCGACCGCCGCCACCCCGCCCACCGACGGGTTCGGCGGGGAGCTGGAGGAGGGGATGGCGTCCGCGCGGCCGCTGCCGCGGGTGATGCTCGCGGCGACGACGGCGATGGTGGTGGTGACCGTCGGGCTCACCGCGATCGCCGGGCCCCTCTACGGCGTCGCCGAGCGCGCGGCCGAGGACCTCCGCGACCGGAACCCCTACGTCGGGGCCGTCTTCGGCGGGGAGGACGTGCCGTGACCGACGAGCCGTCGGGCATCTCCCACCAGCTGCGGCACCAGCTGCCGCTGCTGGTCTGGCTGGTGCTCGTCTGGAACTTCCTGTGGGGCACGTGGTCGTGGGCCAACCTGCTCGGCGGGATCGTGGTCGCCCTGCTGGTGACCGTGCTGCTGCCGCTGCCACCGGTCGTCGGCGGCACCCGGCTGCGCCCGCTGGCCTTCCTGCGCTTCCTCGGCTATTTCCTCGTCGACCTGGTGACCTCGGGTGCGGAGGTCGCGTGGCAGACCGTCCGGCCGCGCGGGATCGGCCACAGCGCCATCATCCGGGTGCAGCTGCGCACCGACTCCGACCTGCTGCTGACGATCCTGGCCGAGTCGCTCACCCTGGTGCCGGGCTCGATGGTGGTCGACATGGACCGCGAGCGGCGGACCCTGGCCGTGCACGTGCTGCACGTCGACGACGAGAGCGACGTGACGCGTCAGCGGGAGTCGGTCCTGGCCCAGGAGGAGCGGGTGGTGCGGGCGTTCGGGTCCGCGACCGAGATCGCCGCGCTCGGCCTGCCGCCGGGTGAGCGGGCCGATGCCCCGGGGAGGCGGACGCCGTGACCGTCGTCTACTGGCTGGCCTACGGGATGCTCGGCGTCGGGGCGCTGCTCGCGCTGGTCCGGCTGGCCCGCGGCCCGTCGCTGCTGGACCGGGTGGTGGCCACCGACACCCTGCTGGTCATCATCGCGGCGGGGCTGGCCGTGCACGCGGCCCTGGAGCGGGACCCGACCGTCGTCCCCGTGCTGGTCGTGGTGTCGCTGCTGGCGTTCGTGGGCTCGGTGTCGGTGGCGCGCTACATCGGCGGCATGATGCTGCGCTCGCCGCAGGACGACTCCGTGGACCGGCCGGCGGGGGAGGTGCCGCGGTGAACGACATCTCCACCGCCGGCGACGTCGTCGCCGTCGTCCTGCTGCTCATCGGGTCGTTCCTGTGCCTCACCGCCGGCCTGGGGCTGCTGCGGTTCCCCGACGTCCTGACCCGGATGCACGCCGGGACCAAGCCGCAGGTCCTGGGCTTCCTGCTGGTCATGCTCGGCGGCGCGATCCGGCTGCAGGGCTGGTCGACGACCTGGATGCTGCTGCTGGTCGCGGCGTTCCAGATGCTGACCGCCCCGGTGAGCGCGCACATGATCAGCCGGGTGGCCTACCGGCGGCGGCACGTCCGGCGGGACCTGCTGCTGGTCGACGACCTGCGCACCGGGGGCGAGGCGCGCGACAGCGTCTACCGGGGGGACGAGCCCGCCGACGCGCCCCCGGAGGAGCCCGGCCGGTCCCTGGCGGAGAACCGCCGGGAGGACGAGGTCGACCGGGTGGACAAGGCCCGCCGCGAGGACCAGGTCCGCCGCGAGGACGGGGTCCGCCGCGAGGACGGGGCCGGCCGGGAGCAGCCCGGCTGACCCCGCCCTCCGCGGCGGTGCGTGCCTAGCGCTGGTCCCGGTTCACCGCGGAGACGACGGCGCGCAGCGACGCGGTGACGATGTTGGGATCGATGCCCACGCCCCACAGCACCCGGTCGCCGACGGCGCACTCGACGTAGGCCGCCGCGCGGGCGTCGCCGCCGGCGGACATGGCGTGCTCGGCGTAGTCGAGGACGCGGACGTCGACGTCGACGCTCCTCAGCGCGTCCACGAACGCGGCGATCGGGCCGTTGCCGCGGCCTTCCACCGTCACCGGTACGCCCTGGTCGACGAGCTCCACGACCATCTCGTCGAGGGAGTCGCCCTGCGCGGTGTGCCGGTGGCCGGACAGCGAGAAGCGGCCCCAGGGCGCGGCGGGGTCGGGCAGGTACTCGTTGCTGAACGCGGTCCACATCTGCGCGGCGGTGACCTCGCCGCCCTCGTCCTCGGTGTGCCGCTGGACGACGGCGCTGAACTCGATCTGCAGCCGGCGCGGCAGGTCCAGGTGGTTCTCGGTCTTCATGATGTAGGCGACGCCGCCCTTGCCGGACTGGCTGTTCACCCGGATGACGGCCTCGTAGCTGCGGCCGACGTCCTTGGGGTCGATCGGCAGGTAGGGGACCGCCCACGCCTGCTGCGCGACGGGGACCCCGGCCGCCTGCGCGTCGGCCTCCAGGGCCTTGAACCCCTTGTTGATCGCGTCCTGGTGCGAGCCGGAGAAGGCCGTGTAGACCAGGTCGCCGCCGTAGGGGTGCCGCTCGTGCACGCCGAGCTGGTTGCAGTACTCGACGGTGCGGCGGATCTCGTCGATGTCGGAGAAGTCGATCTGCGGGTCGATGCCCTGGCTGAACAGGTTGAGGCCGAGGGTCACCAGGTCGACGTTGCCGGTGCGCTCGCCGTTGCCGAAGAGGCAGCCCTCGATGCGGTCGGCGCCGGCGCGGTAGCCCAGCTCCGCGGCGGCGACGGCGGTGCCCCGGTCGTTGTGCGGGTGCAGGCTCAGCACCACCGAGTCGCGCCGGCCCAGGTTGCGGTGCATCCACTCGACCTGGTCGGCGTAGACGGTCGGCTCGGCCATCTCGACGGTCGCGGGCAGGTTCAGGATCGTCGGCCGCTCGGGGGTGGGCTCCCAGACGTCGGTGACAGCGTTGCAGATCTCGACGGCGAAGTCGAGCTCGGTGCCGGTGAACGACTCGGGGGAGTACTCGAACCGGATGTCGGTCTCGGGCATCTGCTCGGCCAGCTTGCGCACCAGCCGGGCGCCGTGGACGGCGATGTCGACGATCCCGGCCCGGTCGGAGCCGAACACGACCCGCCGCTGCAGGGTCGACGTCGAGTTGTAGAGGTGCACGATGGCCTGCTTGGCGCCGCGCAGCGACTCGAAGGTGCGCTCGATCAGCTCGTCGCGGGACTGGGTGAGGACCTGGATGGTCACGTCGTCGGGGACCAGGTCGTCCTCGATCAGCTGACGGACGAAGTCGTAGTCGGTCTGGCTGGCCGCCGGGAAGCCGACCTCGATCTCCTTGTAACCCATGCGGACGAGCAGGTCGAACATGCGTCGCTTGCGGTCGGGCGTCATCGGGTCGATCAGCGCCTGGTTGCCGTCGCGCAGGTCGACCGCGCACCAGCGCGGGGCCACGGTGGTGACGGTGTCCGGCCAGGTGCGGTCGGGCAGCACCACGGGCGTGAAGGGCGCATAGCGGTGGACCGGCATCCCGGAGGGCTGCTGGGGATGGCGGGCGTGCGGGTGGGTGTCGCTCATGGGGAGGCTCCTGGTGCGGGCTGCTCGTGCGCGAAGTGCGCACGGCTCCGGGACGGTCAGCGGGCGTCGGGAACGCCTGGACCCCGCGGCGAGGAAGCCGACCTAGGAGAGGGCCTCGCCGCGGCGGGTAAGCAGGAGGCTGCCGCGCACGGGGCCCACGGTAGCAGCGGGTCAGCCGATGTCGCAGCGACACGGGCAGCCGTCGGCGTGGACCGGGCGGCCGTCCCAGTCGTCGAGCTCGTCGCAGGCCGGCGGGCAGGTGCAGGCGAACGCGTCGGGCAACCCAGCCAGCTCACCGGCCAGGAACCGCCGCTCGAGCTCCTCCCGGTGCCGGCGCCGGTGCGCCGCCCGGCGAGCCTCGGCGCGCTCCTCGGGGGAGTCTCCGGGCCGGGGGCGGAGGTGGTCGGCCGGGCGGTCCTCCGTGCGGCTCCCCGGGAGATCCCACGGGGAGCGGCGGGCGAAGGTGTAGATCGGCCGGGCCCGGTCGCGCCGGTCGGCCCACCGCTGGGGTCGCTCGTCGCTCAGCACCGTGTCCAGGTGGGCCGGGAACCGCCGCCCGGCCCGGTCCCGCACCGCCTCGGGGTCCATGCCGCCCACCTCGCGTCCGTCGCCGTCGAGCAGCCCGAGTCGCAGCCCGGCCAGCCCCGCGGCGACCGCGAGCAGACGCGCGTCCATGCCCGTGGTGCCCGCCTCGACGGCAGCGACCGTCGACTTCGAGACGTGCAGTTCGGTCGCGATCTCCCGCTGCGACAGATCGGCTCGGCGGCGGATCCGCCGTAGCAGGCCGCTCAGATCGAAGCGCGGCGGAGGAGAGGCGTCGGGCACCGGCCGAGCGTGGCCCCCGACGTGGGCCGGTCGCGAGCCGTGTTCCTGTTCTGTGGAAAGTCCGTCTCTGCCCACAGGGGCTGGGCAGAGACGGACTGTGCCGGGGTGGGATTCCGCCGGTCTTCCGTCCGTGCCCGGGTGGGGTGGGCAGAGGCGGACTGTGGCGGGTGGTGTTCCGCTGGTCTTCCGTCCGTGCCCGGGTGGGGTGGGCAGAGGCGGACTGTGCCGGGGTGGTGTTCCGCTGGTCTTCCGTCCGTGCCCGGGCGGGGTGGGCAGAGACGGACTGTCCCGAGCGACCCGGTGGCGGCGAGGGCAGCGGTCCCGGCGGGGTGCCGGGTCAGAAATCCTTGGCCAGGCGCATGCGCAGCGGCCGGCCGTCGGGGTCGACGACCAACCGGTAGAGCGGCGTCGCCCACAGCCGGGTGACGAGCGGGAGCGGCTCGGCGCGGTGCGGTCGGAGCCGGCCCGGCGGCCGTGGACCCCGTCGCCCGCCCAGGTGCCAGCCGTCGAGGGCGGCGGCACGCGCCTCGAGCGTGGCCACGAACGCGGCCGGGTCGATCGCGAGGTCGTCCTGGCTGCCGTCGTCGGGGAGGCCCAGGTGCTCGCGGGCGAGCCGGAGCCGCAGGTCCCGCGCGAACGTGCGGGCGCCGTCGCCGGTACCCGCCGCATCGCGGGGCTCCCGCGCGTCCCGGGTGGTGTCGAGGACCGCCGCGGACAGCTCGCTGTCGTGGGTCCACGACCGCCGGTTGAAGTTGTCGCTGCCGACCGCCGCCCACGTGTCGTCGATGACGCACACCTTCGCGTGCACGTACACCGGCAGGCCGGCGGTGTTCTCCACGTCGAAGACGTGCACCCGGCCCGGCCCGGCCTCCTTGCACCGCTGGATCGCCTGCCGGTGCCCGACGTACTGCGGCACCTCGGAGAACCGGCCCTCGTGGTCCGGGGCGCGCGGGACCACCACGACCAGGTGGAGGTCGGGTGAGTCGGTCAGCGCGTCGCAGAACAGCCGGGCGACGTCGGCCGACCACAGGTACTGGTCCTCGATGTAGACCAGCCGCCGGGCCCGGGTCACGGCCTTGCGGTAGCCGCGGGCCACCGAACGCTCGCCCTCGGGCGCGAACTCGTAGGACGCGCGGATCGTCGGGTATGTCCGGAGCGGCTGGACCAGGTGCGGCCCGCACGGCGGCGGCGGGGGCAGCGGATCCGGCAGCCGCTCCGGCTGCAGCCGGGCGCTGTGCAGCTTGCCGCGCACCCAGGCGATCGGGTTGTGCGCCAGCGGGTTGGTGGGGTCGTTCCAGCGCTCCCGGAAGACGGTCTCGATCGCGGCCACCGCCGGTCCGCGGATCTGCAGCTGGACGTCGTGCCACGCGGGGCGGTCCCCGTACAGGCCCGCCATGGGCACGGGCTGCGGATCGCCGGCGTGGTCGGCGTCGTCCCGCCGGCCGTGGCACAGGTCGATGCCGCCCACGAAGGCGACGTCGCGGGTCGGGTCCCGGCGGTGCCGGGCGACCACGAACTTCTGGTGGTGCGACCCCATCCACCGCACCCGCTGGTCGAGGACCACCCGTCCACCGGACTGCTCGACCTCGCGGTCCAGCGCGCGGTTCTGCTCCTTGCTGAACTGCATCCGGTCCATGTGGGAGCGCCAGACCAGTCCCCGGACGCACACTCCGCGATCCAGCGCCCGGGCGAAGAGCTCGGCAACGGTGGGGCCGCCGTGGCGGAGCCGCTCGTCGGGGTCCCCGCGCCAGTCGGTGAAGTACAGGTGGTCACCGGCACCCATGCCGTCCACCACGTCGACCAGGCGGTCGAAGTAGGCGGCGCCGTGGACGAGCGGCTCGGCCAGGTTCCCCTCGGTCCAGGCGGACAGGTCGGACGCGGGGTTGCCGCGCTCCTCGAGGGTCAGCAGCCAGTCCGACGGATCGTCCACCCGCTGATCTCATCCTGCGGGAACCGGCGGACGCAACCACCGGTCCCGCGCGCGACGCCGGTAGTCTGTGGACCCGTGGCCCTCGTCGTCCAGAAGTACGGCGGTTCCTCCGTCGCCTCCGCAGCGCACATGAAGCGTGTCGCCGAGCGGATCGTCGCCGCGAAGAAGAACGGCGACGACGTCGTCGTCGTGGTCTCCGCCATGGGGGACACCACCGACGAGCTGCTGGATCTGGCCAGCCAGATCACCGACGCCCCGCCCGGTCGCGAGCTCGACATGCTGCTCACCGCGGGTGAGCGGATCTCCATGGCGCTACTGGCGATCGCGATCTCCGAGCACGGCTACGAGGCCCGCTCGTTCACCGGCTCCCAGGCCGGCGTCATCACCACGTCCAGCCACGGCCGGGCGCGGATCATCGACGTCACCCCGGGCCGGCTCAAGTCGGCGCTCGACGAGGGCTCGGTCGTCATCGTGGCCGGCTTCCAGGGCGTCAGCCAGGACACCAAGGACATCACCACGCTGGGGCGCGGCGGCTCCGACACCACCGCCGTCGCCGTGGCGGCCGCGCTGAACGCCGACGTCTGCGAGATCTACACCGACGTCGACGGCGTCTTCAGCGCCGATCCGCGCATCGTCCCGAACGCCCAGCGGCTCGACACCATCACCTACGAGGAGATGCTCGAGCTCGCCGCCTCCGGGGCCAAGGTGCTCATGCTCCGCTGCGTCGAGTACGCCCGCCGCTACGGCATCCCCGTGCACGTCCGCAGCTCCTACTCACAGCTCCCCGGCACGATCGTGACCGGCTCGATGGAGGACCTCCCGGTGGAACAGGCGATCATCACGGGCGTCGCGCACGACCGCTCGGAGGGCAAGATCACCGTCTTCGGGGTGCCGGACCGGCCGGGTGAGGCGGCGCAGCTGTTCCGGGTCCTCGCCGACGCCGAGGTCAACATCGACATGATCGTGCAGAACGTGTCGGCCGAGGCCAGCAAGCTCGCCGACATCTCCTTCACGCTGCCCAAGAGCGACGGCCCCGCGGCGCTGGCCGCCCTGGAGAAGGTCAAGCACACCGTCGGCTACACCGACGTCAGCTTCGACCAGCACATCGGCAAGGTCAGCCTGGTCGGCGCCGGCATGCGCTCGCACCCCGGTGTCTCCGCCAAGTTCTTCGGCGCGCTCGCCGACGCTGGCGTGAACCTGGAGCTGATCAGCACCTCGGAGATCCGCATCTCCGTGGTCTGCCGCGACACCGACGTGGACATCGCCGTCCGCGCGGTGCACGACGCGTTCGACCTCGGCTCCGACGTCGAGGCGGTCGTCTACGGAGGGACCGGACGATGAGCACGTCCAGCAGCGACGGCCTGCGGGTCGGCATCGTCGGGGCCACCGGCCAGGTCGGCGCCGTCGTGCGCCGGCTGCTCGCCGAACGGGAGTTCCCGCTCGCCGAGCTGCGCTTCTTCGCCTCGGCCCGCTCGGCCGGCAGCACCCTGCCGTGGGCCGGCGGCGAGATCACCGTCGAGGATGCCGCGACCGCCGACCCCACCGGTCTGGACATCGCGATCTTCTCCGCGGGCGCGACCACGTCCCGCGCGCAGGCCCCCCGGTTCGCCGCGGCCGGGGTCACGGTCATCGACAACAGCTCGGCCTGGCGGCGCGACCCCGACGTCCCGCTGATCGTCAGCGAGGTCAACCCGCACGCCCTGGCCGAGATCCGCACGGGCATCGTCGCCAACCCGAACTGCACCACCATGGCCGCGATGCCGGTGCTCAAGCCGCTGCACGACGAGGCGCAGCTGGTCCGCATCGTGGCCAGCACCTACCAGGCGGTGTCGGGCAGCGGGCTGGCCGGTGTCGACGAGCTCGACGGCCAGGTCAAGGCCGTCGCCGACAAGGCCGCCGAGCTGACCCACGACGGCTCGGCCGTGAGCTTCCCCGAGCCGCAGAAGTACGTGCGGCCGATCGCGTTCAACGTGCTGCCCATGGCCGGCTCGGTCGTCGACGACGGCACGTTCGAGACCGACGAGGAGCAGAAGCTCCGCAACGAGAGCCGCAAGATCCTCGGCATCCCCGGGCTGCGGGTGTCGGGCACCTGCGTGCGCGTGCCGGTCTTCACCGGGCACTCGCTGTCGCTCAACGTCGAGTTCGCCCGGCCGCTCCCGGTCGAGCGGGCGACCGAGCTGCTGTCGGCCGCCCCCGGGGTCGAGCTCGTCGACGTCCCCCACCCGCTGCTGGCCGCCGGTCGCGACCCGAGCTACGTGGGCCGGATCCGGCAGGACCCGGGCGTCGACGACCGCCGCGGCCTCGCGCTGTTCGTCAGCAACGACAACCTGCGCAAGGGTGCCGCGCTCAACACCGTCCAGATCGCCGAGCTGATCGCCGCGCGCGGCCGCTGAGGCCCGCGACCGGCGCGCGGCGACCGCAGGATCCCCCGGTGACCGGCGACGACCTCCTGCCCGGCGGCGGGCCGGCGTTCCCGCCGGACCCGCGGCCGGACCCGGGGCCCGACCGGTACACGCTCCTGGGCTGGGTCGAGCTCGAGCTGGCGCTGGAGGGCGGCGTCCGGGTCGACGCCGCGCACGCCGTGCTCGGCGACGCGGTCGTGCGGGCGTTCGGCCCCGGGATGTTCGGCCGGCTGGCCGAGGCCCTGGCCGCGGAGGGGCGCGACCCGCAGGACCTCGCCGTCCTGCTGGACGACGACGACCTCGCCGACCGGGTGCTCGCGGTGCTGCACGAGCGGAGGGGCGCCGACGACCGGGCGCCGGAGCCGCCGGAGGCGCACCTCGTGTGGTCGGCGTTCTCGCCGGACGACCCGCACGGGGGGCGGCGCGCGTTCTCCCGGGCGGTGCGCCGGCGGGCGGAGAACGCCCGCCGGGCGCTGCTGGAACCGCGTCGTCCGCGGGTGGCCGGCCGGCGCGACAGGTAGCCGCGCCGGCCGGGCCGGCCGCTAGGGCCGGACGTGCCGCAGCGCGAAGGCCAGGGCGACCTCCACCTGCCGGATGGTCTCCTCGATGACCAGCGAGCCGTGGCCGGCGTCGAACCGGTACACCTCGTGCTCCTTGCCGAGCTCCTCGAGCCGGCCCAGGTAGTTGTCGATCTGCCGGATCGGGCAGCGCGGGTCGTTCGCCCCGGCCACGACCAGGACCGGTGCGGCCACGGCGTCGACGTAGGTCAGCGGCGAGGAGCGCACGTACACGTCGCGGACCTCGTCCGGGGAGCCGCCGAACAGCGCCCGGTCGTAGGCCCGCAGGCCCTCCATCTCGTCCTCGTAGGCGGCCAGGTAGTCGGCCACCGGGACCTCGGCGATCCCCGCCGCCCAGCGCTCCGGCTGGGTGCCCAGGCCCAGCAGGGTGAGGAAGCCGCCCCACGAGCCGCCGGTCAGCAGCACCCGCTGCGGGTCGATCACGCCCTCGGCGACCAGCGCGTCGTAGACCGCGCCGATGTCCTCGAGCTCGGTCAGGCCCGGGCGGCCGGTGAGCGCGTCGCGCCAGGCCGAGCCGTAGCCGGTGGACCCGCGGTAGTTCACGTGCACGACCGCGTACCCGGCGTCGACGTAGGCGGCGCGGCGGGCGCGGTAGGAGTCGTCGTCGGCGGCCTCGGGCCCACCGTGCACCAGGAAGGCGGTGGCGTACGGCCCCGGCCCGGCCGGGCGGACCAGCAGCGCGTGCACGTCGCCGCCCGGCCCGGGGACCCAGCGGTCCTCCACCGGGTAGGCAGCCGGCGGCTCCTCGTCGCTCACCGTCAGCACGACCGGCCCGTCGGCCCGGCGGATCACCGGCGGCCGCTCCGCGTTCGACCAGGCCAGCTCGACCGTGCCGTCGGGGCGGGCGGTGGCGCCGCGGACGACGCCCGGCGGCGTCTCCAGCTTCTCCAGCGCACCGGAGCCCAGGTCGTAGCGGTACAGCTCGCTGCGAGCGGCGTGGTCGTGCCCGACCAGCAGCGCGGAGCCGTCGGGGTACCAGCCGGCGGTCACGTCACCGGGCAGGTCGAGCACGATCTCGGTCTCGGTGCCGGCGGCGACGTCCCAGAGCAGCAGCTCCTCGCGACCGCGCCGCTCGTGGCCGACCAGCAGCCGCCGGTCACCGGGCAGCGGGGCGAACTCGAGGGCGTGCAGCCCCCGGCCCTCGCCGTCCCACTTCTCGGCCACCACCGAGTCGTCCGCGGTCCGCAGCACCCGGAGCGCGGGGTAGCGCGGGTCGCCGTGCTCGGAGTGCGAGATGACCAGCAGCTCGTCGTCGCGGGTCAGCGCGTCCACCGACGCCGGATCGGGGTGCCGGTAGACCACCCGCGGCGTGCCGCCGGAGGGAGCCAGCCACAGCTCGCTGCCGTCGTCGGTGCTGCGGCCGATGGCGACCACGGACCGCCCGATCTCCAGGCCCGCCGGGTAGGCCGGGCCCACCTCGGCGACCGCGACGGTGTCCGCCCCGCCCGCGAACGGCTGGGTCATCCACACGCCGAACTCGTCGCCGTCGTCGTCGGCGAACCACCAGATGGTGCCGCCGTCGGGGCTGAGGGTGGCGATCAGCGTCCCGTTGGGCCGGTCGGTCACCTGCCGGTGGGTGCCGGTCTCCCGGTCCCACGCGTACTGCTCGACCACGCCGCTGACGTCGGAGGAGTAGAGGTTGCGGTGCGGCGCCTCCTCGGCCCAGTCGGGCAGCGAGACGCGGGGGGCGCGGAAGCGGGCCTGCCAGCGGGCGGTGACCTGGGGGGGAAGCACAGGGGTGGTGGGGTCGGCGGTCACCGGCTCATCTTCCCCCGGCGCCCGCACCGGCGACCGGGGCGGCCCCGTCGGGCACGGCCGCCTGCCGCTCCTCGACGCGGCGACGCTCGGCGGCGGCGTCGCGGACGTCGCCGATCAGCTGCTCCAGCACGTCCTCCAGCGCCACGATGCCGGTGGTGCGGCCACCGTCGACCACCCGGCCGAGGTGCGCGCCGCCCTTCCGCAGGGCGGCCAGCACCTCCGGCAGCGGTTCGTCGGCCCGCAGCTCCACGAGGGGCAGCACGTCCCGGTCGGGCATCGGCTCGTCGCGGCGGGCACCCGGCACGTCGAGGACGTCCTTCACGTGCACGAACCCGGCCAGCTCGCCGTCGGCGCCGCGCACCGGGTACCGGCTGTAACCGTGCTGGGCGACGACCGCCTCGAGCTCCCGCGGGGTGGTGCTGCGGGGCACGGTGACCAGCCGGTCCAGCGGCAGGACCACCGAGGAGAGGTCGGTGTGCTCGAAGGTGAGCGCACCGGCGGCGAGCTCGCCCATCCCCGCCCCCAGGTGCCCCTCCTGCTGCGACTGGGTGACCATCGAACGGATCTGCGCCGCGTCGAAGCTGGCGGCCACCTCGTCGGTGGGCTGGACGCCGAACAGCCGCACGAAGGCGTTGGCGATCGTGTTGAAGAACCAGATGAACGGCTTGAGCAGCCGCACCATGACCGCCAGCGGGGGCCCCAGCACCAGCGCCGCCCGGTCCGGCCCGGCGATGGTGATGTTCTTCGGCACCATCTCGCCGATCACCATGTGCAGCACGGTCACGATCGACAGGGCGATCACCAGCGCGATGGGGTGCAGCAGCCCCTCGGGGATGCCGGCGGCCTCCAGCGGGACCTCGATCAGGTGCGCCACGGCCGGCTCCCCGACGGCGCCCAGCCCCAGCGAGCACAGGGTGATGCCCAGCTGGGCCCCGGCCATCATCTGCGACACGTTCCGCATGGCGGCGAGGGTCTTTACGGCGCGGGCCGAGCCGGCTTCCGCCCGCGGCTCGATCTGGTCGGCGCGGGTGGAGACCAGCGCGAACTCGGCGGCCACGAAGAAGGCGTTGCCCAGCAGCAGGGCGACCAGGATCAGCAGGCTGACGGCGGTCATGCCGGCACCTCCACCCGGAGGCGGGACGCCGTGGCGCCGCCGGCGTCGGGCTCCGGCGGGTCGGCCACCTCGGCCGGCCGCTCGGCCCGCACCCGCGCCACCCGGCGTCCCTCCAGCGTTTCCACCCGCAGCCGGACGTCGTCCACGGTCACGCAGTCACCGACCTCCGGCATCCGCTGGAGCTGCTCGGTGAGGAAGCCGGCCAGGGTCTCGTAGCGGCCCTCGGGCACGGCGATGCCGGTGCGCTCGAGCACCTCGTCGGGGCGCAGCAGCCCGGAGAGCAGCCAGGCGTCGTCACCGACGCGGCGCAGCGTGCGCAGCGGCCGGTCGGTCTCGTCGGTGATCTCGCCGACGAGCTCCTCCACGATGTCCTCCAGCGTCACCACCCCGTGCGTGGCGCCCCACTCGTCGACCACGAGCGCCAGCTGCAGGCCCTGGTCGCGCAGCAGGTCCAGCAGCCGCTCCAGGTGCATCGACGAGGGGACGGCGAGCACCGGGACGGCGAGCTCGCCGGCGGTGCGGCGGCCGCGCTCGGCCTCCGGCACCGCGACGGCGTGCTTCACGTGCACCACGCCGGTGACCTCGTCGAGGTCGGAGCCGTACACCGGGAAGCGGGAGTTGCCCGAGCTGACCGCGGCGGAGATGACGTCGGCGGCGGTGGCGCTGGCCCGCAGCGTCCACAGCTGCGTCCGCGGGGTCATGACGTCGGTGGCGAACTTGCCGCCGAGCTGGAGCGAGCGCTGCAGCAGCCGCGCCGCGACGGGGGAGAGGTCGCCCTCGGCCGCCGACCGGCGGGCGACGGCGGCCAGCTCGTCGGCGTCCCGGGCGGTCTCCAGCTCCTCCCGCGGCTCGAAGCCCAGCCGCCGGACGATCGCGTTCGACAGCCGCTGCAGCGTGTGGACGACGGGGCCGGTGAGGCGGGTGAACGCCCGCATCCCCGGCGCGATGAAGCCGGCCACGGACAGCGGGTTGGCGATGGCCAGGTTCTTGGGCCCCAGCTCGCCGAGCAGCATCTGCAGCGTGGTCGCCAGCGCGATCGCCAGGCCGACCGACACGGCGGTGGTCGACGCGCCGGTCAGGCCCGCGGACTCCAGCGGCCCGCGGAGCAGCTGGCCGATCGCGGGCTCGGCCAGGTAGCCGACCAGCAGCGTGGTGAGCGTGATGCCCAGCTGCGCGGCCGACAGCTGGGTGGACAGCGTCCGCAGCGCGCGGACGACGCCGCGCCCGCGGCGGTCACCGGCGGCGGCGGCCTCCTCGGCGCGACCGCGGTCGACGGTGGTGAGGGAGAACTCGGCTGCGACGAAGAAGCCGGTGAGTGCCGTCAGGAGGACGGCGGCGAGGAGGAGCAGCCATTCGGTCATCGCGGCACCCGGTGCCCGCCGGGGCGGCGCGCCAACCGGAACGTGGCCGGAACGACTCAGGGGCCGCCTTCCGGCGGCCCCCGAGCGGAGGGTCGGGGTGACAGGATTTGAACCTGCGGCCTCGTCGTCCCGAACGACGCGCGCTACCAAGCTGCGCCACACCCCGAGGTGCGTCGTCGAGTCTAGCGCTAGACGCCGGACCTCTCGGCGGCGGGGGACCGCGGCTCAGGCCGGGCGCGCGGTGAGGGTCAGCAGCGTGGCCTCGGGCGGGCAGGCGAAGCGCACCGGGGCGTACGGGCTGGTGCCCAGGCCGGCCGACACGTGCAGCCAGGTGCCGGCCGGGCGCGCGGGCGAGGGCGGCGCCCAGCGGTGCAGCCAGCGCACCCGGTCACGGTCGATGCCGCAGTTGGTCACCAGCGCCCCGTAGAACGGCACCCGCAGCTGCCCGCCGTGCGTGTGCCCGCAGAGCAGCAGGTCGTAGCCGTCCGCGGCGAACCGGTCGAGCACCCGCGGCTCGGGGGAGTGGGCCAGCCCGATCCGCACGTCGGCGCCGGCGTCGGCCGGACCGGCGACGAGGTCGTAGCGGTCCCGTTTGAGGTGCGAGTCGTCGACGCCGGCGAAGACGATCCGCCGGCCGCCGACGGTCAGCTCGCCGCGGCCGTTGGTGAGGTCCAGCCAGCCCCGGTCGCGCATGCCGTCGCGCAGGTCGCGCCAGGGCAGCTCGTCGCCGTGCACCCGCTTGTGGTCGCGCTTGAAGTACTTGAGGGGGTTCTTCGGCCGGGGCGCGTAGTAGTCGTTGCTGGCGAGCACGAAGGCGCCCGGCCGGTCCATCAGCGGGTCGAGGGCGCGCAGGGTCGGCGGGACGGCGTCGAAGCCGGCGAGGTTGTCCCCGGTGTTGATCACCAGATCGGGCTCGAGCTCGGCCAGCCCGGCGATCCACTCCTGCTTGCTCCGCTGCCCGGCGGTCATGTGCAGGTCCGACAGCTGGAGGATCGTCAGCGGCGCGGAGCCGGGCGCCAGCACCGGGACGTCGAAGCGGCGCAGCGTCCAGCGGGTGCGTTCGTAGAGGCTCGCGTATGCGGTGACCGCCGCGCCCGAGGCGACGGCGGCGGTGGGGACGGCGGTGTACCAGCGCACCCGCCGAGCCTACGGGCGCGGACCGCGACGGCGTCGTGTCAGGCTGGTCCCCGTGCCCGACCTCAAGGAACAGCTGCGCGCCGACCTGACCACCGCCATGAAGGCCCGTGACGAGCTGCGCACCGCCACGCTGCGCATGGTGCTCGCCGCCGTCAGCGCGGAGGAGGTGGCGGGCAAGGAGGCCCGCGCGCTCACCGACGACGAGGTGCAGGCGGTGCTGCGCCGCGAGGCGAAGAAGCGGCGGGAGGCCGCCGAGGCGTTCGGCTCGGCCGGCCGCGCCGAGCAGGCCGCGCGCGAGCAGGCGGAGGGCGACGTCCTCGCCGGCTACCTGCCGGCGCAGCTCGACGACGCCGACCTGGCCGCGATCGTCGCCGACGTCGTCACCCGCACCGGCGCCTCGGGCATGAAGGACATGGGCAAGGTCATGGGTGCGGCGAACGCGGTCGTCGCCGGGCGGGCCGAGGGCTCCCGCATCGCCGCCGAGGTGCGCCGCCAGCTGGGCTGACGGCGGCTCGCTCCCCCTAGTCGACGGGCGGCGGAGTCTGCGGCTCCGGCTCGTCGATGGCGCCCGGCGTGGGTTCCGTGCCCGTCGCGGTGTCGGCCGGCGGCGGCTCCGCGGGCGGCGGGGGCGCCGGCGCGGGCGGCGGCGTGGTGGTGCGCTGCTGCGTCGTCCCGGTCCGGTTGCGACGGTTCGAGTCGTCCCGCACGGGGCCGGTGGGTGCGGCGTCGACGCCGCGGCCGGCGTACTTCGGATCGGCGGGCGGGAACGCCGCGGCCGGCTGGTTGCCCAGGATCGGCGCCATCGCGTCGCGCCAGATGCCGGCCGGCTTGCCGCCGCCGAAGCCACCCACGCTCAGGTTGTCCCGCGCTCGGAACACCATGACGCTGGCCGTGTACTCGGGGGTGGACCCCACGAACGTCACCGAGTCGTTGTCGTTCACCGTGCCCGTCTTGCCGGCGATCTGGTGGCCGGGGATGTGGGCCCGCGAGCCGGTCTGCAGCCGGTTGCCCGGCTCGACGTCCTTGATCATCATCTGGTTCAGCGTGTCGGCGATGCCGGGTTCGAGCACCTGCTCGCAGCTGTTCTCCTGGACCACCGGCTCGCCGTCCGCGCCGGTGAACGGCTTCCCGTTCGGCGTGGTGATCGCCACGATCGGCGTCGGCGTGCACTTCACGCCGCGGGCGGCGATCGTCGCGTAGGCGTTCGCCAGGTCCAGCGGGCTGACGCCGTCGGTGCCGTAGGCGAACGACGGGCGGTTCTCGTCGATGATCGTCTGGGCCGGGGTCTGGGTGACCGAGTAGTCGAAGGTCATGCCCAGCCGCTGCGCCATCTCGACGGCCGGCTCGATGGAGCCGAGCGCGTCCTCCAGCGCCAGGAAGTAGGTGTTGGAGGACATGTACAGGGCCTGCGTCATGGTCAGCGTCCGCGGGTACGAGCTGCCCACGTTGCCGATCGAGTAGGGCTCGATCTCCTGCGTCTCGGGGTCGTAGGCCTCGTAGACCCGGGAGGTGTACGGCTCGCTCGTGGTGATGGTGTGGCTCGCCGGGAGCCCCATCTCCAGGGCGGCGGCGGCGACGAAGGTCTTGAAGGTCGAGCCGGAACCCTTGGTCGGGACGACGGCGAAGTTCACCGACTCGCACTCGGGGCCGTCGCAGCCGTAGCGGCGGTTGACGCTCATCGCGAGCACGTGACCGGTGCCCGGCTCGATCGCGTCGTAGACACCGACGGTCTCGTCACCCATGGGCACGGTGTTCAGCACGGCCTGGTCACCGGCGAGCTGCATGTCCGGGCGCAGCGTGGTCTGGATGGTCAGCCCGCCCTTGTTCAGGTCGGCCTGGGTCAGGCCCAGCGTGCCGATCACGTACTGCTGGACGAAGGCGCAGAAGAACCCGCCGATCACCGCGTCGATGCACCCGTTCGCCGGCGGCTGCCCGGGGGCCACCTGGACCGGCTGCGGCGCGATGTCGGCCAGCTCCTGGTCGGTGATGTGGCCCAGGTCGTGCATGCGCTGCAGCACCTGGTTGCGCCGGATCTGCGCGTTCTCCGGGTTGTTGATCGGCTCGTCGTAGAAGGGGCTCTGCACCAGCCCGGCGAGCATGGCCGCCTGGGGGAGGGTGAGGTCGGCGGCGTCGACGCTGAAGTACCGCTGGGCCGCGGCCTGGATGCCGTAGGCGCCCTGCCCGAAGTACACCAGGTTCAGGTAGCGGGTGAGGATCTCGTCCTTGGAGTAGGTGTCCTCCAGGGCGAGGGCCAGCCGCGCCTCCCGCAGCTTGCGGCCGACGTTCTGCGCGTCGGCGGCCTCGCGGGCCTCGGGGGTGGTCGCCGTCTGCAGCAGGGTCTGCTTCACCAGCTGCTGGGTGAGCGTCGAGCCGCCCTCCTGCACCGACCCGGCGGCGAGGTTCTTCATCAGCGCCCGCACGGTGCCCTGCACGTCGAGGCCGTTGTGGTCGTAGAAGCGGGAGTCCTCGATGTCGACGAGGGCCTGCTTCATGACCTCGGCGATCTGGTCCGACGTCACCGGGATGCGGTTGTGCTCGTAGAAGTTCGTGATCAGCGTGCCGTCGGCGGCGAGCACCCGGGTGACCCCCGCGGGGGTCTTGTCGGTGAGCTCCACCGGGAGCGCGTCGAGCAGCGACACGGAGTTGCGTGCCGCCAGCCCCGTCCCGCCGATCCAGGGCAGCATGAGTCCCGCCACGAGCGCGCCGGCGACGACGATCGTCGCGGCGAGCTTGGCGAGCAGACGGGTCCGGACGCGCGCGTTCTCCGACATCGCGGCCAGGGTACGTCGGGTGGCGCTGCCGGGGCGCCGCGCTCAGCCGCGGCGCGCGGGCAGGACGCGCGTCCTCGGCGTGCCCGTCGGCGTGTCGCCGTCCGGACCGATGAGCGCCTCGGCCATGACCCGTAGCCCCTCGAGGTCGTGCACGTCCCCGGCGGCGGCCGGGACGGTGCGCACCGCGACGTCGGGGTGGGCGCTGGTGAACCGGTCGGCCAGGTGCTGCTCGCGCCCCGCCAGCTGCATCCGCTCGGCGTGCACCCGCAGCGCCGCCGCCACCAGGTCGGCCGCGTCGCCGCCGGCCTCGGCGACGTTCTCGGCCGCGCCCTCCGCGCGGGTCGCCGAGAGCCCGGTCGTCGCCGGGGGGTGGGTGCGGTTGAGGACCAGCCCGGCCAGCGGCATGCCCTCGGCGGAGAGCCGGTCGACGAAGTAGGACGCCTCCCGCAGCGCGTCCGGCTCGGGGGCGGCGACCACCACGAACCAGGTGCCCGGACGGCGCAGCAGCTCGTAGGTCGCCGTCGCCCGCTCGCGGAAGCCGCCGAACATGGTGTCCAGCGCGGCGACGAAGGCGGAGATGTCCCGGAGCAGCTGGCCGCCCAGGATCTTGCTGACGATCCGGCTGAACAGCAGGAAACCGGCGCTGGCGAACTTGAACCCGGTCCGGCTGGGCGCCATGAGCAGCCGGATCATCGTGCCGTCGAGGAACCGGCTCATGCGGTTGGGGGCGTCGAGGAAGTCCAGCGCGGAGCGGGACGGCGGGGTGTCGACGATGACCAGGTCCCACTCCTCGCTGGCCCGCAGCTGGCCCAGCTTCTCCATCGCCATGTACTCCTGCGTGCCGGCGAAGGAGGAGGAGAGCGCCTGGTAGAAGGGGTTGTCCAGGATCGCCTGGGCCCGTTCGGGCGTGGAGTGAGCGGTGACGATGTCGTCGAACGTCCGCTTCATGTCCAGCATCATCGCGTGCAGCTCGCCCGGCGCCCCCGGGACGTCGACCCGCCGCGGCTCGTTGTCCAGCTCGACGAGGCCGAGCGACTGCGCGAGCCGCCGGGCCGGGTCGATGGTGAGCACGACGACGGTGCGCCCGGCCTGGGCCGCGGCGAGCGCGAGGGCCGCCGACGTCGTCGTCTTCCCGACGCCGCCGGCGCCGCAGCAGACGACGATGCGGGTCTCCCGGTCGGCGATCAGGGCGTCCAGGTCCATCGCCGGAGCCTGCCGCGGTGCGCGGGTGCGCGGCTCGGTGGTCGTGTCGGCGGCCATCAGCGGGTCACCTCCGCGCGCAGGTGCTCCTCGAGCCGCCCGGCCAGCTCGAACAGGCAGCCGAGGTCGATCGGGCCGGGCAGCAGCGGCAGCTCCAGCGTGGGGCGGTCCAGCGCGGTCACCTGGTGGCGCAGCGCGTCTTGCGAGGCCCAGCGGCGGGCGTGCTCCACCACCTCGGCGGCCAGCGCGTCGGCGAGCTCGGGGCCGCCCGGGAGCTGCGCCGTCGCGAGGGCGGGGGACAGGTCCGCGCCGGTCAGCTCGCCGGCGACCGCGCGGGCGAGGGCCGCGGCCGGCAGCACCGGCTCGGCCGCCATGTTGACCACGACCGAGCCGATCGGCATCCCGGCGGCTTGCAGCTCGGCGATGGCGTCGGCGGTCTCCTGCACGGGCATGTCCTCCAGGATGGTGACCAGGTGGACCGCCGTCTGCGGGGAGCGCAGCACCGCCATGACGCCGTCGCTCTGGGTCTTGATCGGGCCGGACCGGGCCAGCTGGGACATCTCACCGGTGACGCCGAGGAAGCGGGTGATCCGCCCGGTGGGTGGCGCGTCGACGACCACGGCGTCGTAGACCGGCCGGCCGTTCTGGCGGCGGGTCACCGCCTCCTTGATCTTCCCGGTGATCAGCACGTCGCGCAGACCCGGTGCGATGGCGGTGGCGAAGTCGATCGCGCCCATCTTGCGCAGCGCCCGGCCGGCCCGCCGGAGGTTGTAGAACATGTCGAGGTAGTCGAGGAGCGCCTCCTCGACGTCGATGGCCAGCGCCTTCACCTCGCCACCGCCGCGCGCGACGGCGATCCGGCGCTCCTCGTAGGGCAGCGGTGCGGTGTCGAACAGCTGGGCGATGGCCTGCCGGCCCTCGGTCTCCACCAGCAGCACCGAGCGCCCGTCGGCGGCCAGCGCCAGCGCCAGGGCGGCGGCGACGGTGGTCTTCCCCGTCCCTCCCTTGCCGGTGACCACGTGCAGGCGCGCGGGCGACAGTTCGGGGGGCACGGCACCAGCGTAGGAGCTGGTGAGCGGGTCGGCCCGCCGCGGCGGTGCCGGGACGGCGGCGGCGCTGCCCGCCACGGCGCGCGGCTGCAGTAGCGTCGCGCCCATGAGCGAAGCCGCGCGCCAGAAGTGGGAGTACGCGACCATCCCCCTGCTGGTCCACAACACCAAGGCGATCCTCGACTCCTGGGGCGTCGACGGCTGGGAACTGGTGACGGTGCTCCCCGGCCCCGGCGGGGCCCAGCAGCTGGTCGCCTACCTCAAGCGCCCGGTATGACCGCCTCCTCCGAGGCGGCCCCGAGCTGGCACGCCCGGCTCGCCGAGCTCGGCATCCGCCTGCCGCCGGTGGCCGCGCCCGTCGCCGCCTACGTCCCGGCCGTGCGCACCGGCTCGCTGGTGTTCACCTCCGGCCAGCTGCCGTTCGTCGACGGCGGGCTGCGCCGCACCGGCAAGGTCGGCGGCTCGGTGGACGCGGAGGCGGCCGCGGCCGACGCCAAGCTCTGCGCGCTGAACGCCCTGGCCGCCATCGACGACCTCGTGGGCCTGGACTCCGTCGCCCGCGTCGTGCGCGTCGTGGGCTACGTGGCCAGCGTCGAGGGCTTCACCGGGCAGCCGCGGGTGGTCAACGGCGCCAGCGAGCTGCTGGGCCGGATCTTCGGCGAGGCGGGCCGGCACGCCCGCAGCGCCGTGGGGGTGGCCGAGCTGCCGCTGGGTGCCCCCGTGGAGGTCGAGCTCACCGTCGAGCTTCGGTGAGCGCCGAACCGAAGCAGGCGGCGACGGTCCTGCTGCTGCGGGACGGGACGCCCGGGCTCGAGGTGTACCTGCTCCGCCGCACCAAGGGGATGCCCTTCGCCGGTGGGATGACCGCCTATCCCGGCGGCGGCGTCGACCCGCGCGACGGCGACACCGACATCGGCTGGGCCGGGCCCGCGCCGGCGCAGTGGGCGACCGCCTTCGGCTGCGACGAGCGCACCGCCCGCGAGCTGGTGTGCGCCGCGGTGCGCGAGACGTTCGAGGAGGCCGGGGTCCTGCTGGCCGGACTGCCCGACGGCTCCGTCGTCCCCGACGTCTCGGGGAACGACTGGGAGGAGCAGCGCCAGGCGCTGCTCAGCCGGCAGATCTCCCTGGCCGGCCTGCTGGCCGACCGCGGCCTCGTGCTCCGGTCGGACCTGCTGCGCCCCTTCGCGCACTGGATCACCCCGCCGGTCGAGCCGCGTCGCTACGACACCAAGTTCTTCGCCGCGGCGCTGCCGGTCGGCCAGGAGGCGCGGGACGTCTCCGGGGAGGCCGACGAGGCGGCGTGGCTCAGCCCGGCCGCAGCGCTGGCCGAGCTCGACGCGGGCACCCGCCCGATGCTGCCGCCGACGTCGCACACCCTCGGTCAGCTGGTCGCTTTCCCGGACGTGGCGGCCGCGCTGGCCGGCTCCCCGCCGGACCCGCTGCACCCGATCAGCCCTCGGTTCGAGGAGACCCCCGAGGGTCGCTGGGCGGTCCTGCCCGACGGCACCCGCATCCGCCTGGCGGTGCCGCTCCCCTCGTAGCCCGCTCGCCACGCCGCGGCACGAGTCCACCGCCGGCACCCCGGCTCTGGGGGTCGTGTTCGCGCTGTGGGGGTCCTGCAGGACCCCGAGTACGCGAGATCGACCCCCAGAGCGGGCGGCCGCGAGCTGGGCAGGAGCGGGGACGAACCAGCGAGGCCCGGAACCTGAGCGGTTCCGGGCCTCGCTGGTTCGACGCGGGAAGGGTCAGCGCGCGCGGCGGCGCAGGCGCTCCTCGTCGAGGACGACGACGGACTTGCCCTGCAGCTGGATCCAGCCGCGGTGCACGAAGTCGGCCAGGGCCTTGTTCACCGTCTCGCGGGAGGCGCCGACCAGCTGGGCCAGCTCCTCCTGGGTGAGGTCGTGCTTGACGCGCAGCCCGTCGGAGTCCCGGCTGCCGAAGCGGTCGGCCATCTGCAGCAGCGCCTTGGCCACGCGGCCCGGGACGTCGGTGAAGATCAGGTCGGCGACGCTGTCGTTGGTGCGGCGCAGGCGCCGGGCCAGGACCCGCAGCAGCTGCTCGCCGATCTCCGGGTGCGCCTCGATCCAGGGCAGCAGCACCGACTGCGGCATGCGGGCCAGCTTGACGTCGGTGACCGCGGTCGCGGTCGCGGTGCGCGGGCCCGGGTCGAAGACCGACAGCTCGCCGAACTGGTCCGAGGGACCCATGACCGCCAGCACGTTCTCCCGGCCGTCGGGCGAGCGGCGGGAGAGCTTGATCTTGCCGGTCATGACGATGTAGAGGCTGTCGCCCGGCTCGCCCTCGTTGAAGACCACCCGGCCCCGGGGCAGGGTGATCGTCTCGAGCCGGCTGATGACGGGGTCCACCGCGTCCTCGGAGAGCCCCTGGAAGAGCCCCGACTGAGCCAGCACCTCGTCCACTGCACGTCCTCTCACACTGTCTGCGGGCACAGGGATGCCCGTGCCCACGGCGAGTCTAGGCGGCTGTGCGGTCGGTCACCCGATCGGTGGTCCGGAACGTGCCCACTCCGGGGGAGGGAGCGGTCGCCGGGTCCCCGCCGCTCAGACCATCGGGGGGTTCTCGGACCGGCGCCGGCCGCCACTGCGACGGCGCCGCCAGCGGGACAGCGCCCGCCGGAGGCCCGAGGTGGCGAGGGTGTCCACCTCGCCGGGCGTGGCCGTGTTCAGGAACTCGCTGACCTCGCGGGGCGACGCCGGGCGGCGCAGGGGTTCCTCGACGCGCTCCATGACCAGCAGGAACGCGATCAGCAGCGGTGGGAACAGGATGACACTGAGGGCGACCATCCCGACCTCCTCTGCGTCGTCGGCGGCACTCGGGGGGAGCGGTCCGTCCTCGATGATGGCACGGCGGAAGAGGGTCGGCAGGGCCGCATACCCTCGACCGCGTGTCCGCACCCGCGTCCCCACCGGCCTACGCGCGCCCGACCCGAACCCGGCGACCCACCCGCGCGGCGCTCACCGGGGCCTCCCCGTTCGACCCGGGCGAGTCGCCGCTCGGGCGCACCCGCCGGGCGCGGCGGATGGCCCGGGAGCTGGCGGTCATCCACCCGGACGCCCACTGCGAGCTGGACTTCACCAACCCCTTCGAGCTGCTGGTGGCCACCGTCCTGTCCGCGCAGACCACCGACAAGATGGTCAACAAGGTGACGCCCACGCTGTTCGCGAGGTACCCGGACGCGTTCGCCCTCGCCGGCGCGGACCGCGAGGAGCTCGAGGCCGTCCTCAAGCCCACCGGCTTCTTCCGGGCCAAGGCGAACTCGGTGCTGGGGCTCAGCCAGGCGCTGGTCGAGCGTTTCGACGGCGAGGTGCCGCCGCGGATGGCCGACCTCGTCACCCTGCCGGGGGTCGGCCGCAAGACGGCGAACGTCGTCCTCGGCAACGCCTTCGGCGTCCCGGGGCTGACGGTCGACACCCACTTCGGCCGGCTGGTGCGCCGGTTCGGCTGGACCGCGGAGGACGACCCGGTCAAGGTCGAGGCCGAGATCGCGAAGCTGGTGCCGAAGAAGGAGTGGACCGACTTCAGCCACCGGGTGATCTTCCACGGGCGGCGGGTCTGCCACGCCAAGAAGGCGGCCTGCGGCGCGTGCGGGCTGGCGCAGTGGTGCCCGTCGTTCGGCATCGGCCCGGTCGATCCGGAGGTCGCGCTGAAGCTCGTGAAGACCCCGACCGCCTCGGACACCGAGTGATGCGCCGCGCTCTGCCGTTCCTCGGCCTGGTGGCCGCGATGCTGCTGGGTGGCTGCGCCGCCGCCGACGACGACGGCCCGGCCGCGGCGCCGGCCACGACGACGCCGGTCGCCGCGCTGGCCGCCTGCCCGGAGCAGCCCGGCACCGCGGCGGCGGGCGCCGAGCGGCTGCCCGCGCTCTCCTTCGACTGCCCCGGAGGCGGCTCCCTCGACCTCGGCCGCGCCCCCGGCGTCCCCATGGTGGTGAACCTGTGGGGGAGCTGGTGCGCGCCGTGCCGGGAGGAGATGCCGATCCTCCAGGAGTTCGCCGAGGTGGCGGGGAACCAGGTGCGGATGGTCGGCGTGATCAGCAAGGACGGGCTGCCGCAGGCGGCCTCGTTCGCCGACGACGTGGGCGTCACCTTCCCGAGTGCGTTCGACGGCGAGGGGCAGCTGATGGCCGAGCTGGGCCTGAACGTGCTGCCGTTCACCTACTTCGTCGACGCCGACGGCGCGCTGGTGCACACCGAGGCCGGTCCGGTGAGCTCGCTGGACGAGCTGCGCGGCCTGGTCGCCGAGCACCTCGGGGTGCAGCTGTGAGCGCCGCACCGGACGTCGACGGGCTCCCGGAGTACCTCCACCGGCTGCTGGACGCCGCGGCCGACCTGCCGCTGCGGCACCGGATGCCGAAGGTCACCGCCACCGCCCGGCGGTCAGCGGTGCTGATCCTCTTCGGCGAGAGCGCCCGGGGGCCGGACGTGCTGCTCATCGAGAAGTCCGCGCACCTGCGCAGCCACGCCGGCCAGCCGGCCTTCCCGGGCGGCGGGGTCGACCCAGGCGACGACTTCCCCGTGGGGACGGCGCTGCGCGAGGCGCAGGAGGAGGCCGGGATCGACCCCGACGGCGTGCGGGTGCTCGCGACGCTGCAGGAGCTCTACCTGCCCCCGTCGGACCGCCTGGTCGTCCCGGTGGTCGGCTGGTGGGACGACCCGCGCGACGTCAGCGTCGGCGATCCGCACGAGGTCGCCCGCGTGGCCCGGGTGCCCCTCGCCGAGCTGGCGGACCCGGGCAACCGGTTCCGGCTCCGGCACCCGTCGGGCCACATCGGGCCGGCGTTCACGGTGGCCGACATGCTGGTCTGGGGCTTCACGGCCGGGCTGCTGGAGGCGATCCTCGAGGCGGCCGGGCTGGCCCGGCCGTGGAACCAGCGCGACGTCCGCCCGATCCCCGAGTCGATGCTGCGCCCCTACACCCTGCCG
The DNA here is from genome assembly GCF_054050855.1 of Blastococcus sp. SYSU DS0539. Classification (NCBI taxonomy): domain Bacteria; kingdom Bacillati; phylum Actinomycetota; class Actinomycetes; order Geodermatophilales; family Geodermatophilaceae; genus Blastococcus; species Blastococcus sp. SYSU DS0539. Next base: position 96,318 of record NZ_JBJHAF010000003.1, on the reverse strand, counting down.
GGCTCCGGGGACGACGACGAGACGGGGGACGCCGCCGCGCCGACGGTGGCCGATCCCGCGCCCGACGGTGCTCCGACGCGTACGGTTCGGCCCCGATGAGCGGGTGGATGTGGCGACGGCGGGCCGCCGCGGTGGGCGTCGGCGCGGCCCTGGTCGCCGGAGCGCTGACCGGTTGCGGGGGTGGCGGGGAGGCCCCGGCACCGTCCACCGAGGGCCCGGGCTCCACGCAGGGCCTGGGTGAGGTGACCGTCGCCGAGGACGGCGTCCAGGAGGTCACCGTCCAGACCAGGGACGACTACGAGTTCTACCCCGACCGGTTCACCGTCGCCCCCGGCCGCGTGCGGCTCACCGTGGTCAACCTCGCCGACGAGATGACCCACAACCTCGAATACACTGACGACGAGCTGCCGGCCCCGATCGACGCAGGCGTCGCCTTCCTCGCCCCCGGGCAGGAGGAGACCATCGAGTTCGAGGTGACGACGCCGGGCGACTACCCGTTCGCCTGCACGTTCCACCTGCAGCTCGGGCAGGTGGGCACGATGACGGTCAGCGGGTAGCCGCCGGTGTCCTTGGTCGACCTGGTCCTGATCGTCCTCGCCCTGCTCTTCGCGCTCTCCGGGTTCCGCCAGGGGCTGCTCGTCTCGGCGACCTCGATCCTCGGCTTCCTCGGCGGCGCCGTGCTGGGCGCGCAGCTCGCCGGCCCGGTGGCCGACCGCATCGAGGGCTCCAGCGTCACGCGGGTCTTCGCCGCTCTGGTCGTGGTGCTCGCCGGGGCGCTGCTGGGGCAGATCCTGGCCGGGGCGATCGGCCGGGCGGTGCGCTCCCGGGTCACCTGGGAGCCGGCCGAGATGGTCGACTCGGTCGCCGGTGCCGTGGTCTCGGCGGCGTCGGTCCTGCTGGTCGCGTGGATGGTCGCCTCGCCGCTGGCCAGCTCGCCGTTCCCGCAGGTGGCCAGCCAGGTGCGGCAGTCGGCGCTGGTGCAGGCCGTCGACCGGGCGGTCCCCGACGGGGTCCGCAACGTCTACGAGAGCCTGCGCGAGGCGATCGACCGGCGGGGGCTGCCCGACGTCCTCGATCCGCTCACCCCGACCGATGCGCGGGCCGTGCCGGCGCCGGACCCGTCGCTGCAGAGCAGCGACGTCGTCACGTCGGTGCAGGGCTCGGTGGTGAAGATCCGCGGGGTCGCGCCCTCCTGCTCGCGGCAGATCGACGGGTCCGGGTTCGTCTACGCCCCCCAGCGGGTCATGACCAACGCCCACGTGCTGGCCGGCGTCACCGATCCGGTCGTCGTCGCCGAGGGCGAGGAGTACGACGCGATCCCCGTCCTGGTCGACGAGGAGATCGACGTGGCGGTGCTCGCGGTGCCCGGGCTGCCCCAGGTGCCGCTGCGCTTCACGGCGGAGTCGGCCGACTCGGGCGACGACGCGATCATCATGGGCTACCCCGGCGGCGGCCCCTTCTACGTCGGGCCGGCCCGCGTCCGGGACCGCGGCGAGATCAGCGGCCCCGACTTCCGGAACACGCGCACCGTCGTCCGCGACGTCTACGCGCTCTACGGCCAGGTGCGCGCCGGCAACTCCGGTGGCCCGCTGTTCGCCCCCGACGGGAGCGTCCTCGGGGTCGTCTTCGCCTCGGCGATCGACGACCCGGACACCGGCTACGCGCTCACCGGCCCGCAGGTGGCCGACGCGGCGGCGGAGGGCAGCCGGGCCCTGGCCGAGGTCGGCACCGGCCCCTGCGAGTAGGGGTTCCCGCCCGGAAAGGGGCGGTCAGCCGCGGGCCCAGGCGGCGACGGCCCGGCCGATCTCCTCCGGGGCCTCCTCCTGCGGGAAGTGGCCCACCCCGGCCAGCTCGCGCCACTCGTAGGCACCGGCGACGTACCGGCCGGATCCGCGCGCGGTCTCCGGCAGGACGTACGGGTCCAGCGCGCCGTGCAGTTGCAGCGTCGGCGCGGTGATCGGCGCCGCCATCCGGCGCGCGTAGCGCAGTCCGTCGGGCCGCAGCTGCGACCGGCCGGCCCAGCGGTAGTACTCCATCGCGCCGTAGGCGGCCTGCGGGATGCGTGCCGCCGCGCGGTACCGGTCCACGGCGGCGGCGAAGTCGGGCGTGCGGGCCCAGTCCGGGCCGGCCCAGCGCTGCATCAGGTCGGCGACCGGGTCGTCGTCGAGGCGGGTCAGCCGGCGCTCGGGCAGCCGGGGCACCTGGAAGCCCAGGGCGTGCCGCAGAGCCCGGCGCTGCCGGCGATCGGTCATGCCGGCCCGCAGCCGCCGGGGATGGGCCATCGAGACGACGACGAGCCGCTGCACGACCCGGGGGTGCAGGGCGGCCATCGTCCAGCCGAGCAGGCCGCCCCAGTCGTGGCCGACCACCACGGCGTCGCGCTCGCCGAGCGCCCGCACCAGCGCCGCGACGTCGGCGGAGAGGGTGGGCAGGTCGTACCCGCGGGGTGGCTTGTCGCTGGCCCCGTAGCCGCGCAGGTCCGGGGCGACCGCGCGGAACCCGGCCTCCGCGAGCGAGGTCAGCTGCGCGCGCCAGGTCCACCAGAACTGCGGAAAGCCGTGGAGCAGCAGGACGAGCGGCCCCTCCCCGGCCTCCGCCGCGTGCAGCCGCACGCCGTTGGCGGAGATGTCGCGGTGGGTCCACGGCCCGGGGAGCAGGACGCTCGTGGCGTCGGGACGGCCGTCCGGGGGGACGGTCATCGGCCTCAGACCCGGTAGGGCTCGTTGCTGCGCAGCTCCACCTTGCCGCCGCTGACCACCGGGACCTCCCGGTGCCGGGCCCCCGGGGCCTCGCGGTGCATCACCTCGGGCAGCTCGCGCAGCGACTCCATCGTCCGCTCGGGCTTCTCGATCTTCTTGATCATCTTCTTCCCGACGAGCGCCGCGACGCCGGCCAGCGCGATCAGCAGGAGGAAGACGATGGCGTAGGAGATCCACCGGGCGAGGCCGAGCCAGGTGAGGAACTCGGCCAGCGCGATGAAGAAGAAGATGCCGGCGAAGGCGGCGAACACGCCGGCCGCGGCGAAGGAGGCGGCGCCGATGCCGCCCTTCTTCGCCGAGGCGCCGATCTCCGCCTTGGCCAGCTCGATCTCGTTGCGCACCAGCGTCGAGACGTCGGCCATCGCGCTCTGCACGAGCGTGCCGATGGAGGGCTCGACGGCCGGGCTGGCCCCGTCCGTGCGGGTCGACGACACACTGTGGGCCACGGGTGGCTCCTCCTTCGGTGGAACTGCTGGTCGGGACGATCGTGCCCCATGACCACCGTGTCCGCGTCCCGGTGACCCGGCAAGGGGCTGAGCGGGAGCGCGGGAGGCCCTGCCCACGGCGCGCCGGGGCGGGACGTGGGCAGGGCCTCCGCTGCCCGCGAGGTCAGTCCTCGGCGGGTGCGGCGGGCAGCTTGTCCTTGATCATGTTCATCACCGAGGAGTCGGTGAGCGTGGTGACGTCGCCCAGCTCGCGGTTCTCGGCGATGTCGCGCAGCAGCCGGCGCATGATCTTCCCGGACCGGGTCTTGGGCAGCTCCTGCACCACCATGATCTGGCGCGGCTTGGCGATCGGGCCGATGTCGCGGGCCACGTGGGTCCGCAGCGTCTGCACCAGCTCGTCGCCGGAGTCCGTGCCGCTCTCGCGCAGGATCACGAACGCGACGATGCCCTGACCGGTGGTCGGGTCGCTGGCGCCGACGACCGCGGCCTCCGCGACCGCGGGGTGCCCGACCAGGGAGGACTCGACCTCGGTGGTGGAGATGCGGTGGCCGGACACGTTCATGACGTCGTCGACCCGGCCCAGCAGCCAGATGTTGCCCTCGGCGTCCTTCTTCGCGCCGTCGCCGGCGAAGTAGACGTCGTTCCCGAAGCGGGACCAGTAGGTGTCGACGTAGCGGTCGTCGTCGCCCCAGATGGTGCGCAGCATCGCCGGCCAGGGCTCGGTGAGCACGAGGAGCCCGGTGGAGTCGTCGGTGAGCTCGTTGCCCTCGTCGTCGACGACCTTGGCGGAGATGCCCGGGAAGGGGTGCTGCGCCGAACCGGGGGTCAGGTTCGTGACGCCGGGCAGCGGGGTGAGCATGTGCGCCCCGGTCTCGGTCTGCCACCAGGTGTCCATGATCGGGCAGCGGCCGCCGCCGATGTGCTCGTGGTACCAGAGCCAGGCCTCGGGGTTGATCGGCTCGCCGACCGAGCCGAGCAGCCGCAGCGAGGAGAGGTCGAAGCCGGCGGGGACGTCCTCGCCCCACTTCATGAACGTGCGGATGACCGTGGGCGCGGTGTACAGGATCGTGACGCCGTACTTCTGGATCAGCTCGAACCAGCGGCCGCGGTGCGGGGTCTCCGGGGTGCCCTCGTACATGACGCTCGTGGCCCGGTTGGCCAGCGGGCCGTAGACGATGTAGCTGTGGCCGGTGACCCAGCCGACGTCGGCCGCGGTCCAGAAGACGTCGGTGTCGGGCTTGAGGTCGAAGGTCGCCCAGTGGGTGTAGGCGACCTGGGTGAGGTAGCCGCCGCTGGTGTGCAGGATGCCCTTCGGCTTCGCCGTCGTGCCCGAGGTGTACATGATGTAGAGCGGGTGCTCGGCGTCGAAGAACTCGCACTCGTGCTCGGTGGACTGCCGGCCCACGGCGTCGTGCCACCACAGGTCGCGGTCGTCGTTCCAGGCGACGTCCTGCTCGGTGCGCTTGACGACCAGCACGTGCCGCACGCTCTCGGTGCGGTCCACCGCCTCGTCGACGGCGGGCTTGAGCGCGCTCGGGGCCCCGCGGCGGTAGCCGCCGTCGGAGGTGATGACCACCTGGGCGCCGGCGTCGGTGATCCGGCTGGCCAGCGCGTCGGCCGAGAAGCCGCCGAAGACCACCATGTGTACCGCGCCGATGCGCGCGCAGGCGAGCATCGAGATGATCGCCTCGGGGATCATCGGCAGGTAGATGGCCACCCGGTCACCGGCCCCGACGCCGAGCTCGGTGAGCGCGTTGGCGGCCTTGCAGACCTCGTCCTTGAGCTGGGCGTAGGTGATCGTGCGGGTGTCGCCCGGCTCGCCCTCCCAGTGGTAGGCCACCTGCTCGCCGTGGCCGGCCTCGACGTGCCGGTCGACGCAGTTGTAGGCGACGTTGAGCCGGCCGCCGACGAACCACTTCGCGAACGGCGGGTTGCTCCAGTCGAGCACCTCGTCCCACTGCTGCGCCCAGCTCAGCCGCCCGGCGGCCGAGGCCCAGAACGCCAGCCGGTCGCGGGCGGCCTCGTCGTACACCTCGGGACCGACGTTGGCCTGCGCCGCCAGGGCCTCGGGCGGCGCGAAGGTCCGGCCGTCTGCCTGGGTCGTCTCGCTCATGGGGGTCCTCCCGGGTCCGGCGTCGCCTGGGTCCGCGACGGTGCAGCGTGGTCCAGGACACACCGTATGGCCGTAGCGCTCGGTCGTCTGCCCCACGCGACGTGCGGAGCGACGACCGGCCACACTGGCCCGGTGAGCGGTCCGCAGGCGGAGGTGGCGGCGCGCATCCCCGGTGCCGCCGCGCTCGGCCTGGTACCGCCGCCCGGTGCCGTGCCGGTACCGGTGACGCAGCTCGCGGACCCCCGCCGGCTGGCCGAGCTGCTGGCCGCCCGGGCCGCCCGCCAGCGGGCCGGGGACCTCCGGGTGCACGCGACGGTGTGGTGGTACTCGGCGTCGGCGGTGCTCCTGGTCCCGGTGCTGGCCGGCCTGGCCGTGGCGCGCCCGCTCTCGGCCCGGCCGGCCCACATGACCGCCTACCTGGGCCCCGGTGGGCTGCCGGTGGCGGCGGTGTCCGCGGTGCCGGGCGGGGACCCCGCGGCCGGCCTGCGGGAGTGCCTGACGGCGGTCGTCCCCGCGCTCGCCGAGGCGGGGCGGATGCGGCAGCGGCCGCTGTGGGCCGTCGCGACGGACTCGCTGGCCAACGGGCTGCTGGGCCTCGGCCGGACGCTGGGGGACGTCCCGGCGGTCACCGCGCTGGCCGGTCCACTGGCCGCGGCCGTCGGGTTCCCGCTGCCGGTGCCCCGCTACGTCGACGTCGCCGGCGCGCGGTTCACCGCCCGGGTGTCCTGCTGCCTGATGGACCGGCTGCCGTCCGGGCCGACCTGCCTGTCCTGCCCGCGCCGGCCGGCGGCGGAGCGCCGGGTGCTGCTGGAGGACGCCGCGACCCGGGTGCCGCGGGCCTGAGCGGTGCGCGGCTGCGGCGCGTGTCGCCGCGCGGCACCGCGCGGGAGATGATCGGCGGCGACGCAGAGGGAGGTCAGCGATGCCCGTCATGCCCGCCGCGTTCCTCGGCCACGGCAACCCGATGAACGCGCTGGAGAGCAACCGGTACACCGAGGCCTGGCGCGCCTTCGGCCGTGCGGTGCCCCGGCCCCGGGCGATCCTGGTCGTCTCCGCCCACTGGTACGTGCAGGCGACGGCGATCACCGCGATGCCCCGGCCGCGCACCATCCACGACTTCTTCGGCTTCCCGCGCGAGCTCTTCGACGTCCGCTACGAGCCGCCGGGGCTGCCGGGGCTGTACGAGGAGGTGGCCGACATCGTGCACCCCACCTGGGTGGGGGCCGACCTGGACAGCTGGGGCATCGACCACGGCGCCTGGTCGGTGCTCGCGCACGCCTTCCCGGACGCCGACATCCCGGTCGTGCAGCTGTCGATCAACGCGCTCAAGTCCTTCGACTACCACCTGCAGCTGGGCGCGGCGCTGGCCCCGCTGCGCGAGGACGGCGTGCTGGTGATCGGCAGCGGGAACGTGGTGCACAACCTCGGCGGGGTGAGCCGGGCGCTGCCCGACGCCGGGTTCGACTGGGCGCAGCGGTTCGACGAGGCGGCGAAGGAGTGCATGCTCACCGACCCGACCGACGCCGGCCGCCTCGACGGGCACCGCGACTTCGACCTCGCCGTCCCGACCCCGGACCACTTCCTGCCGCTGCTCTACGTCGCCGGCATCGCCGGGGCGACCGACGCCTCCGTCGACGTGCTCGTCGACGGCTACGCCTACGGCTCGCTGTCGATGACGGCGTACACCGTCGGCATGGACGCCCCGGAGCTGTCCGGGTCCGGGGTCGCCGCGAAGCTCCCCGACGGGCCGCCACCGGACGGCGCCAACATCTGAGCGGGGCGGTCACCCGGGCGAGAGATGGGTGTGTACGTCCGGTATCAGTGACCGACGGGTAACGGCTGGTGATGACACTCGGGTGGCGCCGAGGAGCGGCGTGACCGGTCCGTCCGGTCGTCGTTGCGCTGCGCAGTGATGCCACGCACGTCTCGTCGCCGGAGGTCCGCCATGTCGCCGCAGTTCCCCACCCGCTCCCCGAGGCCGCGCGGCCGCCGGGCGCTGGCCGTCTCCGGCATGGCCGCGGCGCTCGTCGTCGTCCCCGGCCTCGCGTGGGCCGACGAGGCCGCCCCGCCCGGTCCGCTGCCGCCGGTGACCGACCTGCTCGGCGGCCTGACCGGCGGTGCCGGCGGTGCCGGGGACGCCGGCGGGCTGCCGGGACTGCCCGGTGGGGACGCCGGTCCGCTGCCCGGGCTGCCCGGTGGGGACGCCGGTCCGCTCCCCGGTGGGGACGCCGGCGGCGACGGGGCGGCGGACCCCGGGGCGGGCCCGGAGGTCCCACTGGAGCTGCCCGCCGAGTTCGAGTCGGCGCTGCGGGAGCTGGCGGCGGCGCTGCACCTCCCGGAGGAGTGCGTGGACGGTGTCACGCAGAGCCTGGAGCTCCTCGCCGGCGGCCTGGCCGAGCTCCCCGCCGAGCTCGAGGCGCTGGTCGGGGAGCTGCAGGGCGCGCTCGAGGGGCTGGCCGCCGGCGGTCCGGACGGCCTGCTGGGGCTGGGCGAGCAGCTGCAGGAGGTCCTCGACCCGGCGACGCTCCAGGAGTCGTCGATCGTCGAGGGCCTGACGCTGCTGGCGGAGACGCTCCCCGGCTGCGTGCCCGCGCTCCCCGCGGAGCAGCCCCCCGCGGACACCCCCGAGCCGCACGTCCCGGCCGCACCGGCCCCGCCGGTGGCCGAGCCGGTGGCGCACCCCGTGGTCTACCCCGGCTACGCGCCGACGGGAGCCGGGGACGACGGTGCCGACGTGCTCCCGGTCGCGTTGGGGAGCGCGCTGCTGCTCGCGGCCGGCACCGGCGCCGGCGTGGCCGCGTACCGGAGGCAGTGGCGTGCGGCCGATCCGCAGCGCTGACCTGCGCACCGCCGGGGCCTTCCTCGTCGTCCTGGCGGCCGGCCTCGCGGTGCTCTGGGTCGTGACCGCCCGCCCGGGCCCGGCCGGTGCCGGCCCGGGCGCAGCCGGCCCCGCCCCCGCCGTCTCCGAGGTGGCGGCCGCAGGGCCGATCGTCCCCGCCGGGCTGGCGATCCCCGCGATCGGCGTGGACACCGTCGTGGAATCGCGCGGCACGGTGACCTACGAGAACCCCTTCACCGGGCAGACCGTCGCGGGCTACGGCGTGCCGGAGTCGATGGAGACGACGTCGTGGTGGTCCGACGGGCCGCCCCCCGGTTCCGGGCGCATGGCGGTCGTCCTCGGCCACCAGCAGGAGGACGGGCCGGGGGTGTTCGACCGGCTGCACGAGCTGCGTCCCGGCGACGAGGTGCTGCTGCGCGACGGCAGCGGCGCGGTGCTGCGGCTGGCGGTGCTGGGGGAGCCGCTGACCGGCCTGGACAAGTCGACCAGCGCGCTCGCCGACGCCCTCAACGGGCACCCCGAGGGGGCCGACGTCGCCCTGGTGACCTGTGGCGGCGAGTTCGACGACGCCGCGGGCACCAGCACCGACAACACCGTCGTCTTCGCGACCGTGGCCGCCGCCGGCTGACGGGGGAGCGGCTGGTCAGCCGTCGGTGCCCAGGCCGACCACCTCGCCGACGACCCAGACCGCCGGGGGACGGACGGCCTCCGTCGCGATGGTGCGGGGCAGCTCGGCCAGCGTGGTGCGCACCGTGCGCTGGGTGGCCGTGGAGCCGTCGCTGACCACCGCCACCGGCGTCCCGGGTGCCCGGCCGTGCTCGACCAGCGCCGCGGCGATCGCCGGGGCCGTGTCGACGCCCATGAGGACGACGAGCGTGCCGCGAAGCCGGCCCAGCGCCGCCCAGTCGACCAGCGACTGCGGGTGGCCGGGCGGCAGGTGGCCGGAGACGACGACGAACTCGTGGGTCAGCCCGCGGTGGGTGACCGGGATGCCGGCGAGGGCGGGCACCGCGACGGCGCTGGTGATGCCGGGGACGACCTCGACCGGGATGCCGGCCGCGGCGCAGGCCTGCAGCTCCTCGAAGCCGCGGCCGAAGACGAACGGGTCGCCGCCCTTGAGCCGGACCACCCGCCGGCCGGCGCGGGCGTGCTCGACGAGCAGCTGGTTGATCCGCTCCTGGGCCATCGACCGGCCGCGCGGCAGCTTCGAGGCGTCGATGACCTCCACCTCGGGCGGCAGCGAGGCGAGCAGCGACTGGGGGCCCAGGTGGTCGGCGACGACGACGTCGGCGTGCGCCAGCGCCTGCCGGCCGCGCACCGTGATCAGCCCGGGGTCGCCGGGGCCGCCGCCGACGAGGACCACGCTGCCGCCGGGGGCCGGGCGGGCCGCCCGGTCGCCGACGCTGCCGTCGGTCAGCCCGGCGACGATCGCGTCCCGGACGCCGATGGCCCGCTGCGGGTCGCCGCCGCCGTGCACGCCGATGACCAGGTCGCCCTGCCGCCCGATGGCCGGCGTCCAGACGCTGGACGCCGCGCGGTCGTCGGCCCGGGCGCAGAAGATGCGCGCCCGCTCGGCCTCCGCGGCCACGGCGGCGTTGACCGCGGGGTCGTCGGTCGCGGCGACGGCGTACCAGGCGCCGTCGAGGTCGCCGGGCCGGTAGGTCCGCCGGTGCCAGGTCGTGCCCCCGGCGGTGGCGAGCGACTCGAGCGCCGGCGTCACCTCCGGGCTGACCACGGTGACGCGGGCCCGAGCCTCGAGCAGGCCGGCGACCCGCCGGTGGGCCACCCGGCCGCCGCCCACGACCACGACCAGCCGGTCGCGCAGGCGCAGGCCGACCGGGTAGACCGTGCCCGACTCGGGGGGCACCGGGGTGGCGTTCAGCGGATCTCCTCGGGGATGCCGGGGGCGGTTCCCGGTGCGGATCCGGGCCCGTGCGTCCCCGCCAGGATCCCAGCGAGGGTTCCGGCGAACGCACGCGAGGTCCGCGGATCCCGCACCGCGACCCGGAGGTGGTCGGTCGTCAGGCCCGGGAAGGTGTCGCCGCGGCGCACCGCCCAGCCGGCGTCCCGCAGCGCGGCGCGCACCCCCGCGCCGTCCGGGAGGTGGAGCAGGACGAACGACGAGCGCGGCTCGCCGAGCACCGCCACGCCGGGCGGGAGGGCGGCCAGCAGCGCCGCCCGGTGCCCGGTCAGCGCGACGGCGGCCGCGTGCGCCTCGGCGCGGGCGGCCGGGGTGCTGCAGGCCACCAGTGCGGCGAGCGCGGGGGTGCTGACCGGCCACGGCGGCTGCTGGGCGGCCATCGCCGCGATCAGCTCGCGCGGGCCGAGGGCGTACCCCACCCGCAGCCCGGCCAGGCCCCACGTCTTGGTCAGGCTGCGCACGACGAGCAGCCCGGGCACGTCGGCCCGGCCGGCGAGCGACTCGGGCTCGCCGGGAACGGTGTCGGCGAACGCCTCGTCGACCAGCACCACCCGGCCCGGGCGGGCCAGCGCGGCCACCCGGGCGGCCGGGTGCAGCACCGACGTCGGATTCGTCGGGTTGCCGACGACGACGAGGTCGGCGTCCTCGGGGACGGCGGCGGGGTCGAGCCGGTAGCCGTCGGCGGGGGAGAGGAGCAGCCGGGTGACCGGGTGCCCGGCGGCCCGCAGCGCGGCCTCCGGCTCGGTGAAGGAGGGGTGGACGACGACGGCCTTCCGGGGCCGCAGCGCGCGGGCCAGCAGCACGAACGCCTCGGCGGCGCCCGCGGTGAGCAGCACCTCCGCCGGGTCGCGGCCGTGCGCCGCGGCGACGGCCGACCGGGCGGGGCCGGCATCGGGGTAGCCGGCGCTGCGGTCCAGCGCGTCGTGCAGCACGGTCCGCAACCACACCGGCGGCGTGCCGGCCCGCACGTTGACGGCGAGGTCGATCAGGCCGGGTGCCAGCTCGGCGTCCCCGTGGTGGCGCAGATCGGTCACGGCTCCTCTTCGCGGTCGTGGGGCGGACCGCCATGAGAGCACGGGCGTGTAACGGGAGTGTGGCGTGACCCGACCGACCGGACGGGGACCTCTGCCTCCTCGGCGGGGAAGCGACGAGGTGGGTGCACCCGGCAGAGTGATCGCCGGCGGACCGGCGGTGGAGCGGGGGACGGGTGCGGGACAGGTGGGGCGCGAGGCTGCTGGACGCGGCCGCCGTCGTCGCCGGCGCCGCGGGCCTGGCCCTGCTGCTGGATCTCGCCGGGCTGCCCTCGCCCGCGCTGTTCGGCGGGCTGGTGGCCGGCCTGGTCCGGGCGCTGGCCGTGCGGTCCCCGGCGCGCGTGCCGGGGACCGCCGCCACGGCCGGGCAGGCGGTCATCGGGGTGGCACTGGGTGCGCTCGTCGACCTCGGCACGCTGCGGGCGGTGGCCGCCAACTGGCTGCCGGTCCTGCTGGTCACCGTCGGCACCCTCCTGCTGAGCCTGCTGGCCGGGGCGGCGCTGCGGCTGCACCGCGGCATCAGCCCGGTGACCGGTGCGTTCGCGATGATCGCCGGCGGCGCCTCCGGGATCGTGGTGATGGCCCGCGACCTCGGCGCGGACGAGCGGATGGTCGCCGTCCTGCAGTACCTCCGGGTGCTGCTCATCGTGCTGCTGATGCCCGTCGTCGCCACGACCGCCTACGGCGCCACCGCGGGTGCCGGGCCGGCAACCGGCGCCGGTGGCCCCGGCTGGCCCGCCGGTCTGGCCTTCACGGTCGGCTGCTCGGTGGTCGGGCTGGTCGCGGGCCGGCTGCTGCGGGTGCCGGTCGCGGCGCTGCTGGGCCCGCTCGTCGTCGCCGCGGTCGCCGACCTGACCGGGCTCTCCCGCGGCGCCGAGGTGCCCGGCCTCGTCGAGAGCGCCGCCTTCCTGGTGATCGGGGTGCAGGTCGGCGTCAGCTTCACCCGGGACAGCCTCGGCGCGATCGGCCGCGCCCTGCCGCTCGCGCTGGCGATCATCCTGCTCCTGGTGCTCGCCTGCGCGGGCCTCGGCGGCCTGCTCGCCGCGGCCACCGGGGCGACCGCGCTCGACGGCTACCTCGCCACCACCCCGGGCGGCCTGTACGCGGTGCTGGCCACCGCACGCGGCTCCGGCGCCGACACCACGTTCGTCCTGTCGGTCCAGGTGCTGCGGTTGTTCGTCATGCTCTTCAGCGCGCCGCTGGTGGCCCGCTGGCTCCGGCGGTCGCCGTCCGGGTGACGCCCCGTCGGCACGGGTGCGCGGCCGGCCCTGACGAGCGGCCGGTCCGCGCCTACCCTCGTGGGTCGGCGCACGAGGGGGAGGAGACCCAGCTGTCCGAGCAGAAGCCAGCCGCTGCGGAGGCCGGCACCGACGACGCGGTGCTGCTGTTCGTCGGCGGCCCCCTCGACGGGCGGGTCGAGATCCGCGCGGCGCGGCACGGCGACCCGCTGCCGACGGTGACCCACGTCCACCTGCACGGTGGGCCCAAGGTCGTGCACCGCTACGACCTGGAGCCGCTCAGCGACGGGGTCGGCGTCTACAACCTGCGCCCGCAGGCGCGCCGGCCCGCCCGCGACGAGTCGGCCGCCGACTGACCGAGCGGGTCACCAGCCCTGCACGCGGCGCGCCTCGCCGACGACGCGCTCGAACCGGACGCGGTCCAGCGCCGCGCCCTCCCGGCGGACCATCGCCGGGTCCAGCACCAGCAGCCGGTCGAGCCGCACCTCGCTGGGGCGCCCGCGGGGGTCCCAGGCGCCCGTGCCCACGTCAATCCACCGCCGGCCGTGGCGCGCCTCCTCCTCGGCGTCCCGGTCGTGGTCCTGGCTGCTGAGCATCAACCCCAGCAACTCGTCGCCGCGCCGGCCGATGACCAGCACCGGGCGGTCCTTGCCCCGGCCGTCGTCCTCCTCGAACGGCACCCAGGCCCACACCACCTCCCCGGGGTCGGGGCGGTCGTCGTCGTGCGGCGCGTAGCTGACGTCGGGCGCCGGCCGGGCGGACGACGTCCCGCGCCCGGTGGCGCGGGCCCGGCGGGCCCGGGGGGCCCGGGCAGCCCGGGGAGCGCGGCGCAGCGTGCCCAGCACGCGGCCGACCGCGCGCACCACCGTCCGGACCGGTCGTGCCGCAGCTGCCATGCGCAGCACCGTACGGAGCGCCGCCGGACGGGCCGGAGCACGGCGAGGTCACGAGGTGTCACACGTGACACATCGGCACCAATCGGTGACGGTCGGGGTTGGCGGGGCCGGCAGGGGGGCACCATGGACGCGGGGCGCGTGCTGGCGGGCCCCGGAGAAGGGGGTCTCCATGACTTCGGCCGAGCCGGCCCGACCCGCCGTCCCGCGGGCACGCGAGGTGCAGGCGAGCGTCCTCGCGGCCTTCCAGCTGGTCGAGGATGCCCGCTACTTCGGCTCCAGCCGCAGACGCCGGCGGCTGCGCGTGCGCGCCCTCGCCGAGCGGGCGGTGGCCGACCGCAAGCTCGCCCGCGACCTGCGCGCCGGCTGAGACCGACCGTCGGGCCCCGTCCGGAGGCTCAGGCCAGGCAGAACTCGTTCCCCTCGGGATCGGCCAGCGTGACCCAGTCGAACGGCCCCTGCGACGCGCGCCACAGCTCGGTGGCGCCCAGGCCCAGCAGCCGGGTGAGTTCCGCCTCCCGCCGCTCGGGGCCCACGCGCACGTCCAGGTGCAGCCGGTTCTTCCCCGCCTTGGGCTCCGGCACCCGCTGGAAGAGCAGCCGGGGACGATCGGGATCCGGTGACCGGACCGCCGCCCCGACCCGCCACACCAGGGCGCCGCGGTGCCGGGTGGTCTCCTCCTCCGCCGCGGCCCCCGTCTCGACCATCCGGCGGATGAACGCCTCGTCCTGCGGTTCCACCTGCCACCCGAGGACCTCGGCCCACCAGTCGGCGAGCTCGTGGGGCGCGGAGCAGTCGATCGTGATCTGGACGTCGAACGCCATGGCCGGAGGCTAGGGCCAGGGGCCGACATCGGGGGCGGGTTACAGCTCCTCGGCCAGCCCCGCCCGGATCGTCGCGTCGTCGGGCAGGTCGTCCGCCAGCGCGCAGTGGTCCCGGAGCACCCGGCCGAAGGGGGTCAGCGCCTTCGGGTCGATCCGCTTCGCCGGGTCCCACAGGCCCGAGCGCATGACCGACTTCGGGCACTGGAAGTAAGCCCGCCGCACCTCGAGGACGAGCACCGACAGCGGGGCGCGGCCGAACTCGGTGAGGTCCACGGGCAGGTCGGCCGGGGCGACCAGCGTCGTCGTGCCGTACACGCGGAGGGTCTGCTCGACGCCGGGGACGAGGAACATCAGCGCGGCGCGCGGGTTCGCGGCCACGTTCCGCAGGCTGTCGACGCGGTTGTTGCCCGGCCGGTCGGGGAGCAGGAGCCGGCGCTCGTCGAGGACGTGCACGAAGCCCGGGTCGCCCCCGCGCGGTGAGACGTCGGGCCAGCCCTCGGCGTCCGCGGTGGCCAGCGTGGCGAAGGGGGAGTGCGCGATGAACTCCCGGCAGTGCGCGTCCAGGTGGTCGATCACCTTGTCCAGCACCAGACCGCCCGGCGTCCGGTAGCCGGCGAGCGCGGGTTCGTCGGCGGGGGGCGGAGGCGGGGGAGCGGCGGGCACGCGACGACCGTAGACGGTGCCCGGGCTAGCGTGGCGCCTCGTGCCGCAGGTGTGGAGCTCCCCCGTCCGATACGTCGAGTGCGACCAGCAGGGCGTCGTCTTCAACGCCCACTACCTGACGTGGGCCGACGAGGCCTCCAACGGGTGGTGGGCCGCGCAGGGGTTCGCCTGGGACGAGCTGGTCACCCGCGGGATCGACCCGGTGGTCAAGGCCAGCTCGCTGGAGTGGGCGTCGTCCGCCCGCTGGGGCGACACCGTCGCCGTGGACGCCGAGACGGAGAAGGTCGGCCGCACCAGCGCGACGGTGCGCTTCACCGTGCGCGTGGGCGAGCGGATCTGCTGCGTCGTCCGAACCACCTACGTCTCCGTGACCGACGGCCGCGCCACCCCCTGGCCGGACGACGTGCGAGCGCGGCTCACCGAGGGCTGAAGTCGGCCCCTGGCGGCAGCAGCGGCAGGCCGGCCGGCGGCCCCGACTCGATCAGCCGCCACAGGGCCTCGGTGTCGGCGTGCTCGGCGATCAGGTCGCCGAGCCGGTCCAGCCGGGCCTCGCGCACGGCCGCGAAGTCGGTGCCCGGAGCCGGCACGAACCGGCGGCCGGTGATGCGGGCGACCTCGGTGAGGAAGGCCCGGCGGAAGCCGTCGTTCTCCAGCGCGCCGTGCCAGGTCGTCCCGAAGACGGCGCCGGCGCGGGCGCCGTCGAGGAAGGGCACGGCGTCGCCGTCGACGGTCACCACGCCGTGGTGGATCTCGTAGCCCCGCACCGGCTCGCCCAGCGCGGAGCCCACCGGGCGGGCGAGGGTCTTCTCCGGGGCGAAGCGGACCTCGGCCGGCAGCAGCCCCAGCCCGGGCACGGTGCCCGCCCGCGACTCCACCTCGTCGGTGATCGTCCGGGCCAGCATCTGGTGCCCTCCGCAGATGCCGAGCACCGGCGTTCCGTCCGCGGCCCGGCGCAGCACGGCGTCGGCCAGGCCGGTGCTGCGCAGCCACGCCAGGTCGGCCACCGTCGCGCGGGTGCCGGGGAGCACGACCAGGTCGGCGTCGGCGAGCTCCTCGGGGCGGGTGGCGTACCGCACCAGCACCCCGGGCTCGGCGGCCAGCGCGTCGAGGTCGGTCACGTTCGACAGCCGGGGGAGCCGGGCGACCGAGATCCGCAGGACGTCGTCCCCGACCGGAGGGGCCCCCGACGACGCCGGCGGCGCGCTCAGCGAGTCCTCGACGTCCAGCTCCAGGCCGCCGAGCCAGGGGAGCACCCCGAGGGCCGGCCGGCCGGTGAGCGCGGCCAGCTGGTCCAGCCCGGGGCGCAGCAGCCGCACGTCACCGCGGAACTTGTTGACCAGGAAGCCGGCGACCAGCCGCTGGTCGGCCGGCGGCATGAGCGCCACCGTGCCGTGCAGGGCGGCGAAGACCCCGCCCCGGTCGATGTCCCCGACGACCACCACCGGGAGCTCCGCCGCGGTGGCCAGGCCCATGTTGGCGATGTCGTCGGCCCGCAGGTTGATCTCGGTGGGGGAGCCCGCGCCCTCGCAGACGACGACGTCGAACCGCGACCGCAGGTCCGCCAGCGACTCGAGCACCTGCTCCAGCAGCGCCGCCTTCATCGGCCGGTAGGACAGCGCGGTCACGTCGGCGACGGCGCGACCGAGCACCACCACCTGGCTGGAGTTCTCGCCGCCCGGCTTGAGCAGCACCGGGTTCATGGCCGCCTCCGGCGGCACCCCCGCCGCGGCCGCCTGCATCACCTGCGCCCGGCCGATCTCGGCGCCGTCCGGGGTGACCACGGAGTTGTTGCTCATGTTCTGCGCCTTGAACGGCGCCACCGACACGCCCTGGCGCGCCAGCCACCGGCAGATGCCGGCGGTGACGACGGACTTCCCGGCGTCCGAGGTGGTGCCGGCGACGAGGAGCGCGCCGCTCACGCGGCGTCGCGGGGGAGGTCCCAGCCGGCCGTCTCCTGACCGGACAGCTCCGCGATCGCCACCATGATCCGATCGGTCACCTCGCGGCGGGCCCGGTTGCGGTTGGCCTGCCCCGCCAGCTCGGGGAAGGTCAGCGGCTCGCCGAAGGTGATGGCGATGCGGTGCGGCCGCGGCCAGCGGGCGCCCACCGGCTGCACCTTGTCGGTGCCGTGCACCGCCACCGGGACGACGGGGCAGTCGGCGGTCAGCGCGAGCCAGGCGACCCCGGTCTTGCCGCGGGCCAGCCGGCCGTCCTTGGAGCGGGTGCCCTCCGGGTAGAGGCCGAAGGCGGTGCCGCCCCGCAGGATCCCCAGGGCGGTGTCCAGCGCCGCCTGCGCGGCCCGGTGGGTCTCCCGTTCGACCGGGTACGCGCCCAGCGCGGTGAACAGCGTGCGGGTGAGCCACCCGCTGACCCCCCGGCCGGTGAAGTACTCGGCCTTCGCCAGGTAGGCGACCCGGCGCGGGGCGGCCAGCGGGATGACGATGCTGTCGATGAAGGACAAGTGGTTGCTGGCGAGGATCACCGGGCGGTCGAGCGGCACGTTCTCGCGGCCGGTGATCTGCGGCCGGCACAGGAGGAAGAGCAGCGGTCGCAGCACGAACGTGGCCAGGACGTAGAACATCGGGGCTCCCTCCTCGGCGGCTCCGGTAGCCGCGACCCCGGACACCACGGGTTGCCGGCGATCCTGCCGGAACCCACCCGGCGACGGGGCGGCGGCTCCGGCGGCGGGCCCCGGCGGGCGTGCGCCCGTCGGCGGTTACGCCGGCGGGCAGGCGTCGCGGAGGATGGCGCGCACGTCCTCGGGCAGCCCGCCGTGCCGCGCCGCCGAGCCGGTGAGCACCTCGGCGACCTCGCGCACCTTGCGGTGGGTGTGGCTGGAGATGTGGGCCAGCAGGTCGAACGCGACCTGCTCCGTGCAGCCGGTGAGCACCATGAGGACGCCCTTGGCCTGCTCGATCACCGCCCGGCTGGCCATGGCCGTCCGCAGCTGGGCGATCTCCGCCCGCAGTTCGTCGGCCCCCTCCGGCGCGCGCACCGGCGGACGGCAGTCGGTGATGTCGACGCAGATCCCCTCGACCGCGCGCACGTCTCCGGTGTCGTCGCGGGCCGGCTCGCCCAGCAGCACCACCGAGCGCTGGGCCCGTGCCGGGTGGACGACCCGGGTCTCGAGCACGAACGGGCGCCCCGCCCCGCAGGCGGTGAGGGCGGCGAGGAACCGGCTGCCGTCGTCGGGGTGCTGCACGCTCAACAGCGCCGCGGTGCCGGGTTCGGTCACGGTGGCGTCGAGACCGAGGACCTCGTGCATCTCCGGCGACCACCACCAGCTCCCGGTGCGCCGGTCGAAGCGGTAGCGACCCGCCGCGGCGGACGGGGCGGCGGGGGGCCGGGTGACGGTGCGGGCGGACCCGGAGCCCCGGCCGGAGGAGGCCGCCGAGCGGGTGCCGGGCGGTGCGGGTGTCGACATCTGTCGGCCTCCTCGGTGGAGGGCGTGCCGGTGTCCCGGCAGGCTCCGCGCGCCGGCTGCTCGACCCCGCGGTGCTCCGGCCCCGCGGGGGCGGCCCGTCCGATGCCGCGACGGTATGCCGCCACCGGGGTGGTCGCAGCAGCACGCGGGCTCACCGGGACCGGGGCCGGTGAGCCCGCGTGCCGTTGCCCGGGGTGTCGCGACGCGGCGGAGCCGGGCCCCGACGCTCAGACGACGGTGAGCGCGCCATGGAGACAGGTGGCGTCGCGGTGACGGTGTTGGTGCTGCTCGGGCTGGGCTACCTGTCGGTGGCCACGGTCCTGGTCAGGCTGCGGGGTGGCAGCGGACCGGCCGACCCGCCGGCCAGCCACCCGCGGGTGGATCCGGCCGGCTTCCCGGTGGTCCCGCAGCCCCGCGGCGTGGTGCACAAGCGCGGACGGCGCGCCAGGACCGCCGCGATCGCCGCCGCCGTCCACACCGCGCGGGAGAGCGCGACCGCCCGGGGGATGTCGCCGGGAGCCGGGGCCCGGCCGTGCCCCAGTGCCGGCCGGTCCTCCACCCGGCTGCCGTAGACGTTGCGGCCGCCCAGTCGGAGGTCGAGCGCGCCGGCCAGCGACGCCTCGCACCGCCCCGAGTTGGGGCTGGGGTGGGCGGCGCCGTCCCGGCGCCACACCCGCCACGCCCCGCCGGCGGAGCCGCCGACCAGCGGCGCGCAGGCCACGGTGAGGGCTGCGGTCAGCCGGGCGGGCACCCAGTTGGCGACGTCGTCGGCGCGGGCCGCCGCCCAGCCGAAGCGCCGGTACCGGGCGGAGCGGTGGCCCACCATCGCGTCCAGCGTGTTGACCGCCCGGTACCCGAGGAGGCCGGGCAGCCCGGCCACGGCACCCCAGAACAGCGGGGCGACGGCGGCGTCGGAGGTGTTCTCCGCGACCGACTCCACCGTCGCGCGGGCCAGGCCGGGCTCGTGCAGGGCGCTCGGGTCGCGCCCGGCCAGGCTCGGCAGCGTGGCCCGGGCCGCCGCGAGGTCGCCGGCGGCCAGGGCGCCGTGCATCCGGCCGGCCGCCCGGCCCAGCGACGTCCCGCCCAGCACCGCCCAGGTCGCCGCCGCGGTGACCGCCGTGCGCAGGACCGGACGGCGCCGGGTGGCGCGGTCGGCCGCGACGCCGAGGGCGGTCGTGCCGGTGACCAGCACGGCCCAGTGGGCGGCCCCCGCGGCACGCGAGTCGCGCCAGGTCCGCCGCTCCAGCGCGGCGGCGAGCGTGCCGAACCCGGCGACGGGGTGGCCCCGGCGGGGATCGGCCAGGGCGAGGTCGGCGAGCGCGCCCAGGGCGAGGCCCAGGGTCGTCGCGGGATCGGGGGCGGGGCGGGGCACCGCGTCATGCTGCCAAGTGCGCCGGGGCCGTCCGCCGGCCGGGACGCCCGTCCCTAGGATCGATCGGCATGCGCCTGTTCGGCCGTTACGACGGCGTCGCCCGGCCGATCGTCACCTACGGCAGCAACCCGGTCCTGCACCGCCGGTGCGCCGAGGTGACCGCCTTCGACGACGCGCTGCGCCGGCTGGTGCTCGACATGTTCGCCAGCATGGAAGCCGCCGACGGGGTGGGGCTGGCCGCCAACCAGATCGGGGTGGACGCCCGGGTCTTCGTCATCGACTGCCCGGACGCCGACGGCGAGGACGTCGTCGGCTACGTCGTGAACCCGCTGCTCACCCTGCTGCCGCCGGTCGGGGAGGAGCCCGCGGAGGAGGTCACCGAGGAGGGCTGCCTGTCGGTGCCCGGCCCGTACGCCGTGCTCCCGCGCAGTTTCCGGGCCCGGGTGGACGGCGTCGACCTGCACGGTGACCCGGTGACCATCGAGGCGACCGGGATGGCCGCCCGCTGCCTCCAGCACGAGGTCGACCACCTCGACGGCACCGTCTACGTCGACCTGCTGCCCGAGGAGCACCGCGAGCGGCTGCTCGCCGAGGCCGCCGGACCGGGCGGCGAGCTGCCCGCCTGATGAGGGCGGCGCCCGGAAAACCGGGTGAGCGGGGCGGGCCGATCACCGATGATCGTCGCCGGCCGCATGCACCACCCCAGGAAGAGGCACTCCGGTGAGACCCCTGTCCGAGACCCAGGTCCGGCGTTCGTTCATCAACTGTTCCCGCGGCGAGGCCACGGTCCTCACGCTGCCCGAGGAGTTCGGCTCGCTGGAGTGGGCGGAGCAGGAGGTGCTCGGCTGGCGTGACCCGAAGGCGCCCCTGCGCGGCTACCTGGTCACCGAGGTCGACGGCGAGACCGTCGGCATCGCGGTGCGGGCCGCCGACACGAGCATGTCCAGCCGGACGGCGGCGATGTGCCTGCTCTGCCAGACGGCGCGGTCCGGCGACGGCGTCTCGCTGTTCACCGCCCGCCGCAGCGGCGCGGCCGGGCGCAACGGCAACACGGTGGGCACCTACATCTGCGCCGATCTGCGGTGCTCCGAGCGGGTGCGGACGGAGATCCCGCCGTGGCTGCAGCAGCGGGATCCCGCGGAGGTGGTCGCCGAGCGGGCGCGGGAGCTCCAGGACCGGGTCCGGGGCTTCGTCGCCTCCGTCCGGCGCTGACCCGGCCGGGCGCCTTCCGTCCGGTCCGCACGGCGTGGGTGTGCCGGCCCGCGGCGGGGTAGCGAGGGGGGCATGGCGCTCCCGCGGATCCTCGTCCTCGTCCTCGCCGGTGGCGCCGGAGGCCGCCTCGAACTGCTCACCGAGCAGCGGGCGAAGCCGGCCGTCCCGTTCGCCGGGGTCTACCGGCTCATCGACTTCCCGCTGAGCAACTGCCAGAACTCCCAGATCGCCGACGTGTGGGTGTCCATCCAGTTCCACCCCACCTCGCTGCACGACCACCTGTCCAACGGCCGGCCCTGGGACCTCGACCGGACGGCCGGCGGGCTGCTGACCCTGCCCCCGTACAAGGGCACCGAGCGCGGCGGCTGGAACACCGGCACCGCCGACTCGCTGTGGCGGCACGCCGAGCTCATCCGCGCCTTCGGCGCCGACGCGCTCGTCGTCGTCAGCGCCGACGCCGTCTACAAGCTCGACTACCGGGAGGTCGTCGAGGCGCACCTGGGCTCCGGCGCCGAGGTCACGATGGTCACCACCGAGGTCGCGCCCGACGACGCCTCCCGCTACGGCATCGTCGAGGTGGGCGACGGCGGCACGGTCAGCGGGTACGCCTACAAGCCGGACGAGCCGGCGACGACGACCGCCACCAACGAGGTCTTCGTGTTCTCCCCGACCCCCACGCTCGACCGGCTCGAGGCGCTCAACGCGGACGTCGGGGAGCAGGGCCTGGAGGACCTGGGCTCGCACCTGCTGCCGGCCCAGACGGCCGAGGGGCTGGCCCGCGCCTACCCGCTGCAGGGCTACTGGCGCGACGTCGGCACCATCCCGGCCTACTGGGAGGCGCACCGCGAGTTCATCGCCGAGGAGCCGCCGCTGGACCTCGACGCGCCGCGGTGGCCGGTGCGCACCCGCGGCGGCCGGCACAGCGCCGCCCGCGTGCTCGGCGGGGCCGTCGTCGAGGACAGCCTGATCTCCGGTGGCACCCGAGTCGGCGGTGAGGTGCGCGGCTCCGTCGTCTCGCCGGGGGTGGTGATCGAGCGGGGGGCGACCGTCGTCGACTCGGTGCTGCTGCCCGGCGTCCGGGTGCGCGCGGGCGCGACCGTGACCCGGGCGGTGCTCGACGACGGCGTCGACATCGGCAGCGGGGCGTCGGTCGGCGGCGACGGCGACATCACCCTGGTCGGCCGTGCGGCGCGGGTGGCCGACGGCACCGAGCTGGCCGCGGGCGCCCGGTTCCCGGAACCGGAGGAGTGAGCGCGGGGAAGCGGCCGGGTGCCGGGCGCGTTGGCCGGGGCATGTCCCAGCCGAACGAGTTCGACCTGCACTCGGAGTTCCTCCGGGCGGACCTCTGCCTGAACATGGGTCAGCCCACCGAGGCCGCGCGCCTCCTGCAGCCGGTCGTCGACGCCGAGCCGCGCAACGAGGCGGCCCTGGAGCTGCTGGCCCGCGCCTACTACGGCTCGGCGCAGCTGGGCCCGGCCGAGGAGTCCCTGACCCGGCTGGTCGACCTGGCGCCGAGCAACGGCTGGGCCCGCCGGGCCCTGGCCCGCACGCTCGAGCGGCAGAGCCGGGCGGCCGAGGCCGTCGTCCACCACCGGATGGCCGACGCCCTCGGCGCCGCCTGACCGGCGGCCCAGCGCACCGGACCCACCGGC
Source organism: Blastococcus sp. SYSU DS0539 (assembly GCF_054050855.1). Taxonomy (NCBI): domain Bacteria; kingdom Bacillati; phylum Actinomycetota; class Actinomycetes; order Geodermatophilales; family Geodermatophilaceae; genus Blastococcus; species Blastococcus sp. SYSU DS0539. Next base: position 73,931 of record NZ_JBJHAF010000003.1, on the reverse strand, counting down.
CACCACGACCTTCACCCGACGGGCCGGGCGGACGGGGACGGCGAACCGGTGCGCGGCATGCGGTGATCATGCCGGGCCAGGGGGCATCCGGCGGTTCTGGGACGATGGGCCGGACGGGGCCGTGACGCCCCCTCCGCAGTCGCCCGGGCCGCGCTGCCCGCCGTCCCGACCCCGATCCGAGCACGCGCTCGTCCAGGAGTTCCCATGACCCGCCGCACCGTTCCCGGGGCGCTGCTCGCCCTGCTCCTCTCCGTCGTCCTGACCGCCTGCGGCGGCGAGGACGGAGCGGAGTCGTCCGGCGGGTCGACGGCGGCCGTGGCGGAGGAGGTCTCCACCGACCTCTCGGTCGCCCCCGAGGTGCCGGCGTCCGACGCCGAGCCGCCGACGGAGCTCGTCGTCGAGGACGTCGTCGTCGGGGACGGCGCCGAGGCCGTCGAGGGCACCACCGTCGCGGTGAAGTACGTCGGTGCGTTCTACGAGACCGGCGAGGAGTTCGACTCGTCCTGGAGCCGCGGGGCCGACGAGACGCTGCCGGTCACCCTCGGCGCGGGCCAGGTCATCGCCGGCTTCGAGCAGGGCATCACCGGCATGCAGGTCGGCGGACGCCGGGTGGTCACCATCCCCAGCGACCTCGGCTACGGCGACCAGCCCCGCGGGCCCATCCCGGCCGGCTCGACGCTGGTCTTCGTCATCGACCTGGTGGAGGTCAGCGGCTGATCGGCTTACGGTGCGCGCCGGCGTGCCCGCAGTGACGGCACGCCGCGTCACGCCGGGCTGACGCGCCGTCGCCGCGTCGGTCTGGAGAGCCGTGGGCACGTGCCCTCCATGAGCATTCTCGGAAAGCTGATGGGCACGGCGCAGAGCGCGACCCGGGGTGCGGCCCGGGGTGGACGGGGCGCCGCACGGCCGGGGCGTGGCATGGGCCGCGCCACCACGCGCGGCAGCATGGGCCGGGGCACGGGACGCGGGCGCGGGGCTCCCGCGAGCTCCGGCGGCGGCATCGGCCGCATGGTGCAGAGCTTCCTCCGCCGGCGATGAGCGGCACGACGACCCGGTCCTCGCGGCCGGGTCGTCGTCACTCGCAGACCTCGAGCCGGGTCACCGAGCCGTTGTGCGGGGTGATCGCGGGCATCGCATCCGGCCCGAGCCCGGCCGCCACGGCCTGGGCCGCGCGGATGGTGTCCCCGTGCGTGACGAGGGCGACCACGTCGGCCGGTGGCTCGGCGCACAGCTGCGCCAGGAACGCCGCCACCCGCGCGTGCAGCTCGGCCAGGCTCTCGCCGCCCTCGGCGGACCAGTGCGCGTCGGACCAGTCGACGACGTCCCACAGCTCGTGCGACGGCCGCCCCTCGAGCACCCCGTAGCCCTGCTCGCGCAGCGCGGGGGTCGTGCGGAACGGCAGCCCCGTGGCCCGGGAGCAGTGCTCGGCGGTCTGCACCGCGCGGAGCAGGTCGCTGGACAGCAGGACGCCCGGCCGGAGCGCGGCCAGCTCCGCGGCGGCTGCCTCGGCCTGCGTGTGCCCGAGCGGCGTCAGCGGCACGTGCGCGATCTGCCCCTGCATGAGGCCGGCGGCGTTCCACTCGCTCTGCCCGTGGCGCACGAGCAGGAGGGTGATGGGGCGGGCCATGGCAGGAGGCAGCGTAGGGCAGGGGGTGGGCGGACGTTCCGGCCCGCCTCGTACCGTCGTGCCGTGACCATCCCCGTCCGCTCCGGTGCCGCGCGCCCGGCCGCCCGCCCGGGTGCCCCCGACCCGCTGGCCCCCCTGCTCGAACTGCCGGGGGTGCGGGAGGCCGCCGACGCCGCCCGCGCCGGCATCGACCGGCTGCTGGGCCACCGCGTGCTGCGCCGGGAGTCGGCCGGCGTCAGCACCGAGTCCGCCCTGCGCGGGGCCCGCGCCTCGGCGGCACTGGCCGGCGTGGACGTGCCGCTCGCGGAGCTGCGGGCCGGCTCGGTCGAGGACCCGGTGGTGCAGGGCTCGCTGCGGGTGTCCGCGGCGCTCGGGTCGATGGTCGAGACCTGGGCCAGGGCGCCCGGGCAGGTGCTCGCCCGCCTGCACGTGCTGGCGGCCGCCGACCTGGCCGCGCCGGCCGACCTGGGCCGCCCGGCCGCCCACGCGGGGGCCCGGCTGTCCGGGCTGTTCTCGATCATCACCGGCGCCACCGCCGCGCCGGCCGTCGTCGTCGCCGGCCTGGTGCACGGCGAGCTGGCCGCGCTGGCGCCCTTCGGGGTGGCCGACGGCGTCCTCGCCCGCGGGGCCGCCCGGCTGACCGGCATCGCACGGGGCCTGGACCCCAAGGCCGTGTCGGTGCCCGAGGTGGGCTTCGTCGAGCTGGGCCGCGAGGCCTACGGCGAGGCGCTGGCCGGCTACGCCGCCGGCACGCCCGAGGGCGTCGCCGCCTGGCTGGTGCACTGCTGCCGGGCCACCGAGCACGGCGCCCTGGAGGGCCTGGCCATCTGCGAGAGCCTGCTCCGGGGCTGAACCCGGCGCCGGGCGCGCCGGGACGGGACACTGGGGGCATGCGCACCCTCGACGTCCCCGGGCTCGGGCCCGTCAGCCGCATCGGCCTGGGCACCTGGCAGTTCGGCTCCCGCGAGTGGGGCTACGGCGACGCCTACGCCGACCGGGCGGCCGGGGACATCGTCCGCCGGGCGCGCGAGCTGGGCATCACCCTGTTCGACACCGCCGAGATCTACGGCTTCGGGCGGAGCGAGACGATCCTGGGCGAGGCGCTGGGCGAGGATCGCCACCAGGTCGTCGTCGCCAGCAAGATCTTCCCGGTCGCCCCGTTCCCGCGGGTCGTGCGGCAGCGCTGGGCCGGCAGCGCCCGCCGCCTGGGGCTGAACCGCATCCCGCTCTACCAGGTGCACCAGCCCAACCCGGTGGTGCCCGACAGCGTGACGATGCCGGGGATGCGGGCGCTGCTGGACGAGGGGCGGATCGGTGCGGCCGGCGTCTCCAACTACTCGCTGGACCGCTGGCGCGCCGCCGACGGCGCGCTCGGTGTGCCGGTGCTGGCCAACCAGGTGCAGTTCTCCCTGGCGCACGCCGCCCCGCTGGAGGACCTGGTCCCCTTCGCCGAGCGCGAGGACCGGCTGGTCATCGCCTACAGCCCGCTCGCGCAGGGCCTGCTGGGCGGGCGGTACTCGGTGGCGAACCGGCCGGGCGGGGTGCGGGCGGTCAACCCGCTGTTCGGCACGGAGAACCTCCGGCGGGTCGAGCCGCTGCTCGGGGTGCTGCGGGAGGTCGCCGCGACCCACGACGCCACCCCCGCCCAGGTGGCGCTGGCGTGGCTGATCGCGCAGCCGCGGGTGGTGGTGATCCCCGGGGCGTCGAGCGTGGAGCAGCTGGAGTTCAACGCCGCGGCCGACGACCTGCGGCTGGCCGACGACGAGGTGGCCGCGCTGACGACGGCGGCCCGGGCGTTCTCCCCGGTCTCGGGGGTCCGCTCGCTCCTGGACGGGGTGCGGGAGCGGTTCGGGCGCTGACCTGCGGTCAGGCGCCGGGGCGCCGACGGCGCCCCGGCGCCGGCCCCTCGGCGGGCAGGAGCCCGGCGCGCACCGCCCGGTGGCGGGCGTACCAGGCCAGACCGACGACGGCCGCGCCGACGCCCATGGCCGCGCCGGTCACCACCGGTGCCGGCGGCACGGAGAAACGGGCGCGCATGCTCACCGGGCGCTCGAAGCGCCGCACGGGCCAGCCGTGCTGCAGAGCGGCCTTGCGCAGCCCGCGGTCGGGGTTGACCGCGGTGGGGTGGCCGACGGCCTCCAGCATCGGCAGGTCGGTGATCGAGTCGCTGTAGGCGTAGCAGTCGGCCAGGTCGTAGCCGCCCTCGGCGGCCAGGGCGCGGATGGCCTCGGCCTTGTGCTCGCCGTAGGCGTAGAACTCGATCTCGCCGGTGTAGCGGCCCTCGACGGTGACCATCCGGGTGGCGACGACGCGGTCGACGCCGAGCATCTCCCCGATCGGCTCGACCATCTCCGCCCCGCTGCTGGAGACGATGACGATCTCCCGGCCGGCGGCGCGGTGCTCCTCGATCAGGTCGGCCGCCTCGGCGTAGACCAGCGGATCGACGATCTCGTGCAGGGTCTCGTGGACGATCTCGTGCACCGTGGCGGCGTCCCAGCCGGTGACCATGGCGGTGAGCTGGGCGCGCAGCCGGTCCATCTGCTGGGCGTCGGCGCCCGCGACGGAGAAGACGAACTGGGCGTAGGCGGTCTTCAGGACGGCGCGCCGGTTGATCAGCCCGCCGTGGAAGAACGGCCGGCCGAAGGCCAGGGTGCTGGACTTGGCGATGACCGTCTTGTCGAGATCGAAGAACGCCGCGGCGCGGGACACGGAAGTCACTGTAGGTCGATCGGCAGGGTGGAACGGAGCGCGCACTCCGTCCACACCCGATGGAGTCATCCACAGTTCCGCTCCCGTTCTGGCAGTGTCTGCCCACTGCACGGTGGAGTCGGCGCCGTGCCCGTCCTGCCGCCGGTGCCCCGGCCTCCCCGCCCCCTGGTCGTCAGCTGCGACGAGGAGCTGCTCGACGAGCTGCTCCGGCTGCTCGCGGCCGCCGGGGCCGAGCCGGAGCTGGCCACCGGCGGCCCGGCGCTGCGGCGGGCGCACCGGGCGGCGCCGCTGGTGCTGCTGGGGGCCGACGCGCTGACCGCCGGCGCCGTCCGCGCGCTGCCCCGCCGCGCCGGCGTCGTCGTGGTCGCCCCGAGGGAGCTGCCCCCGACGGAGTGGGCGGCCGCGGTGGAGGTCGGCGCGGAGAGGGTCGCCGTGCTGCCGGCCGACGAGACGTGGCTGCTCACCCGCTGCGCGGCCGCGGTCCGCGCCCCGGCCGAGCGGGGTCCGCTGGTCGCGGTGGGCGGCGCCTGCGGTGGCGCGGGAGCGAGCACGGTGGCGGCCGCGCTGGCCGTCGCCGCCCCGCGGGGCGCGGTGCTGCTCGACGCCGATCCCTGGGGCGGCGGGCTGGACCTCCTGCTGGGGGCCGAGCTCGCCGAGGGCTTGCGCTGGCCGGGGCTGACCGGGCTGCGCGGGGGAGTGGCGGGCGAGGCGCTGCTCGCCGCGCTGCCCGAGGTCGGCGGGGTGCACCTGCTCTCGGCCGACCGGGGCTGTGCCACGCCGATCCCCGGCGAGGCGCTGACGGCGGTGGTCGACGCCGCGCGGGCGACCGGCCGCCCGGTCGTCGTGGACCTGCCCCGGCCCGGGCCGGACGGCGTCGGGCGCGGGCCGCAGGACGTGCTCGCCGACGCCGACCTCGCGCTGCTGGTGGTGCCCGCCCGGCTCCGGGCGGCGACGGCCGCCCGCCAGCTGGTCGACGCCGACGACGCCCCGTGGTCGTCGGCCCGGCTGGTGGTGCGCACCCTCCCGGGCGGCCTGGCCCCCGAGGACGTCGCGGAGGTGGTGGGCCGCCCCGTGCTGGCCGAGCTGGCGCACGACCGCGGCGCGGTGGCCCGGGGCGAGCGCGGGCAGCCCCCGGGCGCCGCGGCCCGGTCACCCCTGGCCGGGCTGGCCCGCCGGGTGCTCGCGAGCCTGGACGGGGAGGGCGGCCGGTGAGCGCGCCGTCGCTGCTGGACCGGGTGCGGGCGCGGCTGGCCGTGGAGGAGCAGGCGCCGTCGCGGGCCGGGGTGGCCGCGCTGGTGCGCCAGGAGGCCGGCGGCCTGCTGGGCGACGGCGAGGTCCTGCGCGCGGTGCGCGACGCCGTCGACGAGCTGGCCGGCGCGGGCCCGCTGGAGCCGCTGCTGCGGCTGCCCGGCGTCACCGACGTGCTGGTCAACGGGCCCGACGAGGTGTGGCTGGACCGCGGCGCCGGGCTGGAGCGGGCCGCCGGGGTCCGGTTCGCCGACGAGGAGGCCGTGCGCCGGCTGGCCGTCCGGCTGGCCGCCTCGGGCGGGCGCCGGCTCGACGACGCGGCGCCCTGGGTGGACGTCGGCCTCGCCGACGGCACCCGGTTGCACGCCGTCCTGCCGCCGGTGTCGGGTGGGAGCACCTGCCTGTCGCTGCGGGTGCTGCGCCGGTGCGCGCAGACGCTGGCCGACCTCCGGGACCGGGGCACGCTGCCCGGGGAGAGCGCGGCGCTGGTGCGGGCGGTGCTCGCGCGCCGGTCGGCCTTCCTGGTCACCGGCGGCACCGGATCGGGGAAGACGACCCTGCTCTCCGCCCTGCTGGGCGAGGTCGACCCGGCCGAGCGCCTGGTGCTGTGCGAGGACGCCGCCGAGCTGACCCCGCCGCACCCGCACGTGGTGCGGCTGCTGACCCGACCGCCGAACGTGGAGGGCGCCGGTGCGGTGGGCCTGCGCGACCTGGTGCGGCAGGCGCTGCGCATGCGCCCCGACCGGCTGGTCGTGGGGGAGGTCCGCGGCGCGGAGGTGGTCGACCTGCTCGCCGCGCTCAACACCGGGCACGACGGCGGGTGCGGCACCCTGCACGCCAACCGCTCCGCCGAGGTGCCGGCCCGGCTGGAGGCGCTCGGCGTCGCGGCCGGCCTCGGGCGCGCGGCCGTGCACAGCCAGGCCGCCGCCGGGCTCGAGGTCGTGCTGCACCTGCGGCGGACCGCCGGAGGACGGCGGCTGGACGAGATCGGGCTGCTCCGCCGGGCGGGCGAGCTGGTCACGGTCGAGCCGGGCTGGCGGGCCGACGGCGGGCCCTGCCCGGCCGGTGACGCGCTGCGCGCCCGGCTGTCCGGCCGGTGACCGCGGCCTTGCTCGCCGCGGCCGGCGCCGCCCTGCTCTGGCCGGACGGGCGGGCCGAGCTGCGGGAACGGCTGCGCGCGGTCGCCGGTCGGGCCCCCGCGTCCGGCCGCCTCTCCCTGCCCCTGGTGGCCGCCGTCGGCGCCGGGGGACTCGCGGCCGTGCTGAGCACCCCGCTGGTGGCCCTGCTCGCCGGTGGCTGCGCGGCCCTGGGCGCCCGCGCCTGGACGTCCCGCCGCGCCGCCGCGGCGGGAGAGGCGCGGGTGGCGGCGCTGGCCGAGGCGCTCGGCGCGCTCTCCGGCGAGCTGCGCGCCGGCCGGTCCCTGGAGGTCGCGGTCCGCACGGCGGCCGCGGCCTGCCCCGACCAGCGGTCCGGCGCCGGCCTCGTCGGGGCGGTGCGTGCTCCGGGCATCCCGGTGGCGGCGGCGGGCGAGCCCGGCGGCGACGGGCTCGCCGCGGAGCTCGCCCGGCTGTCGGCGGCCGTGGCGCTCAGCGTCCGCACCGGGTGCTCGCTGGCCACGGTGGTCGCCGCGGTGGAGGACGACCTGCGGGCCAGGCTCCGGCACCGGCGGGCGCTGCTGGTCGCCACCGCCGGCCCCCGGTCCAGCGCCCGGCTGCTGGCCGGTCTGCCGGTGCTGGGGCTGGCCATGGGCAGCGGTGTCGGCGCCGACCCGTGGCACGTGCTCACCGCCACCGGCCCGGGGCAGCTCCTGCTGGTCGCGGGCGTGCTGCTGGAGGTCGCCGGGATCGCCTGGACCGGCCGGCTGGTGCGCCGGATCGGCCGATGACGCCGGCCCCCGAGCTGCCGGTGCTGCTGCTCGCGGTGGCGTGCGCGCTCTGGGTCCCGGGGGCGGCGCTCGCCGGTGCGCGGGTGCGCCGGCTGGTCCGCCCGGGGGGCCCGGCGCAGGCCGGGGCTGGTGACGCCGGGGCGCGGCGACGGCGGTGGGCGCTGGCCGGGGGCGCGGGGCTCGCGGCCGGCCTGCTCGTCGGGGGCGTCCCCGGGGTGCTCGCCGCGATCGGGGTGGGGGTGGCCAGCGAGCGGCTGCTCCGCCGGGGTCCCGATCCGGACGGCGAGGCGCGGGCGGCCCTGGCGCGGGACCTGCCCGCGGCCTGCGACCTGCTCGCCGCCTGCCTGGCCGCGGGCCTGCCGGTCGCCGGGGCCCTCGCCGCGGTGGGCGACGCGGTGCCTGCGCCGCTCGGGCCGCACCTGCGCGCGGCCGCCGCCCTGTACCGGCTGGGCGCGGCGCCCCGGCAGGCGTGGGCGGACGTCCCCGCCGAGCTCGGCGGGCTGGGGCGGGCCCTGGTGCGGGCGGGGGAGTCGGGCGCGGCCGCGGTGCCCGCGCTGGCCGCCCTCGCGGCGGAGACCCGGGCGGCGGCCCGGGCCGGTGCGGAGGCAGCCGTCCAGCGGGCCGGGGTGTGGGTGCTGGCCCCGCTGGGCGTCTGCTTCCTGCCGGCCTTCGTCTGCCTGGGCGTCGTCCCGCTCGTGCTCGGCATCGCCGGCGACGTCTTCGGCTGACGCGGTCCTGCGGGCGCCGTCCACAGCCGGCGGCGCTCTCCACAGATGCCGCGCGGCCCTCGGCCGGGGCCGGTGCAGCGCCGAGGCTCGGTCCCACGGCCCCGCCGGGGCCCCGACCGAGGAGGAACTCCGTGACCGCACGCCTGCCCGACGCCGACTCGCCCCAGCTCGACCCCGCGCACCCGGACCCCGCGCACCCGGACCCCACGCACCCGTATGCCCCGCACCGGGCCGTGGCCCCCCCGGCGTAGCGGAACCCCGCCACGCTCCGCCGGCGCGGCGGGCCGGCCCGCCGGTGGGCGCGGCTGCAGCTGGCCGCGGAGGCCGGCATGAGCACCGCCGAGTACGCCGTCGGCACCGTGGCGGCGTGCGCCTTCGCCGCGGTGCTCTACCGGGTGGTCACCGGCGACTCGATCGTCTCGGGCCTGACCGGCCTCGTCGATGCCGCGCTCGCGACGCTCTCCTGAGCCGTGCGCGGTCGTCGCCGGCGGGGCCGGGGTGCGGAGGCCGGCATGGTCACCGCCGAGACCGCCGTCGTCCTGCCGGTGCTGCTCCTGGTGCTCGTCGGCGCCCTCGCCGCGGTCACCGTGGTGGGCGCCCAGCTGCGCTGCGTCGACGCGGCCCGGGAGGGCGTGCGGGCGGCGTCGCGGGGCGAGGACCTCGCCACGGTGACCGGCTGGGCCGGCCGGGCCGCACCGCAGGGCGCGCGCACCACCGTCACCACCGCGGCGGACGAGGTCCGGGTCCGGGTGAGTGCGGCGGTCGCCCCGCTGGGGCCGCTGCCCTGGCGGATCACCGTGACCGCCGAGGCGGCCGCGCGGTGGGAGCCCGGCGCGGAGCCGCCCGGATGAGCGGCGAGCGGGGGTCGGCGACGATCTGGGTGCTCGCGCTGGCGGCGGTGCTGGCGCTGCTGGCCACGGCCGCCGTCCTGGTCGGGGTGGCGGCGGTCGCCCGGCACCGGGCCGGGGCGGCGGCGGACCTCGCCGCCTTGGCCGCGGCCGGGCGGGCGGTCCTCGGCGATCCGGCGGCCTGCACCGCGGCCGCCGACGTCGCCGCCGCCAACGGCGCCGAGCTGACCGGCTGCCGGGTGGCAGCGGGCGGCGTCGTCGAGGTCGCGGTCGCGGTGCCCGTGCGGCTGGGCCGGCTCGGGGACCACAGGGCGCACGGCCGCGCCCGCGCCGGGCCGGAGGCGCCGGCGTGAGGGCCCCGGGCTCAGAAGACCAGGTCGTCCTCGTCCGCCGCCTCGTCCGCCGCCTCGCCGGTCGCGTCGGTGGGAGCGTCGTCGGCCGCGTCCTGCACGCCGTCGTCGGGTTCGGCCTCACCGCGCTCGTCGGCGGCGGCCAGCTCGTCGAGGACGACGTCGAGCACCCGCACCGCGCCGGCCTTGTCCAGGGGATCGTTGCCGTTGCCGCACTTGGGCGACTGCACGCACGACGGGCAGCCGCTCTCGCACTCGCAGCTGGCCACCGTGGCCCGCGTCGCCTGCAGCCACCGGCGCAGCGCCGCGTACCCGCGCTCGGCGAAGCCGGCCCCGCCCGGGTGGCCGTCGTAGACGAAGACCGCCGCGGTGCCGGTGTCCGGGTGCAGCGCGGTGGACAGGCCACCGAGGTCCCAGCGGTCGCAGGTGGCCAGCAGCGGCAGGATGCCGATCGCCGCGTGCTCGGCGGCGTGCAGCGAGCCGGGCAGCGCCGCGTCGTCGACTTCCGCGTGCTGCACCGCCCGCTCGTCCAGGGTCAGCCACACCGCCTTGGTGCGCAGCTGGCGGGCGGGGAGGTCGAGCGGGAACTCGGCGAGCACCTCGCCGGTGCCCAGCCGCCGGCGCTGGTAGGCGACCACCTGGTTGGTCACGTCGACGACGCCGGTGTGCGCGGTCACCGCACCCAGCCGCCGGGTCTGCTCGATCGAGACGATGGCGAGGTCGGTGACGTCCCGCGCCACGGTGGTCCACTCCGGGCTCTCCGGGTGCACGACGGCGCAGGCGTCGTCGACGTCGAACTCGTCCACGACGAAGGTGTCGCCCCGGTGCACGTAGAGCGCGCCCTCGTGCACGGTCGAGTGCGCCGCACCCCCGTCCACGGTGCCGAGCAGCCGCCCGGTGCCCCCCTCGATGATCGCGACCGGCTGGTCCCCGCTGCCGCGGATGTCGACGTCGGGGCGGCCGCGCCCGGCCCAGTACCAACCGGTGGGCCGGCGCCGGAGCTGACCGGCGGCGACCAGCTCGTCGAGCTGCGCCTCGGCCACCGGCCCGCCGAAGTCGGCCAGGTCCGCCGGTGTCAGCGGGAGCTCGGCGGCGGCGCAGCACAGCTGCGGGCCGAGCACGTAGGGGTTGGCGGGGTCGGTCACGGTGGCCTCGATCGGCCGGCCGAAGACCGCCCGCGGGTGGTGGGCCAGGTAGTGGTCCAGCGGATCGTCGCGGGCGACGAAGACGACCAGCGACTCGCGCTGCGCCCGGCCGGCGCGGCCGGCCTGCTGCCACAGCGAGGCCAGCGTGCCCGGGTAGCCGGCGAGCACGACGGCGTCCAGCCCGGCGATGTCGATGCCGAGCTCCAGGGCGTTGGTGGTGGCGACGCCGAGCAGGTCACCGGCCGACAGCGCGCGCTCGAGCTCGCGCCGCTCCTCGGGCAGGTACCCGCCGCGGTAGGAGTCGACCCGGCGCACCAGGTCGCCGCGGCCGCGGTCGGCCAGGATCCGGCGGGCCTGCTCGGCCACCGACTCGGCGCTGCGCCGCGACCGCACGAACGCCAGGGTCCGCGCGCCCCGCTCGACCAGGTCGGCGAGCAGGCCGGCGGCGTCGGCCGCGGCCGACCGGCGCAGCGGTGCCCCGTGCTCGCCGGTGCGCTCGGTCAGCGGCGGCTCCCACAGCGCGAAGGTGGCTCCCGGGCGCGGGGAGCCGTCGTCGGTCACTGCCACCACGTCCTCGCCGACCAGCCGCGTGGCGGCGGCCGCGGGGTCGGCGACCGTGGCCGAGGCCAGCACGAACACCGGCTCGGCGCCGTACCGCCGGCAGATCCGCCGCAGCCGGCGCAGCACGTGGCCGACGTGCGAGCCGAAGACGCCCCGGTAGGCGTGGCACTCGTCGATGACCACGTAGGCCACCCGCCGCAGCGTGCTCGACCAGCGCTGGTGGGCCGGCAGGATCCCGCGGTGCAGCATGTCGGGGTTGGTGACGATCCAGCGGGAGTGCCGCCGGACCCAGTCGCGCTCCTCGGCGGGGGTGTCGCCGTCGTAGGCGGCCGGCCGCACCGAGGGGTCGGCCAGCGCGGCCACCGACGCCAGCTGGTCGCGGGCCAGCGCCTTGGTCGGCGCCAGGTAGAGCACACAGGCCCGCGGGTCCTCGGCCAGCCGGGTGAGCGCCGGCAGCTGGTAGGCCAGCGACTTCCCCGACGCGGTGCCGGTCGCGACGACGACGTGCCGCCCCTCCCGGGCCAGCTCCGCGGCCGCCACCTGGTGCTGCCACGGCGCCTGCACGCCCCGGGCCTGCACCCGATCGCGGAGCCCGGGCTCGGTCCACGCCGGCCAGTCGAGGGTGCGGCTCTCCCGCACCGGGACGTGGTGCACGTGCGTGACCGGCTGCTCGTCCTCGGCGGTCGCGGCCAGGACGGCGGCCAGCAGCTCGCCGCCGGGCGGCACCGCGCCCGCGGCCGGCCGGGCCCCGCCCGCCCCGTCCTCGCGCGCGAGGTCGTCGTCCGCGCCGGGAGGGGGAGCCGACCGGACCGGGTGGAGCGTGGTCACGCATCCTCCTCGCTGGCGCTCGTCGTCCGCGTGCCCACGGGTGCTGTCTCCTCGAGTGACCTCGCACGCTCGGTCACCCATCCACTCTCACACCCCGCCGCAAGCGCGCGGCACGGCCATCGAGGAAGCGGGGGCCGAGACGGTCTCACCAAGTGTGATTTCCCTTACACTTCCCGCGTTCTCGCCCCGGCCGGTCCGGCCGGGACGCAGGACGCCGACCTCCGCCGATCCCGGGGAGCACGGCGCCTCCCGGGCGGCCGCCGATGCTTGGGGGACACATGCTCGACGATTCGCTCTCCGGCGGGGAGACGGCGCTGGTCGCCGTCATCCTCGCCATCGCCCTGGCCGCCCTCGTCTTCGCCGCCTACCTGGTCCGCGCGGTCCTCGCCGCCGACCAGGGCACGGAGAAGATGCGGGAGATAGCGCGGGCGGTGCAGGAGGGCGCGGCGGCCTACCTGCGCCGGCAGTTCCGCACGCTCGCCGTCTTCGCCGTGATCGTCTTCGCGGTGCTGCTGATCCTCCCGGTGGCCGACGGCGGGCTGGGCACGCGGCTGGGCCGGGCGGTGTTCTTCCTCGTCGGCGCCCTGTTCTCCGCGCTGGTGGGCTTCATCGGGATGACCCTGGCCACCCGCGGCAACGTCCGGATGGCCGCGGCGGCGCGCGGCGGCGGCTACCGGCCCGCCTTCCGCATCGCGTACCGCACCGGCGGCGTCTGCGGGATGATCACCATCGGGCTGGGCCTGTTCGGCGCGGCCCTGGTCCTGCTGCTCTTCGACGAGACCGCACCGGTGGTCCTCGAGGGCTTCGGGTTCGGCGGTGCGCTGCTGGCGATGTTCATGCGCGTGGGCGGCGGCATCTTCACCAAGGCCGCCGACGTCGGCGCCGACCTGGTCGGCAAGGTGGAGGCCGGCATCCCGGAGGACGACCCGCGCAACGCCGCGACCATCGCCGACAACGTGGGGGACAACGTCGGGGACTGCGCCGGCATGGCCGCCGACCTCTTCGAGTCCTACGCCGTCACCCTGGTGGCCGCGCTCATCCTGGGGCAGGTCTTCTTCGGCTCGGTGGGCATGGTCTTCCCGCTCGTGGTCGCCGCGATCGGCGTCATCGCCTCGGTCGTGGGCGTCCTGGCCACCAATCCGGCCAAGAACGACCGCAACGGCCTGGCCCCGATCAACCGGGGCTTCTTCGTCTCCGCCGCGGTGTCGCTGCTGCTGGTCGCCGTCGCCTCGTTCACCGTCCTCCCCGGCACCGGCGGCGGCACCGACCTGCCGGTCAGCCCGCAGGTGCTCGGCTTCGTCGCCGTGCTCGTCGGCGTCGTCCTGGCCGCGGCCATCCAGCAGCTCACCGGCTACTTCACCGAGACCAGCCGCAAGCCGGTCAAGGACGTCGGCCGCAGCTCCCTGACCGGGCCGGCCACCGTGATCCTCTCCGGCATCTCGCTCGGGCTGGAGTCGGCCGTCTACGCCGCACTGCTCATCGGCGGGGCGGTCTACGGCGCCTTCCTCATCGGCGGCGGAGCGGCCCTCTACGCGGTCGCCCTCGCCGGCTGCGGGCTGCTCACCACGGCCGGCGTCATCGTCTCGATGGACACCTTCGGGCCGGTGAGCGACAACGCCCAGGGCATCGCCGAGATGTCCGGCGACATCGACGCCGACGGCGCCCAGGTGCTCACCGACCTCGACGCCGTCGGCAACACCACCAAGGCGATCACCAAGGGCATCGCCATCGCCACCGCCGTCCTCGCGGCCACGGCGCTCTTCGGTTCCTACAACGCGCAGGTGCTCGTCGCGCTGGAGGACGCCGGCACCTCCCTGGACGACGCCTTCAGCCTGGTCAACCCGGACAACGTCGTCGGCGCGGTGCTCGGCGCCGCGGTGGTCTTCTTCTTCTCCGGGCTGGCCATCAGCGCCGTGTCGCGGGCGGCCGGGCGGGTGGTGTTCGAGGTGCGCGAGCAGTTCCGCACGCACCCCGGGATCATGACCTACACCGAGCGGCCGGACTACGGCGCCGTCGTCGACATCTGCACCAGGGACTCGCTGCGCGAGCTGGCCACGCCCGGCCTCCTGGCCGTGCTCGCCCCGGTGGCCGTGGGCTTCGGGCTCGGCATCGGCCCGCTGGCCGCCTACCTGGTGGGCGCCATCGCCGCCGGCACGCTCATGGCGGTGTTCCTCGCCAACTCCGGCGGCGCCTGGGACAACGCGAAGAAGATGGTGGAGGACGGGAGCTACGGCGGGAAGGGCAGCGAGGCCCACGCGGCCACCGTCATCGGCGACACCGTCGGCGACCCGTTCAAGGACACCGCCGGCCCGGCGATCAACCCGCTGATCAAGGTGATGAACCTGGTCGCGCTGCTCATCGCGCCCGCGGTGGTCGCCCTGTCGGTGGGGGAGGACGCCAACACCCCGGTCCGGCTGGCGATCGCGCTCGGCGCGGTGGTCGTCGTCGTGGTCGCGGTGGTGATCTCCAAGCGCCGCTCGGTCGTCGTCGGCGAGACGGCGTCCGAGCCCGACGACACCCGGCTCACCACCACCGCCCCCTGACCGCTCGCCCCCGGCCGGCGCCGCCGTCCCCGGGCCGGGAACACCGCCGCAGCCTGCTCGTTGGTCGGGGTGGCGGCACGCCCACGGAGGGTCGCGCCCGGCGGCCCGGCCGCGGGGTGGCTTACCGTGGCCCGCCGAGGGGCGTGGCGCGGTGGCGCCCGTCCGGCCCCGCACCCCGGGGCCGGCGCACCGAGGCCACCTGGTCCGGACGGCACGCCGCGCCCGCACCACCTCAGCACCACCGACAGGAGTCCCGTGCCCACGAAGACCACGAAGCCCGCGGCCGACAGCGACCCGACGACCGACGGGGCGGCCAAGAAGCCTGCCCGCCGGGGCTCGGCCGCGTCCGGCGGCCGGCCGCTGGTCATCGTGGAGTCGCCGACCAAGGCCAACAAGATCGCCGGCTACCTCGGCAGCGGCTACGTGGTCGAGGCGAGCGTCGGGCACATCCGCGACCTGCCGCGCAACGCCGCCGACGTGCCGGCCGAGCACAAGGGCGCGGCATGGGCCCGGCTCGGCGTCGACGTCGACAACTCCTTCGAGCCGCTCTACGTGGTCAGCCCGGACCGCAAGCAGCAGGTGAGCCGGCTCAAGCAGCTGGTCAAGGACGCCAGCGAGATCTACCTCGCGACAGACGAGGACCGCGAGGGCGAGGCCATCGCCTGGCACCTGATCGACACCCTCAAGCCGCGCGTCCCGGTGCGCCGGATGGTCTTCCACGAGATCACCCCCGAGGCGATCGCCCGCGCCGTCGCCAACCCGCGCGAGCTCGACGCCGCGCTCGTCGACGCCCAGGAGACCCGCCGCATCCTCGACCGGCTCTACGGCTACGAGGTCAGCCCGGTCCTGTGGAAGAAGGTCCTGCCGAAGCTCTCGGCCGGCCGCGTCCAGTCCGTGGCCACCCGCATCGTCGTGGAGCGCGAGCGCGAGCGGATGGCCTTCCACGCCGCCGACTACTGGTCGCTGGAGGGCACCTTCGCCGTCCCCGGCAAGGCCGACGGCGCCGACGCGGGGGAGCCCACCACCGTCCGCGCGAAGCTGGTCAGCGTCGACGACAGCCGGGTCGCCACGGGCAAGGACTTCGACGCCGCCACCGGCCGCGTCACCGGCGACGTCGTGCACCTCGACGAGGCCGGCGCCCGCGGCCTGGCCGCCCGGCTCGAGGGCCGGCAGGTGAGCGTCAGCCGGGTCGACGAGAAGCCCTACCGCCGTCGCCCGTACGCGCCGTTCACCACCTCCACGCTGCAGATGGAGGCCGGCCGCAAGCTCGGCTGGTCCTCGGCGCAGGTCATGCGGGTGGCCCAGCGGCTGTACGAGAACGGCCACATCACCTACATGCGGACCGACTCGACCAACCTGTCGGCCGAGGCGGTCAACGCCGCCCGCACCCAGGCCAGGGAGCTGTACGGCGACGCGTACGTGCCGCCGGAGGCGCGGGTGTACAGCAAGAAGTCCAAGGGTGCGCAGGAGGCGCACGAGGCCATCCGCCCGGCCGGCGACAGCTTCCGGACCCCGGGTCAGCTGGCCGCCGGGCTGGCGCGCGACGAGTTCCGGCTCTACGAGCTGATCTGGCAGCGCACCGTCGCCTCGCAGATGGCCGACGCCGTCGGCCAGACCGTCAGCGTCCGGCTGGCCGGCCGCAGCAGCACCGACGAGGCGGTCGAGTTCACCGCCAGCGGCCGCACGATCACCTTCCCCGGCTTCCTGCGCGCCTACGTGGAGTCCCGCGACGAGGGCGCGCAGAAGGACGGCGACGAGGACCACGGCAGCGACGACGCCGAGCGCCGGTTGCCCCGGCTGGAGCGCGGCCAGCAGCTGGACACCCAGGCGCTGGACGCCAAGGGGCACACCACCCAGCCGCCGTCGCGCTACACCGAGCCGAGCCTGGTGGCGCGGCTGGAGGAGCTGGGCATCGGCCGGCCCTCGACCTTCGCGTCGATCATGCAGACCATCCAGGACCGCGGGTACGTCTGGAAGAAGGGCAACGCGCTGGTGCCCTCCTTCATCGCGTTCGCCGTGACCAACCTGCTGGAGCAGTACTTCACCCAGCTGGTCGACTACGACTTCACCGCGCTGATGGAGGACGAGCTCGACGAGATCGCCGGTGGCAACCTGGGCCGGGTCGACTGGCTGACCGAGTTCTACTTCGGCGGCGAGGGCGGCCACGCCGGCGCGATCGCCCAGTCCGGTGGCCTCAAGCACGTGATCGGCCAGCGGCTGGAGGAGATCGACGCCCGCGGCGTCAACTCGATCCCGCTGCGCGCCACCGACCCCGAGGGCCGGCCGGTCGTCGCCCGGGTCGGCCGCTACGGCCCGTACCTGCAGGCCGGCGACGACGGGGCGCGGGTCAGCATCCCCGAGGACCTCGCGCCCGACGAGCTGACCGAGGAGAAGGTCCGCGAGCTGCTCGCGGCGCCCTCGGGCGACCGCGAGCTCGGCACCGACCCGGAGTCCGGGCACCCGGTCGTGGTGAAGGCCGGCCGCTACGGCCCCTACATCACCACCGTCGTCCCCGAGGGCAGCAAGGACGCCCCGCGGACGGCGAGCCTGTTCTCCTCCATGTCGCCGGAGACGGTGACCATCGACGACGCGCTCAAGCTGCTCACGCTGCCGCGCACCGTCGGCACCGCGCCCGACGGCGAGGAGATCCAGGCGCTCAACGGCCGCTACGGCCCGTACCTGAAGAAGGGCACCGACTCGCGCTCGCTGGAGAGCGAGGACCGGCTCTTCACGGTCACACTCGACGAGGCGCTGGCGATCTTCGCCCAGCCCAAGCAGCGCGGCCGTGCCGCGGCGAAGGCCCCGCTCAAGGAGCTCGGTCCCGACCCGGTCACCGAGGGGCAGGTCACCGTGCGCGAGGGCCGCTTCGGGCCCTACGTGACCGACGGCGAGACCAACGCCAGCCTGCGCAAGGGCGACGACGTCGAGTCGATCACCATCGACCGGGCGGCCGAGCTGCTGGCCGAGCGCCGGGCACGCGGGCCGGCGACCAAGAAGAAGGCCGCGAAGAAGACGACGGCCAAGAAGGCGCCGGCCAAGAAGACCACCGCGAAGAAGGCGGCGGCGAAGAAGACGACCGCGAAGGAGACGGCGGGCACGTCCGCACCGGTCACCGCGGGCTGACCGGTTCCAGCGCGTCCAGCCGGTTGCCCGCCGGGTCGGGCACGTGGCGGCGCCGGTGGCTCCGCCGCCCTCCGGCGGTCAGGTGGAACGGGAGCCGACGGCGAACACGCGCCGGAAGGGCAGCAGGGTCGTGCCGTCGGGTCGCGGCGGGTAGGCGGCCCGCAGCGCGGCGGCGTAGGGGTCGGTGAACCGGCCGGCGGCGGCGTCGTCGAGGCGGGCCAGCACCGGCCGGAGGACGTCGCGCACGTCGCCGGGCGCGAAGGCGACCCGGCCCGGTACCGCCCACGCGGCCGCGGCGGCCAGCATGTCGGGGGAGGAGTCGATCCCGGTCACGCGGGCACCCGGCCAGCGCCGGGCCAGCGAGGCGGTCAGGGCGCCCTCCCCGCAGCCTAGGTCGACGACGGTCGCCGGCGACTCCGCGCCCACCCGGGCGAGCAGGTCGTTGAACGGCCGGGCGCGTTCCCCGGCGAAGCGCAGGTAGGTGTCCGGCCGCCAACGGCCGGGTGAAGAGTCGCCCGCCGGGCGCGGTGGCTCCCCGGTCGCGGTCATCGTGCGCGACCCCAGCGGGGGGCGTTCCACCCCGGCGGAACCAGCGCGAACCGCATCCCCCGCGGGGTGGTGAGTCGGCGAAAACGTCCCGGCGGCCCGGTACCGTGACCTCCGCCGGGGCCTGCTCCGCCCCGCCGACCACCGAACCCTGGGAGCTTCCGATTCCGGCCGACCCCACCCCACCGGTACCGCCGCGCGACGAGGCGGTGACCGGTGCACCGGTCGAGCGGTCGGACGTGGCGGGCGACGGGCTGCCCCCGGCCGGCACGCCGGTTCCGCCGGATGCGCCACCGCCGCTGCCCGAGGACGCCCCCGGAGCGGACACCGCGCACGGGACCGACGGCGGCGGCAGCGGCGTCGGCCAGGTCGCCAAGATCCGGGCGGTCCTGCGGGTCCGGGACTTCCGCAAGCTGTGGCTGTCGATGTCGCTGTCGAGCTTCGGCGACTGGCTGGGGCTGCTGGCGATCACCGCGACCGCCACCTCGCTGGTGGACGGCTTCGCCGCCTCGAACTTCGCCCTCGGTGGCGTGCTGCTCTTCCGGCTGCTGCCGGCCATCGTGCTCGGCCCGCTGGCCGGGGCGTTCGCCGACCGCTTCGACCGGCGCAAGACGATGGTGGTCACCGACGTCATCCGGTTCGCGCTCTTCGCGTCGATCCCGATCGTCGACGACCTGATCTGGCTGTTCATCGCCCAGTTCCTCATCGAGGCGTTCAGCCTGTTCTGGATCCCGGCCAAGGACGCCGCCGTCCCGAACATGCTGCGCAAGGACCAGCTCGAGCCGGCCAACCAGCTGTCGCTGGTCACCACCTACGGGCTGACCCCGGTCGTCGCCGCGATCGTCTACGCCGTCCTCAACAGCGCCGGCGGGCGGGTCGGCGACGTGCTGCCCGGCACCGACCAGGTCGACCTGGCCCTGTACCTCAACGCCCTCACGTTCCTGGTCGCGGCCGTGGTCATCTGGAAGCTCCCCTCGATCAGCGGCCGGCGCGCCGCCGGAGCCGTCGTCACCCAGCAGGAGAGCTTCTTCGGGTCGCTGGTCGCGGGCTTCTCCTTCGCCGGTCACACCCGGCTGGTCCGCGGCCTGGTCGTCGGCATCACCGGCGCCTTCGTGGCGGCCGGCGCGATCATCGCCGCGGGGCAGTCGTTCGTCGACGCGCTCGGTGGCGGGCAGGCCGCCTTCGGCCTGCTGTTCGGCGCCGTCTTCATCGGCCTCGGGCTCGGCATCGGCCTGGGCCCGAGCGTCGCCCGGGACCTCGCCCGCGAGCGGATCTTCGGGGTGGCCATCGTCGGCGCCGGCGCCATGGTGCTGCTGCTGTCGTGGACCTTCGCGCTGTGGATCGCGCTGGTGCTGGTCGTCGGCATGGGGTTCTTCGCCGGCATCGCCTACCTCGCCGGGTTCACCCTCATCGGCACCGAGGTGGCCGACGAGATCCGGGGCCGCACGTTCGCGATCGTGCAGTCGCTGGTCCGGGCCGCGCTGATCCTCTCCCTGGGGTTCGTCCCCATCGGGATCGGCCTGATCGGGCGCCACGAGCTGGACCTCGGCGCTGTCGTGGTCCCCCTGTCCGGCGAGCGGATCATGCTGTCCGCCGCGGGGCTGCTGGCCATCGGCGTCGGGGTGCTGGCCTACCGGCAGATGGACGACGGCCGCCCGGTGCCGCTGTTCGCCGACGTCATGACCGCGCTGCGCCGGGACACCACCGCCCGCCGGCGGCTGGCCGGGGGCGGGGTGCTCATCGCCTTCGAGGGCGGCGAGGGCGCCGGCAAGTCCACCCAGGTGCGCCGGCTGCAGGAGTGGCTCACCGACGAGGGGCTGGTCGCGCGCGCCTCGTTCGAGCCCGGGGCGACCCCGTCCGGGGCCGGGATCCGCGCCATCGTCCTGGACAAGGCGAACACCGGCATCGCGCCGCGGTCGGAGGCGCTGCTCTACGCCGCCGACCGCGCCCAGCACGTGCACGACGTGCTGCGGCCGGCGCTGGACGCCGGCGAGGTCGTCATCACCGACCGGTTCGTCGACAGCTCGCTGGCCTACCAGGGCGCCGGGCGCACCATCCCGCTCGAGGACGTCCGGATGCTCTCCCGCTGGGCGACGCAGGGCCTGCGGCCCGACCTCACGGTGCTGCTCGACCTGCCGCCCGAGGTGGGTCTGGCGCGGGCCCGTGGCCGGGCGGCCGCCGACCGGCTGGAGTCGGAGTCGATCGACTTCCACCAGCGGGTCCGCCAGACGTTCTGCGCACTGGCCGAGTCCGAGCCGGACCGCTACCTGGTGCTCGACGCCCGGCGGTCGCCCGACGAGATCGCCGCGGCCGTGCGCGTCCGGGTCGCCCAGCTGCTGTCCGGCCTCCCGCTGCAGACCCTCGCCCAGCCGGTCGAGCAGGCCCGGGGCGAGCAGACCCGGGTCGAGCCGGCCCTCCACTCCGACGACGGGAGCCCGCAGCCGGTGCCCCACCAGCCGCACGCGCAGACCGGCTCGACCACCCGGCTGCACCCGTGACCGCCGCGGGCACCGCGCCGGGCGGCGTGTGGGAGCAGGTGATCGGGCAGCCGGCGGTGGTGGAGGAGCTGCGCACCGCCGTCACCGACCCCGCGGCGATGACCCACGCCTGGCTGTTCACCGGGCCGCCCGGCTCGGGGCGTTCGGTCGCGGCACGGGCGTTCGCCGCCGCGCTGCAGTGCCCCGCGGGCGGGGACGGCACCTGCCACGCGTGCCGGACGGCGCTCGCCGGCACCCACGCGGACGTGAAGCTCATCGTCCCGGACGGCCTGTCGATCGGTGCCCGCGAGGCGCGCGAGATCGTGACCGGCGCCAGCCGGGCGCCGTCGCAGGGCCGCTGGCAGATCATCGTGGTCGAGGACGCCGACCGGATGACCGAGCACGCGGCGAACGCGGTGCTCAAGATGATCGAGGAGCCGCCGCCGCGCACCGTGGTGATGCTCTGCGTCCCGAGCCTGCACCCCGACGACGTCATGGTGACCATCCGGTCGCGCTGCCGGCTGGTCAGCCTGCGCACGCCCACCGCCGACGCCATCGCCGACGTCCTCGTCCGGCGGGACGGCGTCGACCCGGCCATGGCGGCCTGGGCGGCGGCCGCCTCGGGCGGGCACGTCGGGCGGGCGCGCCGGCTGGCCCGGGACGAGGAGGCGCGGCTCTCCCGCAAGGCGGTGCTGGACGTGCCCCTGCGGCTGGTCTCGCTGGCCGCCTGCCTGGACGCCGCCGACGACCTGGTCGGCGCGGCGAAGGAGGAGGCCGACGAGGCCTCGGCGGCGCTCGACGGCGCGGAGACCGAGGCGGTCAAGGCCAGCCTCGGGGTCGGTGCGCGGGGCCCGGGCGTGGCCGCCGCCAGCCGGGGCGCCGGGCAGCTCAAGGAGCTGGAGAAGCGGCAGAAGTCGCGGGCCACCCGGCTGGGCCGCGACTCGCTGGACCGGGCGCTGGTCGACCTCGCCGGCCTCTACCGGGACGCGCTCGTGCTCGACGCCGCCCCGGGGGCCGCGCGGGTGCTCAACCACCCCGACCGCCGGGCCGATGCCGAGGAGCTCGCCCGCCGGATCGGCGCCGACGGGGCGCTGCGCCGCATCGACGCCATCCTCGCCTGCCGGCTGGCGCTGGAGCAGAACGTGAAGCCGCAGGTGGCCCTGGAGGCGCTCACCGTCGCGCTGCGCCTGCCCGCCTGACACCCACCGCCCCGGCGCGGAGCCGGGGGATCGGTGTCGTAGGCTGTGCGGGCAGTTCGCCGCCTTAGCTCAGTCGGTAGAGCATCTCACTCGTAATGAGAAGGTCGTCGGTTCGATTCCGACAGGCGGCTCCAGAACGCAGCGGGCCCGTCCACCAGGACGGGCCCGCTGCGTCGTTCGCGGGCCTCGAGGTGCGCCCGCATGCGTACGACGGCGGTCACGGCGCCCGCAGAACCGCAGCCGTGCGCATCCGGGCGGAAAACCGGTGACCGGACCTGTTCGCGGGAACGGCTGACGGCGGCACGTCCCGCGTGGGGCGTGCCGCCGTCGGTGCGCTCGGCGCCCGGTCCCGGAGGCCGGGCGGGAGGTCAGTGGTGCGTGGAGTTGTTCTTCGCGCGCTCGACCGAGGCCACGATCTCGGCCTCGGCCTCTTCGCGGCCGACCCACTCGGCGCCCTCGACCGACTTGCCCGGCTCCAGGTCCTTGTAGGTCTCGAAGAAGTGCTGGATCTCCAGACGGTCGAACTCCGACACGTCGTGGATCTCCTTGAGGTGCGCCACCCGCGGGTCCGTCGCCGGCACGCAGAGGACCTTGTCGTCCCCTCCGGCTTCGTCGGTCATGCGGAACATGCCGATCGCCCGGCAGGTGACCAGGCACCCGGGGAACGTCGGCTCCTCGAGGATCACCAGGGCGTCGAGCGGATCGCCGTCCTGCCCCAGGGTGTTCTCGATGTAGCCGTAGTCCGCCGGATAGCGGGTGGAGGTGAACAGCATCCGGTCCAAGCGGATGCGTCCGGTCTCATGGTCCAGCTCGTACTTGTTCCGCTGGCCCTTCGGGATTTCTACCGTCACGTCGAACTGCACGAACGTAGTGTGGCCCACGGGGGCCGATCCGGTCGGCGCAGGCCCCCCTCTGGGGGGTGGACAGCATTTCGTCGAGCGGATCGACGATCGTCACGGCGAACTACGGGCGCTTCCGGCGGCGCCTGGCGATGGGCACCGTGGCGCTGGTCCTGGTGCTCGTCGGCGGTGGCGTCGGACTGGGCGTCCTGCTCGGCACCGACGCGGGCGCCGACGGGGCCGCCGTCGTCGTCCCGGACGCGCAGCTGCCGGACCTGGGCGCCGCCGACCCCGTCCTCGCCGCCCTGTCCGCCGACGCCCCCGTCCCCGACGCCGACGTCCTCGCGGCCACCCTCGGCCCGCTGGTCACCGGGCCGGCGCTGGGCCCCGGCGCCACCGCCCAGGTGGTCGACGTCGCCACCGGCCAGGTGCTGTTCGACGAGGACGCCGCCGCGCCCCTGACGCCGGCGTCCACCGCGAAGCTTCTCACCGCCGCGGCCGTGCTCACCACCCTCGACCCCGGCGAGACGCTGGAGACCCGGGTCGTCAGCGGCGCCGCCCCCGGCGAGGTGGTGCTCGTCGGCGGGGGCGACCCCACCCTCTCCCGCACCGAGCCGTCCCAGACCTACCCGGGCGCGGCGACCATGGCCGACCTCGCCACCCAGGTGGTCGGTGCGCTGCCCGCCGGCACCCCCGTGACCCGCGTGGTCGTGGACAGCTCGCTGTTCACCGGCCCGCTCACCGCCAGCGGCTGGGGAGCCGGCGACGCCCCGTCCAGCTACGCCGCCCCGGTCACCGCCACCGCCGTCGACGGCGCCCGTGTCAGCCCCGGGGCGACGGCCCGCAGCGGCCAGCCCGGCATCGACGCCGGCGCCGCGCTCGCCGACGCCCTCGGCGCCCCGGGGGCCGCGGTGGTCCTCGGCCAGGCGCCGGCCGGCGCGACGACGCTGGGCGCCGTGCAGTCGGCTCCGGTGGTCCGGCTGGTGGAGCAGGCGCTCGCCATGTCCGACAACGTGCTCGCCGAGGCGCTGGCCCGCCAGGTCGCGCTGGCCCGGGACGAGCCGGCCAGCTTCGACGGCGCGGCGCAGGCCGTCGTCGACGCGCTGGAGGAGGCCGGGCTGGACGTCTCGGGCGTCACCCTGGCCGACGGCAGCGGCCTCTCGCGGGAGGACAGCGTCACCGCCGAGCTGCTCACCGCCCTGGTGCGCGGCGCGGCCGACGGCAGCCTGGGCGAGGCGTCCGGGCTGCTCGCCGGCCTGCCGGTCGCGGGGTACGACGGCACGCTCGCCGACCGCGGGGACGACGACCCGGCCACCGCGCCCGGCACCGTGCGCGCCAAGACCGGCACCCTGCTGGGCGTCCACGCCCTCGCCGGTACCGTGGTGACCGCCGACGGGCGGCTGCTGGCCTTCACCGTCGTCGCCGACGAGGCCACGGGCAGCGAGGCGGCGGCGGAGGCCGCCCTCGACGAGTTCGCCGCGACGCTCGCCGCCTGCGGCTGCCGCTGACCGGTGCCGCGGCCGTCCCGGTGGGCGGCTGCCGCGTACGGTGAGGCGATGAGCAGCGCCTCCTCGATGGTCGACTGGGACCTCGCCGGACGCACGGCCCGCCGCCTGGTGAACCCGGGCCCGCGGACGACGCGGGAGGAGGCCGCCTCCGTCGTCGCCGAGCTGCACCGCTCCGCCGCCACCGCCGTGGCGCACGTCGAGGCGCTCACCGGCCTGCGGCCGGTCCCCGGCGGAGCGGTTCCCGAGGTGGTCGTCGTCGACCGGCCCGGCTGGGCCGATGCCAACGCCCGCGGCATGGCCGCGCTGCTCGACCCGCTGGTCGACAAGCTCGCCGAGCGCCAGGGCTCCCGGCCGGGGGCGCTCGCCACGGCCATCGGCTCCCGGGCCACCGGCGTGCAGGCCGGCGGGCTGCTGGCATTCCTGTCCTCCCGGGTGCTCGGCCAGTACGAGATCTTCGGCACCGGCGGCCGGCTGCTGCTCGTGGCCCCCAACATCGTGGCGACCGAGCGGAAGCTCGGCGTCGACCCGTCGGACTTCCGGCTCTGGGTCTGCCTGCACGAGGTCACCCACCAGCTGCAGTTCACCGGCGTCCCGTGGCTGACCGGCTACCTCGAGGGGCAGATCGCGGAGTTCGTCGCCGCCACCGACCTCACCCCCGACGTGCTGCGCGACCGCCTGCAGGACGTGCTGCGCAGCGTCGCCGACGCGGTGCGCGGCGGCAGCGGCGACGGCGAGCCCGAGGGGCTCATGGCGCTGGTGCGCGACCCCGCCCAGCGGGCGGTGCTCGACCGGGTCACCGCGGTGATGAGCCTGGTGGAGGGGCACGCCGAGTACGTCATGGACGGCGTCGGCCCGGACGTCGTGCCGACGGTGCGCACGCTGCGCAAGCGGTTCGCCCAGCGGCGCAAGGGCCGCGGGCCGCTCGACCGCGTGCTGCGCCGCCTGCTCGGGCTGGAGCAGAAGATGAAGCAGTACGCCGACGGGCGGCACTTCGTCGGCGGCGTGGTGGACCTCGCCGGCATGGCGGGCTTCAACCGGGTCTGGGAAGGCCCGGCGAACCTGCCGCTGATCGAGGAGCTCACCGCGCCGGAACTGTGGGTCGAGCGGGTGCTCGGCCGCCCGGCCCTGCCCGCCTGACCGACGGCGTGGGCGGGCCACCCCGCGCGGTAGCGGAGCTGCGGCTCGCCGTGCGCGCCGGGCTGCGCGGCAGCGACCGGCCCGTGCTCGCCGCCTGCAGCGGGGGAGCGGACTCGGTGGCGCTTGCCGCCGCGCTGGCCTTCGAGGCGCGGGCCGCCGGCGTCCGCGTCGGCGGGGTGACCGTGGACCACGGCCTGCAGGCCGGATCGGCGCAGCAGGCCGGCCGCACCGCGGCGGTGCTGCGCGAGCTGGGCCTGGACCCGGTCCTCGTGCGGACCGTCCGGGTGGGGGACGACGGCGGCCCCGAGGCAGCCGCCCGCACCGCCCGGTACGCGGCGCTCGCCGGCGCGGCGACCGAGCACGGCGCGCGCATCGCCCTCGGGCACACGCTCGACGACCAGGCCGAGACCGTGCTCCTGGGGCTGGGCCGCGGCTCCGGACCGCGCTCGGTCGCCGGCATGGTGCCCGAGCGGACCGACGGCGGGGTGTCCTGGTGGCGGCCGCTGCTCGGCGTCCGCCGGGCGACGACCCGGCAGGCGTGCGCCGACCAGGGGTTGCCGGTGTGGGACGACCCGTGGAACGCCGACCCGGCGTACACCCGGGTGCGGCTGCGCGCCGAGGTGCTGCCGCTGCTGGAGGAGGTGCTCGGCGGCGGGGTCGCGCCCGCCCTCGCCCGTACCGCCGAGCTGCTCCGCGAGGACCTCGACGCCCTGGACGACCTGGCCGCCGCCGAGCTGGCCCGGCTCGCCGCGGAGTCCGGGGACGGCGGCCTGCCCGCCGGCCCCCTGGAGCCGTTGCCCGCCGCGGTGCGCCGCCGCGTGCTGCGGAGCTGGCTGCACGCGGCCGGCGTCCCCGACCTGCAGGCCGTCCACCTGCGCGCCGTCGAGAGCCTCGTCACCCGGTGGCGGGGGCAGGGGATCGTGGACCTACCCGGCGGCGCAGGCGTCGTCCGGGCGTCTGGCACCCTGGGGGTGGTACCGCCCGGAGCCCGCGGCGGCGCCCCCGGACCCGCACCCGATGAGGAGCCCTTTCCGTGACGGAGACTGCCAGCACGCCCGGGGCGCTCGGTCCCGACCACGGCTACGGGCCGGACATCGACCACGTCCTGCTCAGCGAGGAGCAGATCCGGGAGAAGATCGGCGAGCTCGCCGCCCAGGTCGCCGCCGACTACGCGGGCAAGGAGGTCCTCCTCGTCGGCGTGCTCAAGGGCGCCGTGCTGTTCATGAGCGACTTCGCCCGCGCCCTCCAGCTGCCCACCCAGATGGAGTTCATGGCGGTGTCGTCCTACGGTTCGTCCACCAGCTCGTCGGGTGTCGTGCGCATCCTCAAGGACCTCGACCGGGACATCACCGGCAAGCACGTGCTCGTGCTCGAGGACATCATCGACTCCGGGCTGACCCTCTCCTGGCTGCTGAAGAACCTCGGCGGCCGGGCGCCGGCGTCGCTCGAGGTCTGCGCCCTGCTGCGCAAGCCCGACGCGGTGAAGGTCGAGGTGCCGGTCAAGTACATCGGCTTCGACATCCCCAACGAGTTCGTCATCGGCTACGGCCTGGACTACGCCGAGCGCTACCGCGACCTGCCCTACATCGGGACGCTCAAGCCCGAGGTGTACCAGTGACACTGTCGTCCTCCGGACGACGACCGCGGCCAGGTGCCGTCCCCGGTCTGCGCTGAGCCGTCTCCCGGCGCGCCTCGGAGGGCCTCCGGCCCCCGCTCGGCGTGCCGGTCTCGCGGAGCGGCTCGCCTCAGGTGCCGCGACTCCCGCCGTTCCCGGCTCTCGTCCGGCGCGGCCTCGGCGCGCCTCGGGGAGCCTCCGGGCCCCGCTCGGCGCACCGACCTCGCCCGCGTGCCCGCGACGCTTCCCTCGGGGGAGGGACGGGTGGGGGTTCCCAGGTCGTACGCAGGAGTCGGACAGGTTCGCCGGTGTACCGTCGATGCCGACGACGCCGCACCGAGCGCCGGGGTCCGCACCCCGGCCGTTCGCGGTGTCCCGGGACGATCAGGAGGGTCGACGGGCAGGCCGGCACGCCGGCGCCCGGCATCGGTGTATGGAACGTAAGAAGATCTTCCGCTCCGTCTGGTTCTGGGTCGTCCTCGTCATCCTGCTGGCCCTCACCGTCTCGTCGGTGTTCAGCGGCAGCGGCGGACTCAAGGAGATCACCACCTCGACGGCCCTCGAGCAGATCGAGGACGGCAACGTCGAGTCGGCCACGCTCAACACCAAGGAGCAGACGCTCGACCTGGTGCTCACCGACGAGGTCGAGGGCGCCACCGAGGTGCAGGCGTCCTACCCGATCGCGGTCGAGGGCGACATCGTCGACCTCCTGCGCGGCGAGGACGGCGAGACCGAGTTCGACACCAACGTCACCCAGGACAGCCTCCTGGTCAGCCTGCTGGTCAGCTTCCTGCCGTTCCTCATCCTCCTGCTCCTGCTGTTCTGGCTGTTCAACTCCATGCAGGGCGGCGGCCGCGGCGTCATGGCCTTCGGCAAGTCCAAGGCCAAGCAGGTCACCAAGGACACCCCGAAGACGACGTTCTCCGACGTCGCCGGTGCCGACGAGGCCATCGAGGAACTGCACGAGATCAAGGACTTCCTGCAGAACCCGGTGAAGTTCCAGGCCGTCGGCGCCAAGATCCCCAAGGGCGTCCTGCTGTTCGGCCCGCCCGGAACCGGCAAGACCCTGCTCGCCCGGGCCGTGGCCGGCGAGGCCGGCGTCCCGTTCTTCTCCATCTCCGGCTCCGACTTCGTCGAGATGTTCGTCGGCGTCGGCGCCAGCCGGGTGCGTGACCTGTTCACCCAGGCCAAGGAGAACGCGCCGGCGATCATCTTCGTCGACGAGATCGACGCCGTCGGCCGCCACCGCGGCGCCGGCATGGGCGGCGGGCACGACGAGCGCGAGCAGACCCTCAACCAGATGCTGGTCGAGATGGACGGCTTCGACGTCAAGGGTGGCGTGATCATGATCGCCGCCACCAACCGGCCCGACATCCTGGACCCGGCGCTGCTGCGCCCGGGCCGCTTCGACCGGCAGATCGCCGTCGACCGGCCCGACCTCATGGGGCGCAAGAAGATCCTCGAGGTGCACGCGAAGGGCAAGCCGCTGGCGCCCGACGTCGACCTGGAGACCGTGGCCCGTCGCTCGCCCGGCTTCACCGGTGCCGATCTGGCCAACGTGCTCAACGAGGCCGCCCTGCTCACCGCCCGCAACAACGGGTCGCTGATCACCGACGAGACCCTCGAAGAGGCGATCGACCGGGTGATCGCCGGCCCCGAGCGCAAGACCCGGGCGATGAGCGAGAAGGAGAAGAAGGTCACCGCCTACCACGAGGGCGGCCACGCCCTGGTGGCGCACGCACTGCCCAACCTGGACCCGGTGCACAAGGTGACGATCCTGCCGCGCGGCCGCTCCCTCGGGCACACGCTCGTGCTGCCGACCGAGGACAAGTACACCCAGACGCGCTCGGAGATGATCGACACCCTCGCCTACGCCCTCGGCGGGCGCGCGGCCGAGGAGCTCGTCTTCCACGAGCCGACCACCGGCGCGGGCAACGACATCGAGAAGGCCACCTCCATGGCCCGGGCGATGGTCACCCAGTACGGCATGAGCGCCAAGCTCGGTGCGGTGAAGTACGGCAACACCGACTCCGAGCCGTTCATGGGCCGGGACATGGGTTCCCGCCCGGACTACTCCGAGGCCGTGGCCGCCGACATCGACGCCGAGATCCGCGCGCTGATCGAGGCCGCGCACGACGAGGCCTGGGAGATCCTGGTCGAGTACCGCGGGGTCCTCGACCAGCTCGTGCTCGAGCTGATGGAGAAGGAGACGCTGTCCAAGGAGGACATGGCGCGGATCTGCGCGCCGGTCGCCAAGCGGCCCTCCCTGGCGCCCTACAACGGCTTCGGCAAGCGCACCCCGTCGAACCAGCCGCCGGTGCTGACGCCGGCCGAGCGGGCCGGGCACAACGGGTCCGTGCCGGAGTCGACCCCGGTCGGCGACGTCGGGGCCCCGGCGCAGCGATGAGCGAGATCCCGGCGGAGCCGGCCGACCAGCTGCTGCAGCCGGCCGCCGGGGTCGACCAGGAGCGGGCAGCGACCGCGGTGCGCGAGCTGCTGATCGCCATCGGCGAGGACCCGGACCGGCCCGGCCTGCAGGACACCCCGGCCCGGGTCGCGCGGTCCTACGCGGAGACCTTCGCCGGCCTCTGGCAGGACCCGTACGACGTCCTCGCGACGACGTTCGACGAGGAGCACGACGAGCTGGTGCTGGTCAAGGACATCCCGATGTACTCGACCTGCGAGCACCACCTCGTGCCCTTCCACGGGGTCGCGCACGTCGCCTACATCCCGGGGGAGGACGGCCGGGTCACCGGCCTGTCCAAGCTGGCCCGGCTGGTCGAGGTCTACGCCCGCCGGCCCCAGGTGCAGGAGCGGATGACGCGGCAGATCGCCGATGCGCTCGCCGACGCGCTCAAGCCGCGCGGCGTGCTCGTCGTGGTCCAGGCCGAGCACCTCTGCATGGCCATGCGCGGCATCCGCAAGCCCGGCTCCTCCACCGTCACGTCGGCGGTGCGGGGCATCTTCCGGGACAACGCGGCGACGCGCAGCGAGGCGATGAGCCTCGTCCTCGGCCGGTGAGCGCGGCCCGGCGATGAGCTCGGCCCTCCTGCCGCGGCCGGGGCGCACCCTGGTCATGGGCGTCCTGAACGTCACCCCCGACTCGTTCTCCGACGGCGGCTGCTTCGCCGACGCCGCGACCGCGATCGCCCACGGGCTGGCGATGCACGCCGCCGGCGCCGACTACGTCGACGTCGGCGGGGAGTCCACCCGCCCCGGCGCCGACCGCGTGGACGCCACCGAGGAGTGCCGCCGGGTGCTGCCGGTCATCCGCGAGCTGTCGGCCGCGGGCGTGCGCACCAGCGTCGACACCACCCGCGCCGAGGTCGCCGAGGCCGCGCTGGACGCCGGTGCGGTCCTGGTCAACGACGTCAGCGGCGGCCTGGCCGACGAGGGCATGGCCAAGCTGGTCGCCGACGCCGGCGCGCCCTGGGTGCTCATGCACTGGCGGGGGCACAGCCGGGAGATGTACGCGGCCGCCCAGTACGGCGACGTCGTCACCGAGGTGTGCGCCGAGCTGACCGCGCGGGTGGAGGACGTCGTCGCCACCGGGGTGCGGCCCGAGCAGCTCGTGCTCGACCCGGGCCTCGGCTTCGCCAAGCGGGCCGAGCACAACTGGGCGCTGCTCGCCGGGCTGGACCGGATGGTGGCCCTCGGGCTGCCGGTGCTCGTCGGCGCCTCCCGCAAGACGTTCCTCGGCCGGCTGCTCGCCGGGCCCGACGGCGCGGTCCGCCCCGCGGAGCAGCGCGACGCCGCCACCCTTGCCACGACGGTGCTCGCCGCCGAGGCTGGGGCGTGGGGCGTGCGGGTGCACGACGCCGCGGCGTCGGTCGACGCGCTGCGCACGCTCGAGGCCGTCCGAGCCGCGAAGGGAGCCGGCCGTGGTTGACCACCGAACCCCCGATCGGATCGCCGTCCGGGGCATCCGCGCCCACGCGCACCACGGGGTGTACTCCTTCGAGCGCGAGCGCGGGCAGATGTTCCGCGCCGACGCCGTCCTCGAGCTGGACACCTCGGCGGCGGCCGCCGCCGACGACCTGGGCCGCACGGTGAACTACGCCGACCTCGCCCAGCGGCTGCACGCGGTGCTGAACGGGGAGCCGGTCAACCTGCTGGAGACCCTGGCCCAGCGGCTGGCCGACGTGTGCCTGGCCGACGAGCTCGTCGACGCGGTGGAGATCACCGTGCACAAGCCCGAGGCCGAGCTGGGCGTCCCGTTCGACGACGTCACGGTCACCATCCGGCGAGAGCGCCGGTGAGCCGCGCCGTCCTGTCGCTGGGAGCCAACCTCGGCGACCGCGCCGGCACGCTCCGCGGGGCGGTGACCGCGCTCACGCAGCACGGGCTGGTCGCCCGCTCCACGCTGTACGAGACGCCGCCCTGGGGGCCGGTCGAGCAGCCGCCGTACCTCAACGCCGTCGTCGTCGCCCGGGGCGACCGCGACGCGCGCGGCTGGCTGTCCCTGGCGCACGAGCTGGAGCAGGTCGCCGGCCGCACCCGGGAGGTGCGGTGGGGCCCGCGCACGCTCGACGTGGACGTCGTCGCCGTGACCGGCGACGACGGCGCGCCGGTGGTCTCCGACGACCCCGAGGTGACCCTGCCGCACCCCCGGGCGCACGAGCGGGCGTTCGTGCTCGTCCCGTGGCTGGCCCTCGACCCGACCGCCGTCCTCCCGGGACGCGGGAAGGTCGCCGACCTGGTGGCCGCGCTCGACCCAGCCGAGGTGGCGGCGGTCGTGCGCTGGGACCACCTCCACTGAGCCGGCCGTGACCCCCGTCCGCCGCCGCGACCTCGCCGTCCTCGCCCTCGGGCTGGCCGTGGCGACCTGGTTGCTGGTCCGCACCTGGTACGGGGACGTGCCGCCGCTGCGCTGGTGGCTGTCGGCGCCGCTGGCCGTGCTGGCTCTCGCCGAGGCGCTCGGCGCCCGCACCCTCCGGACCCGGCTGTCCGCGCTGCGGGAGGCCCGTGCCGGCCGGCTTCCCCCGGACGGACGGGCGCCGGCCGTGCGCCCGGTGGAGCCGATGCTGGTGGCCCGCCTGGCCGTCCTCGCCCAGGCCAGCGCCTACGTGGGTGCGGTGTTCACCGGCGTCTGGGCGGGGGTGCTGCTGCACGTCGGCCCCGCGGTGGGCCGGCTGCAGTACGCCGGCAGCGACGCCGTCGCCGCACTGATCGGGCTGGTGAGCTCCGCCGCGCTGGTCGCGGCGGCGCTGTGGCTGGAATCGGTCTGCCGCATCCCGCCGGAGGACGACCACCCCACCGAGGGCGTCAGCGCCTGAGCGCATCCTGGTCCTCCGGACGACACCGTGGCCAGGAGCCGTCCCCGTCTGCCCCGAGCGCGTCCCTCGTGCCTACGCGGAACCCTCCGGGCCCCACTCGGCACGATCAGGCAAAAGTCGCGCCGGCGGTCTCCGGGACGGTGCCCTCGACCGAGCGGCGGAGCGCCGTGTGCAGCGACTCGGGGGTGAGCACGCCCAGGAAGCGGTCGCCGTCGAGCACGGCGACCCAGCCGGACTCCTCCTGCAGCATCGTGGCGAACGCCGTCTTCAGCGAGGCCTCCCGCGGCACCCAGGCCGCCATCCGACGGGCCGCCGAGCCGACCGTCCCCGCCCCGTCCGCCCGCTCCAGGGGCAGCCAGCCGTGCAGGTCGCCGGCGTCGTCGAGGACGACGGCCCAGCGGGCCCCCGAGTCGCGCAGCGCCGACCGGGCGTCGGCCAGCCCGTCGGCGACGTGCACCACCGGTGGCTGCTCGAGGTCGGCGGCGTCGATCCCGGTCACCGCGAGCCGCTTGAGACCGCGGTCGGCACCGACGAAGTCGGCGACGAAGTCGTTCGCCGGCCGGCCCAGGATCTCGGCGGGGGTCGCGAACTGCTCGATCCGGCCGCCCTCGCTCATGACGGCGATGCGGTCACCGATCCGCACCGCCTCCTCGATGTCGTGGGTGACGAAGACGATCGTCTTGCGGACGGTCTGCTGCAGCCGCAGGAACTCCGACTGCAGCCGCTCGCGCACGATCGGGTCCACCGCCGAGAACGGCTCGTCCATCAGCAGGACGCCTGGATCGGCGGCCAGGGCGCGGGCCACGCCGGCGCGCTGCCGCTGGCCGCCGGAGAGCTGGTGGGGATAGCGGTCGCCGTGGACGGCGGGGTCGAGCCCCACGACGTCGAGCAGCTCGTCGACGCGGGCGCGGGTGCGTCGCTTGTCCCAGCCCAGCAGCCGGGGCACGGTGCCCACGTTGACCCGCACGGTCTGGTGCGGGAAGAGGCCGACGTTCTGGATGACGTAGCCGATCCGCCGGCGCAGCTGCACCGGATCGGCCCGCGTGACGTCCTCCCCGCCGAGCAGGATGCGCCCCGTCGACGGCTCGATGATCCGGTTGATCATCTTCATCGTGGTCGTCTTGCCGCAGCCGGAGGGGCCCACCAGGACGGTCAGCTCGCCGGCGGCGACGGTCAGGTCGAGCTCCGCCACCCCGACGGTCCCGTCGGCGTAGACCTTGCTCACCCCCTCGAGCCGGATCTCCTCCGCGCCGCCCTCCGCGGGGGACGGCGCAGCGGACGACGGGCTGGTCGGTGACGAAGTAGCGTCCACGGGGTGAGCCTCCTGGGATGCGCACGATGCTGAGCGCGGCGGGCGCCGAGGCGCTCGCGGTCGATGCGGCGCCGAATCCCTGGTTCGACCCGTCCTACGTCACGTCCAACTGGGACACCATTGTGGGCTACCTGGGCGAGCACGTCAGGCTCACGGTCGCCGCCGTGGTCCTCGGGGCGCTGATCGCGCTGCCGCTGGCCCTGCTGGCCCGCCGCAGCCGGTGGCTCGCCGGACCGGTCCTCGGTCTGTCCACGCTGATCTACACGATCCCGTCGCTGGCGATGTTCGCCTTCGTCGCGCCGATCACCGGCATCACCGCGACCACCGTGCTCATCGGCCTGGTCCTGTACTCGCTGGTGATCCTGGTGCGGAACTTCCTCGCCGGGTTGCAGGCGGTGCCCGCCGACGTGCGCGAGGCGGCGCGGGGCATGGGCTACGGGCCGGCCCGGCTCTTCTGGCAGGTGGAGCTGCCGCTCGCGCTGCCGGCGTTCATGGCCGGCATCCGGGTCGCGACCGTGTCGACGGTCGCCCTGGTCACCGTCGGCGTCATCGTCGGCCACGGCGGGCTCGGCCAGCTGATCACCGGAGGGTTCGCCGCGAACTTCTACCGCGCGCAAATCGTGACCGGTGCCGTGGGGTGCGTCCTGCTCGCCCTGCTCGCCGACCTGCTGCTGGCCGGCGCGGAGCGGCTGCTCACTCCCTGGGCGCGGGGGACGCGGGCGTGAACCGGCTCTCCGACGCCCTCGTGTACCTCAACGACCCGTTCAACTGGAGCCGGTCCGGGGGCATCCTCGACCTGCTCGCCGAGCACCTCCGGATCTCCGTCCTCGCCGTGCTGGCGGCGATGCTCGTGGCCCTGCCGGTCGGCGTCCTGCTGGGGCACACCGGCCGCGGGGGCGCGTTCACCGTGGCGCTGTCCAACGTCTCCCGCGCCGTGCCGACGCTGGCGCTGCTCACCATCTTCGCGGTCACCCCGATCGGGTTCGGGCCGACGGCGACGACCATCGCGCTGGGCGTCTTCGCCGTCCCCCCGATCCTCACCAACACCTACGTCGGCTTCCGCGGGGTGGACCGGGACGTCGTCGAGGCCGCGCGGGGGATGGGCCTCTCGGGGCGGCAGGTGGCGATGCGGGTGGAGCTGCCGCTGGCGGCTCCGCTGCTGATGACCGGCGTCCGCACCGCCGCCGTCCAGGTGGTGGCCACGGCCACGCTCGCCGCCCTGGTGGCCGGCGGCGGGCTCGGCAGCATCATCACGCTGGGGTTCCGCCAGCAGGACTACGGCGCCGTCGTCGCCGGCGCGATCCTGGTCGCCGCCCTCGCCGTGCTCACCGAGCTGCTCCTGGTGGCCGTGTCGTGGGCGCTCACCCCGGGGGAGAAGCGGCTGCCCTTCCTCCGCGCCCGGCGGGCCGCCCCGGTCCCGGAGCCCACCTCGTCGGGCGTCCCCCTCTGATCACGCCTCGGTAACGGAATCGGGTGGGCGTCCCTCTCGATTGCGTTGTGTGC
Organism: Blastococcus sp. SYSU DS0539; assembly: GCF_054050855.1. Classification (NCBI taxonomy): domain Bacteria; kingdom Bacillati; phylum Actinomycetota; class Actinomycetes; order Geodermatophilales; family Geodermatophilaceae; genus Blastococcus; species Blastococcus sp. SYSU DS0539. The sequence continues at coordinate 38,924 of NZ_JBJHAF010000003.1, read as the reverse complement.
AACGGAGCGGTTCGATGAGGCTGCGGGAGTCCTCCCGCCAGACACGCGTGGCTGCAACAAGGCGGTCACGGGACACAGAAGGCGGGCACATGCGCGCACGCACCCGGTACATCGTTCCCCTGGCCATGACCGCGGCTCTCACGGCGGCCTGCGGCGAGTCCGGCTCCTCCGGCACCGGCGGCGGCGCCGACGGTGGCGGCGCCCAGGCGTCGGGCGAGGCCTGCGCCCCCGTTCCCGGCGACCAGCTGGTCGTGCTCGAGGACGACCAGGAGCTGCAGAACGCCGACAACATCATCCCGGCGGTCAACGCGGCCGCGGCCGAGGCCAACCCCGCGCTGCTCGAGACGCTGAACAGCGTCTCCGAGGTGCTGACCACCGAGGACCTGATCGAGATGAACGCCGCCGTCGACGTGCAGCGGCGGCCCGTGGACGAGGTGGCGGCCGCCTACGTCGCCGAGCAAGGCCTCGACTCCGGCGTCAGCGGTGGCAGCGGCCCGATCGTCGTCGGCGCCGCCGACTTCACCGAGTCACAGGTCCTGGCCACCGTGTACGCCGACGTCCTCACCGCGGCCGGCTTCGACGCGAGCGTGCAGACGGTGGGCAACCGCGAGCTGTACCTGCCGGCCCTGCAGCGCGGCGAGATCCAGGCGTTCCCGGAGTACCTCGCCACCGTCACGGAATTCATCGAGGCCGACGACACCACCGAGATCGCCTCCGGTGACGTCGAGGCCACCGTCGAGGTGCTGAGGCCGCTGGCCGAGGACTACGGGCTGGTGTTCGGCGAGCCGGCCGAGGCGGCCGACCAGAACGCCTTCGCCGTCACCCAGGAGTTCGCCGACCAGGTCGGCGTCAGCACGCTCTCCGAGCTGGCCGACGCCTGCGGGGACGGATCGCTCGTCCTCGGCGGGCCGGGCGAGTGCCCGACGCGGCCGGCGTGCCAGCCCGGGCTGGAGGAGACCTACGGCCTGGAGTTCGCCAGCTTCGAGGAGTACGACGCCGGTGGCCCGCTGACCAAGGCCGCCATCCAGCAGGGTGAGGTCTCCATCGGCCTGGTCTTCAGCTCCGACGGCGCCCTCGCCCAGCAGTAGGGGGCGTCAGTACCAGCCGCCGGGGGGCAGCAGCTCCCCGGCGGCGACGGGCGGATCCACCCGGTTGCCCTCCGGGGCCAGCGGGCAGGACCAGCGCAGGTCGTAGGCGCAGGACGGGTGGTACGCGAAGTTGAGGTCGACGACCAGCCGGTCCCCGTCGCCGCCCAGGTCGGCGCCCTTGACGGTGTCGAGCAGGTAACGCCCGCCCCCGTAGGTCGCCCCGCCCGCGGTGCCGTCGCGCAGCGGCAGGAACACCCCGCCGCCGTAGAGCGACACCCACCAGACGTCGAGCCGGCCGACGCCGGGCAGCGTCACCGCGCCGATCCGGTCCAGCGGGACCACGCCGTCGGCGGCCGTGGGCACCTCCAGCCGCAGCGCCGCGGCCGGCTCGAGCACCGGCTCGAACCGCAGCGCGGGGTCGTAGGGCGCCACCGGCAGGCCGGTGAAGGCCGCGCGGGCGGCCGCGTCGAGCGGTGACTGGGGATGGCCGGCGAACAGCTCGTCCCGGCCGTCGCGCCACCGCCGCCAGCCGTCCTCCGGATCGGTGGCCCGGACGGCGGCGTGCAGCGCGGCGACCCGGCGGCGCCAGTCCAGCAGCGAGAGGCTCACCGGAGCACTGTGGCATCTCGGACCACGGGCGGCACGGGAGCGGCTCCTGCCCGTGAGCGCAGCACGTCGCTACGCTGAGTGCATGCCCCCCCGCGAGGACGACGTCGCCCGCGGCCCCGCACTTCCCGCGTCCCGGACGCTGCTCCAGGCCGGCGGGTTCGTGCTGGCGATCGGGGCGACGCTGGCGGTCTTCCTCACCGACGACGCCCGGCTGCTGCGGGTCGCCGTCGTGGCCGTGGCCTGGGCCTTCGTGCTGGCGTCGTTCGCCGCGGGCCGGCGCGGAGTCGACCGGGCACGCGCCGCGGCCCGGGAGGCGGACCTGCGCCGGGCCTACGAGCTCGAGCTCGAGCGCGAGGCCGCCGCCCGGCGCGAGTACGAACTGGCGCTCGAGAACGAGCTGCGGCGCGAGACCGAGGGCACGCTGCGGAACGAGCTCGATGCGCTGCGTGGGGACATCGCGGCGCTGGCCGGCCTGCGCGACGAGGTGGCGCGGGTGTCGGGCATGCGCGGGGAACTCGCCGCGCTCGGCGGGTTGCGCGAGGAGGTGGCCCGGGTGGCCGCGCTCCGCGACGACGTCGCCGCCCTGACCGGCCTGCGGGGTGAGCTGGGCGAGCTGGCCGCGCTGCGGGAGGACATGGGCCGGCTGCGCGCGGAGCTGGCCGAGCAGCTCTCCAGCGAGATGCTGGTCGAGCGGATCGTCATGCGCACCCAGGCCAGCCGGCTGCCGGCCGAGGCCGGCCGCCTCGACGGGCCGGCCCGCACCCTCGACGGCGGGGCGACCTGGAGCGACGAGACGCCGCCCCGCGAGCTGACCGGTGGCTGGCCGGCGATCCGCCTGGACGAGTCGCCGCGCCCCACCCAGCAGTTCGAGCAGGTGCGCACCAGCACCTGGTCGGCGGTTCCCGCGCCGGCCGCCACCACGTCGTTCCCGGTCCCCGCCCCGCCGCAGGTCGCGCCGCGCCCGCCGGTGCCGGCGGCCGACCCGCCGCGCCCGCCGGTGCCCCCGGTCGCCGCCAGCCGTCCGGCACCGCCGGTACCGGCACCCCCGGCACCGGAGCCGGCGCCGGCGTTCGGACGGCACGAACGGGCCGCGGCGCACGACGACGGCCCGCACCTCGACTCCCGCCGGTCGCGGCACTCGGCCGACGGGTCGCCGCCGGCCGACCCGCCGCCGTCCCCGCTCGAGTGGCTGGCCGCCCGGTCGCTGGTCGACGCCCCGGCCGGCGACGCGCCGCGCCGCCGGCGCACCGACGAGCCCGGGTCCCCGCTGCCCGGCGCGGTGGCACCGACGACCCAGCACCCGGCGGTGACGCCGCAGTGGGCGGCGCCGCAGCCGGAGACCGACGCGGCAGCCGATCCGGACAGCGCCGACCGGCTCGCCCAGATCCTCGCGGAGAACGGCGTCAGCCCCTCGTCGGGCGGCCGCCGCCGGCGGCGCTACCGGGAGGACGACGACGACTCCGACGACGTCCTGGCCCGGGTGCTCGGGCGCTGAGCCCGGTCAGCGCGGGCCGCGCGAGAGCCCGCCGCCGTCCAGCACGAGGGTCTGCCCGGTGACCCAGCCGGCGCCGTCGCCCAGGAGGTAGGCCGCGGCCTCGCCGATGTCCTCCGGCGTCCCCAGCCGGGCCATGGGGTAGGCCTGCGAGGCCTCCGCCTCGCGGCCCTCGAACAGGGCTCCGGCGAACCGGGTCTTCACCACCGCCGGCGCCACCGCGTTGACCCGCACCTTGGGGGCGAGCTCCACGGCCAGTTGCGTGGTCAGGTTGATCAGCGCCGCCTTGCTGACGCCGTAGGCGCCGATCTCCTGCGACGCGCGGAGCCCCGCGACCGACGCCACGAACAGCACCGAGCCACCGTGCTCGGACATCCACGCCCGCCAGGCCTCCTGGACCAGCCCCAGCGAGGCGACCACGTTGGTGTCCAGGATCTTCCGGCAGGCGTCGAGGTCGAGGTCCATGAGCGGCCCGTACGCGGGGTTGATCCCGACGTTGCCGACCAGCACGTCCAGGCTGCCGAACGTCTCGACCGCCGTGCGCACCGCGGTCGCCCGGTGCTCCGGGTCGCCGGCGTTGCCGGCCACCGCCACGGCCACCTCCGGGCCGCCCAGCGCCTCGACCGCCTCGGCGAGCGCGTCGGGCTTGCGGGCGGTGAGCACCACCCGGGCCCCGCGGTCGACCAGGCTCCGGGCGATGCCCAGGCCGATGCCCCGGCTGCCGCCGGTGACCAGTGCGGTGCGTCCCTCGAACGTGTGCACGCTGCCTCCCTCGCCGATGTGCCGGCCGTCACGGTAGGGCGCGCCGTGCAGCCGCCTTCCGCCGGGGGCCGCGGCCGGGGGTGAGCCACGACACAGCAACCAGGCGTTGCCTGAGGCGCACACTGGTTCCAGACTCGCTCCCGGCAGGTCGCCCGCGTGACACGAACGGTTGCAGCAGACGCCGGCCGGCGCACGACCCGCACCACCAGAACGACCGCGATCCCCGACCGCGGAGATCGCGCCCGACGTCCGGTACCCGACAGGGACTGGAACGAGAGGTGCACCGATGCCTGCTGCTCGCAGGACCGCCCGCCCCGCCCCGGGCCCGGCCGCCGCGCCCGCCCGTCCCTCCGACGCACCCGCCCGCCTCCGCGTGGGCGTCATCGGCGCCGGCCGCGTCGGCGCCGTCCTCGGCGCCGCGCTCACCGCCGCCGGCCACGACGTCGTCGCCGCCTCCGGCCTCTCGGCCGCCTCCGCCGAGCGCGCGGCCCGGCTGCTCCCCGGCGTCCCGCTGCTCCCGGCCGATGCGGTGGTGGCCGCCGCCGACCTGGTGGTGCTCGCCGTACCGGACGACATCCTCCCCGGTCTGGTCGCCGGTCTCGCCGAGACCGGCGCCTGGCGTGCCGGTCAGCTCACCTTCCACACCTCCGGCGCGCACGGGCTGGCCGTCCTCGCCCCCGCGGAGCAGGCCGGGGTGCTGTCGCTCGCGCTGCACCCGGCGATGACCTTCACCGGCGCCCCCGAGGACGCCGCCCGGCTCGGCGGCGCCCCCTTCGGCGTCACCAGCCGCCCGGAGCACCGCCCCGTGGCCGAGACGCTGGTCCTCGAGATGGGGGGCGAGCCGTTCTTCGTCGCCGAGGGCGACCGCGCGCTCTACCACGCGGCGCTGGTCACCGGCGCCAACCACCTGGTCACCCTGGTGGCCGAGGCCGCCGACCTGCTGCGCACCGCCGGCGTCACCGAGCCGGCCCGCGTGCTGGCCCCGCTGCTCGGCGCGGCCCTCGACAACGGCCTGCGCCGCGGCGACCGCGGGCTCACCGGGCCGGTCAGCCGGGGTGACGCCGGCACGGTCGCCCGCCACCTGGACACCCTCGCCGACCGGGCGCCGGACGCCGTGCCTGCCTACGTGGCCATGGCCCGGCGCACGGCCGAGCGCGCGCTGGCCGCCGGCCGGCTGCGGGCCCACGAGGGCGCTCCGCTGCTCGACCTGCTGGCGGCCCGCTCGGAGACCCCCCTCCGGTGACCGCCACCCGCACCTCGGCGTCGGCCCGCCCCACCATCCCCCGGCCGGCCGTCGCCGAGTCCGTCGCCGAACTGCGCCGCCTGGTGGCCGGACTGCCCGGGCCGGTCGCCCTGGTGCCGACCATGGGCGCGCTGCACGAGGGGCACCGCACCCTGGTCCGCGCTGCCCGGGCGCGTGCCGGCAGCGTCGTCGTCTCCGTCTTCGTCAACCCCACCCAGTTCGGCCCGGGTGAGGACTTCGACCGCTATCCCCGCACCTGGGACGCCGACCTCGCCGCGCTGGCCGAGGAGGGCGCCGACGTGGTCTTCCACCCGCCGGTGGCGGAGGTCTACCCGCCCGGCGCGGTGGGGGTGACCGTCGAGCCCGGCCCGCTCGGGAACGTGCTGGAGGGGGCGGTGCGCCCCGGCCACTTCGCCGGTGTGCTCACCGTCGTCGCCAAGCTGTTCGGCCTGGTCCGCCCCGACCTGGCGCTGTTCGGCGAGAAGGACTACCAGCAGCTGACCCTGATCCGGGCGATGGCCCGGGAGCTCGTGCTGCCCGTGGAGGTGGTGGGCGTGCCGACCGTCCGCGAGCACGACGGCATGGCGCTGTCCAGCCGGAACCGGTACCTCGACCCGGAGCAGCGCCGCACGGCGGCGGTGGTGAACCGGGCGCTGCGGGCGGGCGCCGCCGCCGGCCCGCAGGGTCCGGAGGCCGTGCTCGCCGCCGCCCGGGCCGTGCTCGACGAGGCGCCGCAGCTGGTTCAGGACTACCTCGAACTCACCGATACCGACCTGGGGCCGGCGCTCGCCACCGGCCCCGCCCGCCTGCTGGTCGCCGTCCGCGCCGGCAGCACCCGACTCCTCGACAACACCGCCGTGACACTGGGAGAGACCCGATGATGCGCACCATGCTCAAGTCCAAGATCCACCGCGCCACGGTCACCCAGGCCGACCTGCACTACGTGGGCTCGGTGACCATCGACGAGGACCTGCTCGACGCCGCCGACCTGCTGCCCGGCGAGCAGGTCGCGATCGTCGACATCACCAACGGCGCCCGGCTGGAGACCTACGTCATCCCCGGCGAGCGGGGGACCGGCGTCATCGGCATCAACGGCGCCGCCGCCCACCTCGTGCACCCCGGCGACATGGTCATCCTGATCAGCTACGGCGTCATGGACGAGACCGAGGCGAAGAGCTACATCCCCAAGGTGGTCCACGTCGACGCCGTCAACCGCGTCGTCGAGCTCGGCGGGGACCCGTCGGCCCCGGCGCCCGGCGCGACGGACCAGCGCCGCAGCGACCTCGGCGTGCCGGTCCGGTGACCCTCCGGTCGTTCCCGTGCTGCTGACCGTCGACGTCGGCAACAGCCAGACCGTCCTCGCCACCTTCGACGGGGACCGGCGGGTCGGCTCCTGGCGGGTGACCACCGCGCCGCGGGCCACCGCCGACGAGCTGCGCATGCTGTGGCGCGGCCTGCTGCGCGACACCGAGGTCACCGGGGTGGCCGCCTGCTCCACGGTGCCCGCGCTGCTGCCGGCGCTGCGGCAGCTGCTGGACTCCCTCGAGGTGCCGGTGGTCCTGATCGGGCCCGGCGTGCGCACCGGCGTCCCGCTGCACGTGGACAACCCGCGCGAGGTGGGTGCCGACCGCGTCGTCACGGCGCTGGCGGCCGCGGAGCTGTTCGGCCGGGCGCCCGACGGCGGCCGTCGCCCCGTCGTCGTCGTCGACTTCGGCACGTCCACCAACGTCGACGCCGTCGGCCCCGACGGCCAGTTCCTCGGCGGGGCGCTGGCCCCCGGCGTCGAGGTGAGCCGGGACGCGCTCGCCAGCCGGGCCGCCCAGCTGCGCTCGGTGGAGCTGACCTGCCCGCCGCAGGCGATCGGCAAGAACACCGTCGCCGCGCTGCAGTCCGGGCTGGTGCTCGGCTTCGCCGGCCTGGTCGACGGGCTGGTCGCGCGGATCGCGGCGGAGATCGTCACCCAGTTCGGCACCGCGCCGGTCGTCGTCGCCACCGGCGGGCTGGCGCCGCTCCTGGTGGACAGCTGCCGGTCGATCCAGGCGCGCGAACCCGACCTGACCGTGCACGGGCTGCGGCTGGCCTTCCAGCGGCAGCAGGCCGCCGAGCGGCGGGTGGCCGCCCCGTAGGCTGGGTTCCCGTGACCGACGAAGGACCGAACGGGACGGCCGGCGACGACGGCGGCGAGGAACTGCCGGAGCAGATGCGGGTCCGCCGGGCCAAGCTCGACCGGCTGCGCGACTCGGGCGTCGACCCCTATCCGGTGACCGTGCCCCGGACGACGACGCTCGCCGACATCCGCGCCGCCCACCCCGACCTGGAGCCGGACACGATGACCGGCGAGCGGGCCGGTGTCACCGGCCGGGTCATCTTCTTCCGCAACACCGGCAAGCTCTGCTTCGCCACGCTCCGCGAGGGCGACGCCGAACTCCAGGTGATGCTCTCCCGGGACCGCGTCGGCGAGGAGTCGCTGGCCGCCTGGAAGTCCGACGTCGACCTCGGTGACCACGTCTTCGTCGCGGGCGAGGTCGGGACGTCGCGGCGCGGCGAGCTCTCGGTGTTCGCCGACTCCTGGCAGCTCACCGCCAAGGCGCTGCGCCCGCTGCCGGTGGCGCACAAGCCGATGAGCGAGGAGCTGCGCGTCCGGCGTCGCTACGTCGACCTGATCGTGCGCGACGAGGCCCGGCGCACGGTGCGCCAGCGGGCGACCGTGATGTCGACCCTGCGCGCCGGGCTGGCCTCCCGTGGGTACCTGGAGGTCGAGACGCCGATGCTGCAGACCGTGCACGGGGGAGCGGCCGCCCGGCCGTTCCGGACCCACATGAACGCCTTCGACCTCGACCTCTACCTGCGCATCGCACCGGAGCTGTTCCTGAAGCGGTGCATCGTCGGCGGCCTGGACCGGGTGTTCGAGATCAACCGGAACTTCCGCAACGAGGGCGCCGACAGCTCGCACTCGCCGGAGTTCGCGATGCTCGAGGCATACCAGGCCTACGCCGACTACCAGGTGATGGCGACGGTCACCCGGGAGCTGATCCAGGAGTGCTCCGCGGCGCTCTTCGGCGACCACGTGGCCCGTCACCACGACGGCACCGAGGTGGACCTCTCCGGGGACTGGCCGCAGATCCCGCTGTACGCGGCGGTCTCGGAGGCGGTGGGGGAGGAGGTGTCCCCGGAGACGCCGGTCGAGCGGCTGCGGCAGCTCGCCGAGCAGCACGACGTCGGCGTCGACCCCGCGTGGATCCCCGGCAAGGTGGTGGAGGAGATCTTCGAGGCGCTGGTCCAGCACACGCTGGAGGCGCCGACCTTCGTCATCGACTACCCGGTGGACACCTCGCCGCTCACGCGCGCGCACCGGTCCACGCCCGGCGTGGCCGAGAAGTGGGATCTCTACATCGGGGGGATCGAGCGGGCCACCGCGTACTCCGAACTGGTCGACCCGGTGGTGCAGCGGGAGCGCTTCACCGCCCAGGCGGCGCTCGCCGCGGCCGGTGACCCCGAGGCGATGGCGCTGGACGAGGACTTCCTCGAAGCGCTCGAGTACGGAATGCCGCCGACCGGCGGTATGGGTATGGGGATGGACCGGCTGATGATGACGCTGACCGGTCTCGGAATTCGCGAGACGATCCTGTTTCCGTTGGTCCGCCCAATCAGTTCCTGAACTACCCTCTTCCGGCTGTCATCACAAAGAGCGCGAGCGACTCGGCCATTACGTAAATGGAGTTACTTGTGCTCTAATGCTCCTCGCACCCGTCGGGTGTTATTTCCGTCCGACCTCCGGGTCGCAGCGAATAGCGAGGAACGAATGGCGCGCAAGGTCCAGGTCATCCTGAGTGACGACCTCGACGAGAATCTCCCGGCCGACGAGACCGTGAGTTTCTCGCTCGACGGCACCTCGTACGAGATCGATCTGGCGGAGAAGAACGCCTCGGAGATGCGTGACGCCTTCGCCCGGTACATCTCGGCGGCGCGCAAGGTGGGCCGGGGGACGCGCTCCGCCTCCGGTGGTGGCCGGTCCCGGGCGACCGGGGGTGGCGGCCGCATGGACCGCGAGCAGGCCGGCGCAATCCGCGACTGGGCCCGCAAGAACGGCCACGCGGTCAGCGACCGCGGCCGCATCCCCGCCAGCGTCGTCGAGGCCTACGAGGCCGCGCACTGATCGAGGCCTCTCGGCAGTCCTCGACGGCCCGGTTCCCCGCTGCGGGAGCCGGGCCGTCGGCGTTCTGCGGGGCGGCGCGCCGCCGTCCGCTCACGGCGTAACGGGGGCGGAACACCACCTACCCGGGGGCCGTTGCACCGGGCAGCCATCCACCGCACCGTCGCACGACGACGGGACGACGTGGTCCGCGACTACAGTGGAAAGACCGGTGCCCCCGCGCGCCGACGGACGTCGGGTGCTCCACCCCAGAACGGGGAGGGCAGTGCCGGACCAGCCGGTCAGAGGAGAAGCAGCAGATGTTCGAACGGTTCACCGACCGAGCCCGCCGAGTCGTCGTCCTGGCCCAGGAAGAGGCCCGGATGCTCAACCACAACTACATCGGCACCGAGCACATCCTCCTGGGTTTGATCCACGAGGGTGAGGGCGTCGCTGCCAAGGCCCTGGAGTCCCTCGGCATCTCGCTCGAGGGCGTCCGCCAGCAGGTCGAGGAGATCATCGGGCAGGGCCAGCAGGCGCCGTCCGGGCACATCCCCTTCACCCCGCGGGCGAAGAAGGTCCTCGAGCTGTCGCTGCGCGAGGCGCTCCAGCTCGGCCACAACTACATCGGCACCGAGCACATCCTGCTCGGCCTGATCCGCGAGGGCGAGGGCGTCGCCGCCCAGGTGCTCGTGAAGCTGGGCGCCGACCTCAACCGCGTTCGCCAGCAGGTCATCCAGCTGCTGAGCGGCTACCAGGGCAAGGAGCCGGCCGCGGCCGGCGGCCCCGCCGAGGGCACGCCGTCGACCTCGCTGGTCCTCGACCAGTTCGGCCGCAACCTGACCCAGGCCGCGCGCGACCAGAAGCTCGACCCGGTCATCGGGCGGGCCAAGGAGATCGAGCGGGTCATGCAGGTGCTGTCCCGCCGCACCAAGAACAACCCGGTCCTCATCGGCGAGCCCGGCGTCGGCAAGACCGCCGCCGTCGAGGGGCTGGCGCAGGCCATCGTCAAGGGCGAGGTGCCCGAGACGCTGAAGGACAAGCAGCTCTACACCCTCGACCTGGGCGCGCTCGTCGCCGGTTCCCGCTACCGCGGTGACTTCGAGGAGCGGCTCAAGAAGGTCCTCAAGGAGATCCGCACCCGCGGCGACATCATCCTGTTCATCGACGAGATCCACACCCTCGTCGGGGCCGGTGCCGCGGAGGGCGCGATCGACGCCGCCAGCATCCTCAAGCCGATGCTCGCCCGGGGCGAGCTGCAGACCATCGGTGCCACCACGCTGGACGAGTACCGCAAGCACCTGGAGAAGGACGCCGCTCTCGAGCGCCGCTTCCAGCCCATCCAGGTCAGCGAGCCGACCCTGGCCCACACCGTGGAGATCCTGAAGGGCCTGCGCGACCGGTACGAGGCGCACCACCGGATCAGCATCACCGACAGCGCCCTCGTGGCCGCGGCGACGCTGGCCGACCGGTACATCTCCGACCGCTTCCTGCCGGACAAGGCGATCGACCTGATCGACGAGGCCGGCGCCCGGATGCGGATCAAGCGGATGACCGCCCCGCCGGACCTGCGCGAGTTCGACGACCGGATCGCGGCCGTGCGCCGCGAGAAGGAGTCGGCGATCGACGCACAGGACTTCGAGAAGGCCGCGTCGCTGCGCGACACCGAGAAGCAGCTGCTGGGCGAGAAGGCCGAGCGCGAGAAGCAGTGGAAGGCCGGCGACATGGACGTCGTCGCCGAGGTCGACGACGAGCAGATCGCCGAGGTGCTGGCCAACTGGACCGGTATCCCCGTCTTCAAGCTCACCGAGGAGGAGACCACTCGGCTCCTGCGCATGGAGGACGAGCTCCACAAGCGGATCATCGGCCAGGAAGAGGCCATCAAGAGCGTCAGCCAGGCGATCCGGCGGACGCGCGCGGGCCTCAAGGACCCCCGCCGTCCCGGTGGTTCGTTCATCTTCGCCGGCCCCTCGGGTGTCGGAAAGACCGAGCTGGCCAAGGCGCTCGCGCAGTTCCTGTTCGGTGAGGACGACGCGCTCATCCAGATCGACATGGGTGAGTTCCACGACAAGTTCACCGTGTCGCGGCTGGTCGGTGCCCCTCCCGGTTACGTCGGTTACGACGAGGGTGGCCAGCTGACCGAGAAGGTGCGGCGCAAGCCGTTCTCGGTGGTCCTCTTCGACGAGATCGAGAAGGCGCACGCAGATGTGTTCAACACGCTGCTGCAGGTGCTCGAGGACGGCCGGCTCACCGATGGTCAGGGCCGGATCGTGGACTTCAAGAACACGATCCTGATCCTGACGACCAACCTCGGTACGCGGGACATCTCCAAGGCCGTCGGCCTCGGCTTCCAGGCAGGGAACGACGACCAGAGCAACTACGACCGGATGAAGCTCAAGGTCAACGAGGAGCTCAAGCAGCACTTCCGGCCGGAGTTCCTCAACCGCATCGACGACATCGTCGTGTTCCACCAGCTCACCGAGAACGAGATCATCCAGATCGTCGATCTGATGGTCGCCCGGCTCGAGACCCAGCTGGCGAACAAGGACATGTCGCTGGAGATCACGCCCGCGGCGAAGCGGCTGCTGGCGGCCCGCGGATTCGACCCGGTCCTGGGTGCCCGGCCGCTGCGCCGGACCATCCAGCGCGAGATCGAGGACACGCTGAGCGAGAAGATCCTCTACGGCGAGCTGTCCAGCGGGCAGATCATCGTGGTGGACGTCGACGACGCGGAGGGCCCGGCGCAGAAGTTCACCTTCCGCGGCGAGGCCAAGCCGATCGACCTGCCCGACACCCCGCCGGTGGCCCTCTCGGGCGCCGAGGGTGACGAGGACGGTCCGGCGGCCGCGGCCGAGTAGGCAGTCCGCAGGAACGACAGGGGCCGCCCCCACCGCGAGGTGGGGGCGGCCTCTTCGTTTGTCGTCCTCCGGACGACACCGCGGCCAATGGCCGTACCCCGTGCCGTTGAGCCACATCGTCGTGCCTGCGCGGACCCCTCCGGGGCCCACTCGGCACGACAGGACGGAATCAAGCGGGCAGGCGGAAGAGGCCGTCCTCGGTCTGCTCGACCAGGCCGTCGGTGAGCAGCGAGTCCAGGCAGCGGCTGCGCTGCACCGGGTCGTCCCAGGCCGGCTCGAGCGCGGCGGCGTCCACGGGCTCGTGCGCGGCGCGCAGGACGTCGAGCAGCCGCCCGCGCACCTGGCGGTCGGTGCCGGCGAACTTCTGCACCCGTCGGGGCGGCCCCTCGTGCGCCGGCGAGCCGGCCAGCCGCCAGGCGCACCGGTCGCGCACCGGGCACGCGCCGCACCGGGGGCTGCCGGCGACGCAGACGAGCGCCCCCAGCTCCATCACGGCGACGGAGAACCGGACGGCGCGGGCGTCGTCCTCGGGGGCCAGGGCCGCGACGTCGGTGAGGTCGGCGGCGCGGGCGTTCCCCGCCTCCGCGCGGCCGTGCACCAGCCGGGCCACCACGCGCCGGACGTTGGTGTCGACCACCGGCTGGCGCCGGCCGTAGCCGAAGCAGACGACCGCCCGGGCGGTGTACGTGCCGATGCCCGGGAGCGCCTCCAACGCGGCGACGTCGGCCGGGACGACACCGCCGTGCCGCTCGGTGACGGCGATCGCCGCCTCGCGCAGCCGCAGCGCCCGGCGCGGGTAGCCCAGCTTCCCCCACGCCCGGATCACCTCGGCCGGCGGCGTGGCCGCCAGATCGGCCGGGGTGGGCCACCGCTGCATCCAGGCCCGCCAGACCGGCTCCACGCGCGCCACCGGGGTCTGCTGGAGCATCACCTCGCTGACCAGCACGGCCCAGGGATCCACGCCCTCGGTGCGCCACGGGAGGTCGCGGGCGGCCGTCGCGTACCAGTCGACGATCGTCTCGCCGGCCGGCGCCGTGCTGGCGGTGGGAGACGAACCGGTCACGGGCACCCAGTGTGCCGTGCGGGCGGTGCGGCGTGCCGAGCGGACCAGTCCGGACCGGGCGCACTAGCGTTCCCGGCGTGTTGCACCCGGTCGGTCCGCTGCCCGCAGCCGTCTACTGGCGGCGCCGGCTGACCGTGCTGGCCGTGCTGCTGGCGCTGCTCGCCGGGCTGACCTGGCTGACGAGCCGCGTGGTGTCGGGCGAGGACGAGCCGGCTCCGACGGAGGCCGCGGCCACCGAGCCGGCGGAGCTGCCGGCGCTCGAGCGGGTCGTCCCCCCGGTGGAGCAGATCCAGCCGCCCTCGACGGAACCGGTGACCGCGCCTCCGCCCCCGCCGGCACCGGAGGCGGCCGGACCCACGCCGGGGGGCCCGTGCACCGACGACATGCTGGGGCTGGCGGTGCGCACCCCCGGGCAGGCGGCCGTGGGCAGCAAGCCGACGTTCGAGCTGGTCGTGCAGAACACCTCGCCGGTGCCCTGCGTCCGGCCGCTGGACAAGCAGCTCCAGGAGCTCGTGATGGTCGACGCGGCCGGTGCCCGGGTCTGGGGCAGCAACGACTGCTTCCCGGAGAGCAGCAGCGACCTGCGCACGCTCGCCCCGGGGGAGACGGTGGTCTTCCCGGTGCTGTGGGGCGGGCGCACCAGCGACCCGAGCTGCACCGCCGAACGGGTGACGCCGCCGCCGGGCACCTACGTGCTGCGCGGCCGCCTGGACACCAAGGTCTCCGGGGAAGCCCCGCTCACCCTCGGGTGACTACGGCGGTCAGCTGTAGCGGTCGAGGATCGAGGTCTCGGCCAGCCGGGACAGACCCTCGCGGATGCCGCGGGCGCGGGCCTCCCCGACGCCCTCCACGGCCAGCAGGTCCTCGATGGTGGCAGCGAGCAGCTTCTGCAGGCCGCCGAAGTGGTCCACGAGCCGGTCGATGATGCCGGCGGGCAGCCGGGGCACCCGGGCCAGCAGGCGGTAGCCGCGCGGGCTGACGGGGGAGTCGAGCGCGTCCGGAGACGTGGGCAGCCCGTAGCACCGGGCGACGGCGGAGAGGTCGAGCAGCTCGGTCGCCGTCAGCGCGCGCAGGTCGGTGAGCACCTGGTCGATGGTGCGGGGACGGCGGCCGGTGGGCGGCAGGTAGTCGCGCACCAGGAGACCGCGGTCCTCCTCCACGCCGGCGAGCATCTCGTCCAGCTGGAGGGCGAGCAGCCGCCCGTCGGTGCCGAGCTCGACGACGAAGCCCTCGATCTCGTCGGCGATCCGGCGGACCATCTCCAGCCGCTGGCTGACGCTCATCGCGTCGCGGACCGTGACGAGGTCCTCGATCTCCAGCGCCGAGAGGGTGCTGGCCACCTCGTCCAGGCGCAGCTTGTAGCGCTCCAGCGCCGCCAGGGCCTGGTTGGCGCGGGCCAGGATCGTGGTCGGGTGCTCGAGGGTGTAGCGGCGGCCGGCGACGTAGACGCTGATGATGTGCATCGACTGGCTCACCGAGATCACCGGGAAGCCGGTCTGGATGGCCACCCGCTCGGCCGTGCGGTGCCGGGTGCCCGACTCCTCGGTGGGAACGGTCGGGTCGGGCATCAGGTGCACGCCCGCGCGCACGATGCGGGTGCCGTCGTACGAGACGATCACCGCGCCGTCCATCTTCGCCAGCTCGCGCAGCCGGGTGGCCGACAGCGCGACGTCCAGGGCGAAACCGCCGGTGCAGAGCGACTCGACCACGCGGTCGTAGCCGAGCACGATCAGCGCGCCGGTGCGACCGGCCAGGATGCGCTCGAGACCGTCGCGCAGCGCCGTGCCAGGGGCGATGCGGCCGAGGAGTTCGCGCAGGGCGACCTCGGGGTCCACAGCGGCGGGCACGAGCGCTCCTGACGGTCGAGTGGTGCGGCGGCTGAGTCTACGTGCCCAGCGGAGGGCACGGGCATGCTCGGGGGATGGCCCCACCGGTGGGGCACCTCGGATACGAGACCCTACGGGCTCAGAACAGCCGGTGGAAGGCGGCCCCCAGATCGGGGACCTCGACCAGCCGCATCCCCGCGGGGGCGGAGCCGGCGTCCGGGGGGACCAGAGCCACCCGGTATCCCTGCCGGGCGGCCTCGGCCAGCCGGCGTCCGGTGCCACCCACCCGGCGGATCTCGCCGGAGAGGCCGACCTCCCCGAGCGCCACCATGCCGGCCGGGAGCGGGGCGTCCTTCGCCGCGGAGGCGATCGCCAGGGCCAGTGCCAGGTCGGCCGCCGGCTCGGCGATCCGCACGCCCCCGACCGAGGCCGCGAAGACGTCGGCGTCGGCGAGCTTCACCCGCCCCCGCCGCTCCACCACGGCGTTGACCATGGCCACCCGCTGGGAGTCCAGCCCGCTGACCGCGCGGCGCGGGGAACCGCCGCCGCCCGTGCTCGCCACGAGGGCCTGCACCTCGGCGAGCAGCGGCCGGCTGCCCTCCAGGGTCACGGTGACGCAGCTGCCGGGGACCGGGTCCGCCCGCCGGGACACGAAGAGGGCCGAGGGGTCGGGGACGCCGACGACGCCGGCGTCGCCGATCTCGAAGCAGCCGATCTCGTCGGCGGGACCGAACCGGTTCTTGGTGGCCCGCACCATGCGCAACGTGGAGTGCCGCTCGCCGTCGAAGGAGATGACGACGTCGACGAGGTGCTCGAGGGTGCGCGGGCCGGCGATCGCGCCGTCCTTGGTCACGTGGCCGACGAGGATCGTGGTCATGCCGCGGGTCTTCGCCACACCCGTCAGCGCCGAGGCGACGGCGCGGACCTGGGTGGAGCCGCCGTCGGTGCCCTCGACGGCGGGGGAGCGGACGGTCTGGACGCTGTCGAGCACCAGCAGCGAAGGGTTGACCGCCTCCACGTGGGCGAGCACCGCGGACAGCTCGGTCTCCGCGGCCAGGTAGAGCTGGTCGTGCAGGGCGCCGATCCGCTCGGCCCGCAGCCGGACCTGCCCGGCGGACTCCTCGCCGGAGACGACCAGGGCCGGGCCGTTGGCGGCCGCGACGCGATGCGCGACCTCCAGCAGCAAGGTGGACTTGCCCACGCCGGGCTCGCCGGCGACGAGCAGGACGGCGCCCGGGACCAGGCCGCCGCCGAGCACGCGGTCGAACTCCGCGATGCCGGTGGGAACGGCGCGGGCGCCGGCGAGCTCGACCTGGGCGATCGGCCGGGCGGGTGCGCTGACCTGGCCGGCGGAGACGGCGCGGAGGCCGGTCGCCGGGGCGCCGGTCTCCTGCAGGGTGCCCCAGGCCTGGCACTCGGGGCAGCGGCCGACCCACTTGGCCGAGGCGTAGCCGCACTCGGTGCAGCGGTGGGCTGGGCGAGCGGACTTCACTCCGGGGGCGGGCACGCCGTGGACGCTAACCGCCGGTTCCGACAGTTCTCCGGAGAACGCGCGACGGCGGCTCCCCAGGGGGAGCCGCCGTCGACGGGTGGAGCAGGTGGAGCCGTCAGTTCTCGGGGTTCCCGCCGCCGGCGACCTCGTTGTCGTCGCGGTTGGCGGCGTCGCCACTCTCGCCGCCGCCCTCCTCCTCGTGGTGGAAGTCGAAGGACTCGTCCCGCTCGAGGACCTCGTCCGGGGTCGCCACCGGGGCGCTCACGGGGACCTCCCCGGCGTTCTCGAAGGTGAGGACCAGCTCGACGCGCTGACCGGTGGTCAGCGCCTCGTCCAGGTCGGTGAGCGTGATCTGGGGGCCGTCCTCGGTGCCGACGAACACCGGCGAACCGGCCGGGATGTCCAGCTCGTCGGACCCGCCCGCGGACCCGGCGGAGCCGGTGTCGTCGGCGGGCGTGATGACGGCGTCGCCGAAACCCTCGCCGGTGATCCCGGTCAGCGTGTCGTCCTCCTGGCTGCCGTTCACGATGGCCATCCGCACGGTGGCGTCGCCGCCGGCCTCGTAGGCGCCGTCCTCGGGGTAGGCGAGCGTGACGGCGCGCAGCGTGATGTCGCCGACCTGGGCCATCGCGCCCACCTTGTCGCGCTCCTGGGTGGCCGTCTGCGTCACCTGGCCGGCGCTGCACGCGGAGAGCGCGAGCGGGGAAAGGAGCAGAACGCCCATCGTGGCGGCGCGCAGAGCGCGGTTCACAGCCGTCGACCTCCAGCAGGACCGTGCCGGCCACCGGGGATCGGTGGCGCGGAGACGTCCGGAGCCTATCGGTCGCCTCTGCGCCCCGCCCGCAGGGACAGGTCGGCGCGCGTCCCGCATCCCGGGTCCGGCCGCGCCGGGGTGTCAGGCCAGGGTCGCCCCGCCGCTGAGGAGCAGGACCACGTCCAGGACGGTCAGCAGCATCACGGCCGGAAAGGCCAGCCTGCGGAAGCGCGCCGCGCCGCCCGACAGGGCGGCGACGGCGGCGGCCGGCACGGTCAGCGCGAGAGCGGCCCAGCCGGCCGCCGTCGGGGCGCCGGGCGGGCCGAGCACGAGCACCAGCGACGCGCCCGCGAGCAGCAGTGCCCCGATGACGGCCGACACCCGTGGCCCCAGCCGGTGCGGAAGCCCCCGGACGCCGGTGGCCAGGTCGTCCTCCAGGTCGGGCGCGACGTTCGCGAGGTGCGCCGCGGCGCCCAGGGCGGCGCCCGCGGTGACCAGCCACCACGGGGCGGCGGCGTCGCCGGGCGCGGCGGCGACCACCCCGGCGGGCAGCGCGCCGAAGCCGACGACGTAGCCGGCTCCGGACCACACCGTGCGCTTGAGGCCGGCGTTGTAAGCCCAGCCGCTGGCCACCAGGAGCAGCAGCAGCAGGCCGGGCACGACGCCGAGGAGGAGGGAGAGGACGACGGCGGCCCCGGCCGCGAGCAGGGCCGCGCCGCGCAGCACGCGGGGGGTCAGGGCGCCCTGCACGACCGGCTTGTCCGCGCGGGCCACGGCCCGGTCGCGGTCGGCGTCGAGCCAGTCGTTGCTCCAGCCGATCGAGGCCTGACCTGCGAGAACGGCGGCGCAGAGCAGGGCGGCCCGGCCCGCCGGGACGTCCGCCGCGACCGCCAGGAGGGTGGCCACGACGGTGACCGCGACCGCCGGGCCGGGGTGGGTCGCGAGGGCCAGTGCGCGAGCGGTCGCCATCGGCCGCGACGCCTCCGCAGGCACATCGAGCACGCTCTGTCAACCCCTCTGAGCCCTCGAGTCAGGCCCCTGACCTGCATATTTACTGCCCGGGCCAGATCCGTAGATCAGTGTGCCGTGCTAACCTTGGGGAAGCGAAAGGGGTCACATCCACATGGGCTTCACTGTCGGCGAGACCGTTGTCTACCCGCACCATGGCGCGGCGCTCATCGAGGCGATCGAGCAGCGCACCATCAAGGGTGTCGAGAAGTCGTACCTCGTGCTGAAGGTCGCCCAGGGCGACCTGACCGTGCGCGTGCCGGCCGACAACGCGGAGATCGTCGGCGTCCGCGACGTCGTCGGTCAGGAGGGCCTCAACCGGGTCTTCGAGGTCCTGCGGGCGCCCCACACCGAGGAGCCGACCAACTGGTCGCGTCGGTACAAGGCCAACCTGGAGAAGCTCGCCTCGGGCGATGTCAACAAGGTCGCCGAGGTCGTCCGCGACCTCTGGCGTCGCGACAAGGACCGCGGCCTGTCCGCGGGCGAGAAGCGGATGCTGTCCAAGGCCCGCCAGATCCTGGTGAGCGAGCTCGCGCTCGCCGAGGGCACCAACGAGGACAAGGCCGAGATCCTGCTCGACGAGGTCCTCGCCAGCTGAGCGTCCCGCGCCACCCCAGAACGAACCGAACCGCTCCCGTGCACGCTGCCGCCATCGTCGCAGCGGCCGGGAGCGGTTCGCGTCTGGGCGCCGAGCAGGGTGGGCGGGCGATACCGAAGGCGCTGGTCCCGCTCGCCGGGCGGCCGCTGGTCGCCTGGGCGGTGGAAGGCCTGTTGGCCGGCGGCGTCGCCGAGGTGGTCGTCACCGTGCCGACCGCCGAGCGGGCCGCCTTCGCGGCCGCGCTTCCCGGAACGGTCCGGCTGGTGGACGGGGGGAGCACCCGCACCGCGTCGGTCCGGGCCGGGCTGGCCGCCCTGACCGGTCCCGGACGTCCCGCGCCCGACGTGGTCCTGGTCCACGACGCCGCGCGCCCGCTGACCCCACCCGAGGCCGTCGCCCGGGTCCTCGGTGCCCTGGCCGAAGGCGCGCCGGCGGTCGTGCCGGTGCTCCCCGTCGTCGACACCACGGTCGTGGTCGACGACGACGGCGTGGTCGTCGAGGCGGTGCCCCGCTCCCCGCTACGCCGGGTGCAGACGCCGCAGGGCTTCGACCGGGCCATCCTGGTCGGCGCGTACGCGGCGCTGGACGACGACGTCGAGCTCACCGACGACGCCGCCGTCGTCCGGGCCGCCGGGGTTCCGGTGCGCACCGTCGCCGGCGACGAGCGGTCCGCCAAGATCACCGTTCCGCACGACCTCCTCGTCGCGGAGATGCAGGTGCGCCGATGACCGTCCCCGAGCTGCCGCGCGTCGGCATCGGCACCGACGTCCACCCCATCGAGCCGGGCCGGCCGTGCTGGCTGGCCGGGCTGGAGTGGCCGGGCGCCGACGGCTGCGCCGGGCACTCGGACGGCGACGTCGTGGCGCACGCTCTCACCGACGCCGTCCTCTCCGCCGCCGGGCTCGGTGACATCGGCGGGCTGCTCGGCACCGACGATCCCCGCTGGGCCGGCGCGCGTGGCGCCGACGTCCTCGCGCACGTCCGCGAGGTGCTGGCCGCGGCCGGCTGGCGGGTGGGCAACGCCTCGGTGCAACTGGTCTCCACGACCCCCAAGCTCGGGCCGCGGCGCGGGGAGGCCGAGGCGGTGCTCACCGCGGCCCTCGGCGCCCCGGTGAGCGTGACCGCCACCACCACCGACGGGCTCGGTCTCACCGGCCGGGGCGAGGGGCGGGCCGCGGTGGCCACCGCTCTCGTGGTCGGGGCGGGGGAGACGAGGGTGCAGGCACGACAGCCCTGACCGGGGCGTCCGTAGACTCGGCGCAGTGAGCCTCCGCCTCTTCGACACCGCCGCCCGTGCGGTCCGGGACTTCGTGCCCCTGCGTCCGGGAGCGGCATCGGTCTACGTCTGCGGGCTCACCGTCCAGGGCCCCCCGCACGTGGGCCACGTGCGCGCCGCCCTCGCCTTCGACGTCCTGCGCCGCTGGCTGAGCGCGCAGGGGCTCGACGTCACCTACGTCCGGAACGTCACCGACATCGACGACAAGATCCTGGCCAAGGCCGACGCGAACGGCGTCCCCTGGTGGGCGTGGGCGTACCAGAACGAGCGGGCCTGCACCCGCGCCTACGACGTCCTCGGGGTCCTGCCGCCGACCTACGAGCCGCGGGCGACCGGGCACATCACCGACATGGTCGGGTTGGTGGCCCGGCTGATCGAGCGCGGCCACGCCTACGCCGTCGACGGCGACGTCTACTTCGACGTCCGCTCCTTCCCCGAGTACGGCGCCCTGACCGGGCAGAAGCTCCCCGACCTGCAGCCCGCGGCCGACACCGAGACCGACGAGCGCAAGCGCGACCCACGCGACTTCGCGCTGTGGAAGGCCGCCAAGCCCGGTGAGCCGGAGACCGCCTCGTGGCCCACGCCGTGGGGCCGCGGCCGGCCCGGCTGGCACCTCGAGTGCTCGGCGATGGCCGAGCGCTACCTCGGCGCGGAGTTCGACATCCACGGCGGCGGGCTGGACCTGCGCTTCCCCCACCACGAGAACGAGCAGGCGCAGTCCCGCGCCGCCGGTGACGGGTTCGCGCAGTACTGGCTGCACAACGGCTGGGTGACCCTCGGCGGCGAGAAGATGAGCAAGTCGCTGGGCAACACCGCCCTGGTCGACGAGGTCGTGCAGCGGGTGCGCCCGGTGGAGCTGCGGTACTACCTGGTGGCGCCGCACTACCGCTCGACCATCGAGTTCACCGACGCCGCGCTGGGGGAGGCCGCGTCGGCCTACCGGCGGATCGAGTCGTTCGTGAAGCGCGCGGCGGAGCGGGTGGGCGCGGACGCCGGGGCGCCGGTGTTCTGCGCCGACTTCAGCACCGCGCTCGACGACGACCTGGGCACCCCGGCCGCCGTGGCCGCGATCCACGAGGCGGTGCGGGAGGGCAACACCGCGCTCGCCGACGGGAACGACGCCGTCGTGGCCGGCACGCTCGGATCGGTGCGCGCCATGCTCGGCGTGCTGGGCCTGGACCCGATGGACCCGCACTGGGCCGCCACCAGTGCCGGTGACCAGCAGCTGACCCGGGCGACCGACGGACTGGTCGCCCTCGCCATCGAGCAGCGCCAGGCCGCTAGGGCACGCAAGGACTTCGCGGCGGCGGACGCGATCCGCGACCAGCTCGCCGCCCTCGGCGTCTCCGTCGAGGACACCCCCCAGGGACCCCGATGGGAGCTGACCCACTGATGGCCGGCAACAGCCAGCGCCGCGGCCGCAGCGACGGGGCGGGCAAGAAGCGCGCCACCGCCGGCACCGGCGGCAAGAACCGCCGCTCGCTCGCCGGCCGGGGCGCCACCCCACCGGCCGAGGCGCGCCCCGGCCACCCGGCCCAGCGCCGGGCGGCCGCCGACGCGAAGGCCCGGGCCGACCGGGCCCGTGCCCGCCAGCGCGCCGAGGAGTCACCGGAGCTGCTGCTCGGCCGCAACCCGGTCGTCGAGGCGCTGCGCGCGCAGATCCCCGCCACGGCGCTGTACGTCGTCACCGGCGACACCACACGCGGCGGCACCGACGAGCGGATCGCCGAGGCGCTCGCGCTGGCGGCCGACCGTGGTCTGCCGCTGCTCGAGGTGGGCAAGGGCGAGTTCGACCGGATGTCCCAGGGCGCGCTGCACCAGGGCATCGGCCTGCAGGTCCCGCCGTACGACTACGCGCACCCCGAGGACCTGCTGGACATCGCGCGGAACTCCGGTCGCCCGCCGCTGGTGGTGGCGCTGGACGGCGTGACCGACCCGCGCAACCTGGGCGCCGTGGTGCGTTCGGCGGCGGCGTTCGGCGCGCACGGGGTCGTCGTGCCGCAGCGCCGCGCCGTCGGCATGACGGCGTCGGCCTGGCGCACCAGCGCGGGGGCTGCGGCCCGGCTCCGGGTGGCCCGCGCGGTGAACCTCCCGCGGGCGCTGGCCGGTTACCAGGACGCCGGGCTGCAGACGGTCGGCCTGGCCGGCGACGGCGACGTCGACCTGCACGACTACGACGGCTTCGCCGACCCGGTGGCGCTGGTCGTCGGCGCAGAGGGCACCGGGCTGTCGCGGCTGGTCCGGGAGAAGTGCGACGTCGTCGTGCGTATCCCGATCGACCGCGACACCGAGTCGCTCAACGTCAGCGTCGCCGCGGGCATCGCGCTGTACCAGGCGGCGGCCGCCCGCCGGTGACGATCAGCCGAGGAGCTGCGCCACGCTGTAGATGACCAGGCCGGCGAGGCCGCCGACGACGGTGCCGTTGACCCGGATCCACTGCAGGTCGCGGCCCACCTGGAGCTCGATCCGGCGGCTGGTCTCGTCGGTGTCCCAGCGGGCGACGGTGCTGCTGACCAGCTCGGCCAGGTCGCCGGAGAACCGCTCGACCAGGTAGCCCGCGATGCCGTGCGCGTGCCGCTGCACCAACTCGCGCACCGTCGGGTCGGTGCGGAGCAGCGTGGCGCCGTCGAGGATCAGCGCCGTGAGCCGGGTCCGCAGCTCCGAGTCGGGGTCGGCGGCGGCCAGGAGCACTGCGTTCTTGGCCTGGGTCCACAGCGAGCCGGACCACGTGCGGACGGCCGGGTGCTCGAGGACCTCCTTCTTCAGCTCCTCGACGCGCGCGGCGGTCGCGGGATCGGTGCGCAGCGCGTGGACGTAGGCGCGCAGCCGGGCGTCGTAGGACCGCCGCAGCTCGTGCCGCGGGTCGGCGCCCACCTCGTCGAAGAAGCCCTGGAGGCCGGCGAAGACGCGGTCGAAGACCCGGTCGTCCACCCAGTCGGGCACCCAGGCCGGAGAGGCGTCGCCCAGCTGCGCCCGGAACACCAGCCGGTTCTCGTGCAGGAAGCGGGCCATCAGGCGCAGCGCGGCCGAGAGCACCTCCTGGTGCCGGTCGCCGTCGACGACCAGCTCCAGGACCCGGGCCAGGGCCGGCGCCGCCGGGGTCTCGTGCAGCTTGCGGTCCACCAGGCCGGCGACGGCCGGCTCGAGGTCCTCGTCGCGCAGGAGCTCGGTCAGCGCCGTGACGGCGGCGGCGGCGTCCCCGGCCAGCCGCTCGGCCCGCCCCGGTGCGCCGAGGAGCCCACCCAGGCGGCCGGGGACGTCGATGGTGGTGAGCTTCTCCTCGACCACGGCGCGGGTCAGGAAGTTCTCCCGGACGAAGGTGCCCAGGCTCTCGCCGATCTGGTCCTTCTTGCGCGGGATGATCGCGGTGTGCGGGATCGGCAGCCGCAGCGGGTGCCGGAACAGGGCGGTGACGGCGAACCAGTCGGCGAGCGCGCCGACCATGGAGGCCTCCGCGGTCGCGCGCACGTAGCCGACCCAGGCGCCGGCGTCCTCGCCGATCAGCACGCAGGCGAGGAACACTGCGGCGGCGACCAGGAACAACCCGGTCGCCAGCCGCTTCATCCGGGCCAGGTCACGGGCCCGGGCCGGGTCGTCGAGCGACTGGGCCAGGGGCGCGGTCAGTCGGGGTGCGGCCACCCGGCCCAGCCTAGGGACCGGGCCGCGGGTGGCCGCCGGGTGTCAGCTGGTCCGGCCCAGGGTGACGTCGACCGTGCGGGTGTCCGAGCCGCGGCGGACGGTCAGCTCGACCGTCTCCCCGGGCGCCTGGCTGCGGATCGCCGCGGTCAGCTCCGTGGACGTGGTGACCGGGCGCTGGCCGACGGCGGTGACGACGTCCCCGACCCGCAGCCCGGCTTCCTCGGCGGCGCTGCCCGGCTCGACGATCACCACCTCCGCACCCGTGCCGACCTCGCGGTTCTGGTCGTCGGCGGCCGTGGTGGCGGTCACCCCGAGGAAGGCCCGGCTGGCGGCGCCGGTCCGGATGATCTCCTGGGCGACCCGCTGCGCGGTGTTGCCCGGGATGGCGAAGCCGACGCCGATGTTGCCGCTCTGCGACTGCCCGCCCGGCAGGCCCGACGCGACGGTGGCGATCGCGGTGTTGATGCCGATGACCTCACCGGCGCCGTCGACCAGCGCGCCGCCGGAGTTGCCCGGGTTGATCGCCGCGTCGGTCTGGATGGCGTCCAGCACGGTCGCGTCGTCCTGCGTCGAGCCGGTGGCCACGGCGCGGCCGGTCGCGCTGATGATGCCGTCGGTCACCGTGTTCGACAGGCCCAGCGGGGCGCCGATGGCGACGGCGACGTCGCCGATCTGCACGTCGTCGGAGTCGGCGAAGGTGGCGGGGACGAGGTCCTCGGCGTCGGCCAGGCGCAGCACGGCGAGGTCGAACGCCGCGTCGGTGCCCACGATCTCGGCGTCGTAGAGCGTGCCGTCGGCGGTGCGTACCTGCACCGTGCCGGAGCCCCCGCCGGTGACGACGTGGTTGTTGGTCAGCACGTAGCCGTCGGCGGTGAGGATGACGCCGGAGCCGCTGCCCGCGGCGGTGCCGGTGGCCACGTAGACGGTCACCACGCTCGGCGCGGCCTTGGCCGCGGCTGCGGTGGCGGTGGTCGCCCGCTCCGGGTTCTCGTTCGTCACGCTCTGCGCGGAGGCCGAGGAGCCCGGGGTGGCGGCCGGCTCGTCGAGCAGCGCGGTGACGCCGGCGCCGGCGCCGCCACCGATGAGCGCGCCGGCGACCAGGCCCACGAGCCCGATGCGCAGCCGGCCGCCACGCCGGGGGCCCGGCTGCTCGGCAGGCGGTGCCACGGGCGAGGGCAGGCCGCCGTAGCCCGGGTAGGTCGGGGGCGCCATCGGCTGCGGGGTCGTCGGCTGGGGCGTCGCCGGCTGCTGCGGTGGCTGCCAGGCGAACGGCCGGCCCGCGCCGGGGTACTGGTGCTGGTGCTCGCTCACTGGTGCGGTCCTCTCCTCGCAGCCGTCCGGCTGCTGCATCGGTACCCACTGTCCGACTCCCCGCTGGTGCAACGCTGGAGGGACGCTGTGAGCTTCCTGGGTGCGGGCCTCAGCGGGGGACCGGCAGCAGCCGGCCGCGCGCGACCAGCTCGGTGACCGCCCACACGGCCAGCACCTCGGCGGCCAGCAGCCCGATCAGCACCAGCAGCTGCGCGGCGCCGGCCTCCAGCGGGCTGCCACCACCCAGCAGCACGCCGACGAAGGCGCCCGGCAGCGTGACCAGCCCCACGGTGCGCGTCTGGTCCAGGGGCGGCACGAGCGCGGTGCCGGCGACCGGCCGGGCGACCAGGAGGACGGCGTCGCGCGGCAGCAGCCCGACGGCGAGCGCCGCCTCGACCTCGCCGTGCCGCTGGGCCAGCTCCTCCCGCAGCCGCCGGCCGGCCAGCGAGGTGGCGGTCATCGCGCCGCCGACGAGGATGCCGGCGATCGGGATGACCGCCTCCCCGCGCAGCGGCACGGTGCCGCTGGCCAGGACCAGGGCGACGACGGGCGCGGCGCCGCCGGCGACCGGGAGCGCGGTGGCGGCCAGCCGGGGGAGCGCCCCGGCGGAGCGCAGCGGCAGGTCGGTGGTCCGGCCGCTGGCCGTGACGGTCGCGACGGCGACCATGAGCAGCACGAACCCGGCGGAGAGCCACAGCGACTCCACGACGACGAGCAGCAGCGCCGAGACGACGGCGAGCTGCGCCGTGGCGCGCCCGGCGGCGACCAGCACCGCGCGGTCCTCGCCGAGACCCGACAGCCGGCCGCTGACGGCGGCCACCGCGGTCAGGACGACGAGGACGACGCCGAGCCGGAGGTCGACGTCGACCACGGAGGAACCCACGACCGCCGATCCTGCCGGGTGATCCCGCCGCACCAACCGGTGGGTGATCGATTCGGTGCTGCGTGTGCATCCGGCCCGTAGCGGGGTAGTGGCGGGTGCGTCGAGGGGCGGTGCCCGTCGTCGCCCTCGTTCCATCGCGCCGTGGAGACTGCCGTGCCCATCCGTGGTCCCTTCCTCCGGTTCCTCATCGGTCTCGGCCTGGCGTGCGCCGCCGTGGTGGCGGTCGTCGGGGGCATCGCCCTGCGCGGCCCCGGGCTGGTCGCCGTCTGCGTCTCCGGCGCACTCGCCGGGTGCGTGGCCGCGGGGGTGGCGCGCGAGGACCCGGCGCCCGCACGCCGCTCCGCCGTCGAGGCCGCCGGCCAGGCCGCGGCGGTGACGATCGGGGCGCTGCTGGTCGTCAGCGGCACGGCCGTGCTGGCCGGCGGTGCGGCGGCACTGCTGCTCGCCGGTGCCGGCGTGGCCGCCTGGGCCGCGGCGCGCTGGGCCCGCGATCGCCGGGCGGCCGCAGCCCGGCCGGCGACCGCCGCCGGCATCCACGCCGTCGCCGGGGGATGGGCACCGCCGGCCTCCGCGGCCGTCACCGGGCTGCCCACCACCGCGCTGGGCGAGGAGTGGCTCCGCACCGCGACCGAACTGCGGGGTCCGCTCGCCCCCGCCGCGCGGCAGCGCATCGTGACCCGGCGGGCCCAGGTGCTCGACGAGCTGGAGCGCCGCGACCCGGCCGGGTTCGCCCGCTGGATCGCCGCCGGCCCGCTGCACGGCGGCGACCCGGCCGGCTTCGTGCGCAGGGAGCCGCCGCGTGCCGACCCCAGCAGCGAGACCGAAGCCGCCTGACCTCTCCCCAGGCCCCGCCGCCGGCCTGTGTCACCGGAACGACGGAGACGGATGCCCCGGAGTGCTGCCCCGCGCTGTCCCTATCCTTGGGCCGGGGCCTGGAGCTCATGTCCCGCCGGCGTGGGGTATGGGAACAACTCAGGTGACCTGCGCTTTCTTGAGGCCCGCCGCCCGACGCCCTGAGCAGTCCTGGGACGCGCCACGGTCGGCGGTGGAACGCGGATCCATGTGATGTGGAACGCCGGCCGCACTCTGCTTGGGCGACGTCGGCGTGCGGCTGGATGCAGGCCACACGTCCGGGCGACTGCGTGGCCGACGAGTTCCGAGGCCGCTGCAGCTCGGCCAAGATCTCGTCGTGGTGATCGCGATCGCGGCAGCGGTGCTCGTACTGGTGGGCATCCCGCTGGTCGCGTGGTGGGCCGGTGGTCGTCAGTCGTGGCGACGCTCACGGTCGGCGGCGGACGCGTACGTCCCCCTGGAGATGAAGCGTCGTCACCAGCTTCAGCGGAGTGAAGTGCCGGTGGTGGAGCGTGCTGCCACCTGGGGCCGTGAGTTGCAGGATGACCGCCTGCGGGCGGCCGTTGTGGAGCTGGCTGAGCGACAGACAGGACCGGGAGGGGGACGCCGGCTGCTCCCGCTGTGGCTGGTCGTGCTCTACGCCACCTTCGGTGCAGTCCTGGTCGTCTTCCTCGTGTTCTCGGCCGCCGACGGGCGCTGGCTCTGGGGCAACTGGCTCAACCTCGTCGTCTTGGGTGGCTACGGGGTCGTGGGATGGCGCTGGCAAACGGGACCAGGACGAGCCGTACGCCTCAACAGTCGCCCGCGTTCGCCTTCGCGGCACGGCGGTCGCTGATCACGCCGGCGGTCCGCTTGCGCTCCGCCGGCCGAAGGGGGGCGTCAGCCCCGCGAACCGATGATCCGACCGGCTCGCATGACGGTGTAGGGCATGCAGGTTCCTCGCTCGCTCTCGGCTGATCACCTGCCACGCCAGTTCGCAGAACCACCGCAGGTCGCCGGTCCGGTCGTGAGAAGCGGGAGTTCCCTCGACGCCGGCTGACTCTCCTTGAGCGGCTGGACATCGACGGTCCGGTGCGTCGGCTGCCCTCTTGGCAGCAGCTCGAAGCCGACATCGAGACAGCCGTCAACAGCATCCTGTCGCGCTAGACGCCTACGTCAGGCCGATTGACGCAACCACGGCGCGTCGGACGGTGATCGGCGGCTCTACGGAAGGCGAGCTGGACGGTCACCGCCCGCTGGGCTCCGCTCCGACGAACTGAACAGAGATGAACGCAGCCGTGCGAGGTGAGACCGGCCCGCTGCTCCCACCGGCGCCCGAGAGGAGGTGATGTGCCGCGCCGGTGCGGTGGAGGGCCGCGTGTCGGCGATACGGTCCCGCGGTGACCGAGGGTGGGCAGCCGGCGCGGTTCCGCGAGCCGGCCGCCCTGCCGTGGCGCGATCCCGTCTTCGTCGTCTGTCCGCGGTGTGGCAGCCGTGCGACGGCGAAGGAGACTGGGCGCAGCACCGCTCTACTGCTGTGCCTGAACTGCACGCTGACGCGGGAGTGGGCGGGGGACCGATTGCATGTCCGGGTCGGCGGTCGGCCGGTCATGCTGCGGCGGGACCACGAGTACTGGCAGAACCCGGACACCGGGCGGTACCTGAAGTACGACGAGTACGAGCTCGCTGAGGGGCAGGACGACCCAGTCCCGTTGTCGCATGCCGTCGCTAGCGTGCGGCCCATGCCAACAGCTCTGTTCCCGCATCACCACTGGGCCGATGCCGACGGCCTGGCCGCCCCGGACCCGCAGCTGGCGGCGACCGGCTACTTTCGCAACGACCCTGACAGCGACAGCCGGAACCTGCAGCGCTGGCATCAGCAGTTGTGGAACAGAAGGCTGGCGGACGGCACCGGTCTCGAGCTCACGTCCCCGCGCCGGGGGGTCCTCCTGACGGACGGCGGCATCGCCCTCACCAGCGACGCTGCTGTGCCCGCCTGGGAGCACTGGTCCCAGGTCCAAGCCCTCAAGCCTGAGACGGACGAGCTCGTCCGAGCACGAGGTCGCGGCAGCATCCACCAACTCGGCTGGCGGCTGTACGACATGGGCTGCTTCCTTCTGTTCCCCGGCCTTCAGATCGGACGTCAGCACACGATCAACCAAGCCAGGGGCTGGACGCCCGCCATCGCGGACCGGCTGGATCTGACCTTGGAATGCATCCGGCGCTACTACGACGAGCTCCCCGAGGCCTCGGCCCCCGAGTTGCCGGCGGGCTACGAGCTCACCAACCCGCTAGGTCCCGTGCTGCACCGCTACCGGACGTTCTTCGACGTCTTCGGCTCCTTCGACAACTACGTCGCGTTCTGGATGCTGGAGGACCTCGTGACCGACGAACCAGGCGGGCCGCAGGTGCGCTTCCTGATGCCTCGCGACGAGTCGGGGCCCTACGACTTTCAGCGCGAATCTGGCCTGCCTCGCACCGCCGACGCCTACAGCGAGTACCTGATCGCCGCCGACGACTTCGTCCAGGCCCGCAACCGCCGACTGGCCGCGTATGCGGCGACGATCACCCGGCTGGCCGACCCGATCTGCCAGGCGTGCCTGGACACTTCGGACGGTGTCCATCAGCGCTGGACGCTCTGACCACTAGGGCCTGGCTGACCAGCGAGTAGTGCCGGTTCCTGGTGGCCGTCGGCAGCCGATCTCCTCCTCAAGCTGCTCGCACCCGCCCCGGTGTGCTTGCCATGAAGGCCCTGACGGTGAAGGCCGTGCCGGGTGTGGGGGAGGGGCCGACCTCGATGACGTGACCCCCGATGTCGTTCGGAGGTCCCGCGAGACGTGGGTGGAAGGTGGCCGTGTCTGGCAGGCTCCTGCGGAGCGACCGGCCGGCTGGGACGCGGACGATGCGCTCGGCGCCCTGCCTACGAAATGGCGGGACCTCTGACCGTGTGGCGACCGTCCGCCATGAAGTGAGCCGGCGTGCGGGCTCGCCGGCCACACTCCGCCGTCGAGTTGTCCCCTGCGTAGTACCTATGCTCGTACCGGGGCTTGTTCCCATGCCTCGCCGGCGTGGCGTATGGGAACAACTCCGGTGACCTGCGCTTTCGCGCCTGCCGCTAGCGGCGCCCTGCTCAACGTCGGGACGTGGTTCGGGCGATCGTGGAACGCGGGTGAGCGCCACCTGGAACGCCGACGGGGCATTCCGTGCCGACTCCAGCGGGTGCTGCGGATCGTTGCGTCAAGGCGACCTCGAGGGCAGCCATCGGGGTGCGGAGCATGATCGCGATGCCCTACGGTCGGAACATGTCCAGGTCCTGGCTGCGTCCCTTCGGGACGTTCGACCTGCTCTTCTGGACCGTCGTTCTGTGCATCTCGCTCGTCGTCGGAGTGCAGTCGCTCGGCAACGGCGACGGGTGGAAGTTGTTCATGTCCACGATGCTGGTCCTCACGTCAGGGGTCTGGCTCGTCCGGATCTTCTGGGCGCGACGAGAACATCGGCGGCAGGAGGACCACCGCCCGTTGACCTAGCTCGGGCCCGGCCTGTCGGCGGTCTCTGCCTTCTCGTCCGGGCGACCGCGTGCACCATGTGTTCGAACGCCGACGGGGCAGGGCCAAGATTTCGTCCTGGTCATGGGTGGCTACGGAGTCGTGGGGTGGCGCTGGCAGACGGGGGCCGGGATGAGCCGGTCCGCGCTCGCCTTGGCGGCGCGGAGGTCCCTGAGCGCGCAGGGGCGGTCTGCTCGCGACCCGGTGGTCGTATCGGTGCGTCAGCCCGGCGCACCGATGATCCGACCGGCTCGCATGGCGGTGTAGGCGTGCAGGTTCCTCGCGCGCTCCCGGCTGATGACCTGCCACGCGAGTACGCAGAACCACCGCAGGTCGCCGGTCCGGTCCAACACGGCGTCCACCGACTTGGTCTGATCACCGAGTCCCGCGGCCCGGGCGAGGATGAGGACCGCAGCGTCCCTGGCCGACGTCGGAGTCGCTTGCAGTGGCTGCACGAGCCGGCGCTCAGCAGTGCGGCCCCACGGATCGCGTGGGCGCCCGGTGTCGTAGCGGTATCGCCGGCGGAGGCGGCGTCGTCGACGGGCCCAGAGCCCGGTCGAGACGAGATCGTCGACGACGTCGACGAGTCCGATGGACCCCGTGAGGATCCACGCGTCCAGCGTCGTCTGCCCCGCTGTCAGCTGCTCGACCGTCTCATCCAGCAGGGCCCAGCCGGTGGGCTCCCGGTCCACATGGATGGCGTCGGGGCCGTTCTGCAGCTGTGACGAGCGGACGAGATCGGCTGCCAGTGCGGCACGGAAGCCGCAGTCGAGCAGGGGGTGCTCGATGAGGTTGCCTCGTTCGTCCACGCACGTGACCGCCAGTCCAGCGGTGATCGTGTCTGAGACCTCCACAGGTGCTCAGTGCTCCGCCGGTGAGCCGGGCGCCCGCCCTGGGCTGGTAAGGCCGTAGCGGCGCCGAGCCCAGGTGCGGAAGCCCAGGACGACGATCAGCAACAGAGCCACGTTGATGAGTCCAGCCTCCCAGCCCAACGTCAGGAGACCGATGAGGAACATGAGGCCGAGGAGCGGCAGTTCCTTCACGAGGGTCTGGCTGACCGACCCGCCGAAGCGGCGACGCACCCAAGCGGCGCTCTGCTGCTCGTCACGAGCCTTGCCGGCCTCGTACCGCTTCTGCCACGACTCGTTCTGCCCCGAGGACACCGACCAGCTCCCCTAACGGAACCTGAGTCCGACTCGGCTCCCCCCAACTGTTGATCGCTGGCCAGCCCGGACGGTCAGCTCGATCTTGGGAGCCGCAGGACCGCGTCGCAAACGGACGAAGGTCGCCGGTAGCCCATACGGTCCACGTCCGACTGCGAGGCACCGTGTTCGCTGGTGGCCAGAACGCGGGCGCTCGACAGGGCGTTCAGCGCTGTGCGGACGGCCGGGCGACCTTGCGGTGCAGGGTGAACGGGTCGATGCCGGCGATGTTGGCGCCGGTGATGAGGGTGGCGAAGCCGGTGACATGGCGGGCGGCGGCCCACAGCCGCAACGAGCCGGCGCTGAACCCCAGCTCGCGGCCCAGGTCGGCGATGCTGACGGCCTTGCGTACCTGCTGGTCGACGCCCGCGTGCGCGCTGCTGCTGTCGAGGGCCTGCTTCCCCGTGTAGAGGACCGAGGTCGCAGGGGCGACCCGCGAGGTCCTGCCGGGCTTGTCCTTCGCCTCGAGCTCGGTGTGCCAGTCCGTGATGACCTCGACCGCCCACGGGTCGAGGGAGACGATGCGGGCGTCGATGCGTGCCTCGTCGTCGTTGGTGGCGCTCGGGCTGCCGGCGAGGACGAGTTGCGGGACGTCGCCGGTCAGGTCCGCGTGCTCCCAGAGCACCTGCGGGGCCTCGGTGGTGGTCGCGGATGACGAGCAGATGGCGACGGCCGCGGCGGACAGGTGGACGGCACGGGAGGAGACAGCCAGGCGGGTAGCGAGCCGCACGACCAGCATCTCGTCGTGGGTGGCGGTGCGGACGGGGCCGCGGTCGTCGGTGCGAACCTGACCGGGCACGGGGTCGACGCCTGCAGCGGGGCTGAGGTCGTCGAACAGGCCGGCGTCGTACAGCGCGAGGTAGGCGCCGTGGACGACGTTCTTGCGCAGCCGGCACACGTCTCCGGCGCTGGGACCGGGGGCGTGGATGAACGAGGCGATGTCCTCGACAGCCACGTCGTGCCACGTGGTGGCGCCGGCGGCGATCGCGCTGGCTGTGAAGGCGGTGAGGACGCCGAACATTTCGCGGGTGGTGTCGGGGTCGGGGCTGACCTGCTGCCAGATGTCGGCGATCGCGGGCAGTGTCGCGGTGAGGTCGCCGGTCATCTCCGCTGCGACGTCAATCCGCTGGGCGGTCTCGGGGAGGAGCAGCGGCGGGATGGTCGGGTCGGTGCGGCGAAGAATGCGGCTGTAGTCGTACGAATCGGTGGTCTGGGCACGCACGAGGGGCTCCGAGGGTGAGGCACGTCTGGACGGACGCGGATCACCGTTCGGAGCCCCTGGGCGTTGGTCAGTCACATCGTTGTCAGGCGGCGACCTCGCTGTCGACGTGCGTGTCATCGGCCTGCGGGGCGGGGTGGGCGGGCAGCTGGGCCAGCGTGCGCGCGAGCTCGGCGGCCGCCTGCGGATACCGGTAGGCCAGGTGCGCCCAGGTCTCGGTGTTGTGCAGCAGGGCGGAGAAGACGAGGTCCAGCAGCTGCGCCTCCCGGCCCCAGCTGGCGTGCCGGTCCTTGACGTAGAAGCGCTTCTCCAGCCAGAAGAAGAAGCTCTCGACCTGGTTGCGCTTGCCGAAGGTCAGGGCGTACTTCTCGACCAGCGCCTCGGGGATGACCCGCACGTTGGCGATCATCGACCGCCAGGGCACCCGCCCGTCCTTGACCGGCTTGGTCCACCGCAGCTCGATGGTGGTGGCGAACTCGTCTCCGTGCGCGCAGGTGCGGGTGAGGGTGAGGAGCAGGTAGTAGTTGCCGTTGGCGTCGCGGCGTCGCTCCACGCTGGTCGGCTCAAGCATGCCGAGCTTGCGGACCCGACTGCCGTGAGTGACTGGGCGGTCGGTCTCGTAGACGGCGCCGTCGTCGGCGACCAGGTGGTGCTCGTGCGCGACGCCGTCGACCTCGTGGCAGACCGAACCCAGCGGGGTGTCGTAGCTGAGTTTGACCTGGTCCTTCTTCACCCCGTAGCGCCGGATGGTGGTGCCGGTGAGGTGGGCGTTGGCCGGGTCGGCCTTCGCCTCGGACTTGCCGCGGGCGCGGGCGTTCTGAGAGTTCACGACGTAGACGCCGGACTCGGCGACCAGGTCCTGGTACATGCCGGGCTTGCCGATGCCGTCGATCGTCAGCACCGGAAACGTGTGGCCGGCGCGGCGGTACAGGCCCCGCAGGACGCGCATGGCGACGGGGTCTTCGCCCTCGCCCGGGAGGCCGATGTCCAGGCCCAGGACGACGCGGGTGTAGGTGTCCAGGCCCTTCGTGGTGGCGACGACGTTGTACAGGCCCTTCTGCGCGCCGTGTTCCTTACCGCTGGCGTCGGTCACATCGTGGTGCACGCGCGGCTTGCCCTTCTTGGCGCGGCTGCCGGTGACCTGCGTGACCGGCTTGGCGTTCTTGTCGTGGACGACTTCACCGTTGCTGTCGACGACCTCCGCCTCGCGCACGTCGGACGGGGCGTTGAGCACGGTGCCGTCGATGGCGACGATGTCCCACACCGCAGGGTCGATGAGCTCTCGGGGGGCGTCGCCACCCTCGGCGGCCCGCACGGCCAGGGCCAGCGGGATGGAGATGTCGGTGAGCCGGCCGACGAGGTCCGGCAGCGGGCTGGGCTTGTCCTCGGGGAGGATCCGTCGCGTGCGCCACTTGCGGAAGCTGTAGCTGCCACCGGGGATCTCGCCGGTGGGCAGGGCATCGGGCAGCAGGATGCCGTGCTCGAACCAGAACTCCTTGCGGATGTCGGTCCACACCTGCGGCAGCTCCTGGTCGAGCTGCTCGTTGCTGGCCAGCTCGCGCATCGCGCAGCCGTAGAACACCCAGTACAGGTTGGGCAGTGGGGTGGGGCGGCCGCCGCGGGCCCGGGGCAGTGCGGCGGTGATCGCCGGCAGCAGCGGGCTGCGGATGATCGTGCGGAACACCACGAGGTTGGCGGTCGCACCGCCACGACCCTCCTTCTTCCGACGCGGGCCGGCCAGCGGTAGGTCGGTCAGTGCCGGCCGGTCGTCGATCAGGATCGGGGTCGCGGGGCTGTTGGCGGTGAACTGCGCCTTGTAGCCGCTGGCCGGGCGCTTCTTGGAGCGGTGCATCGGACGGTCCTTCGGACGTCGGGTTGGGACGTCCGGGGACCGTTCGAACGGGAAACCGCATCGGCAGTCGCCCTGGTGCGGCTGCGCGGCGGAACGGCGACGAGCCCCGGCGCAGGCCGGGGCTCGTCGAGTCGGAGGTTGGTGCGGTCAGGCCGCGGTGGGTGGTGCGGCCTCGTTGCGGACGACCGCCTGGGCCGCGGTGCGGCAGATCCGGCAGGTGTCGGTGCGCGGTGTGTCGGCATCGTGCAGCCGGTCGGCGTCGCGGCTGATCCAGTCGGCGTAGTGCTCCTGCCAGGTGGCGGGAGACTCGACGCGGATCAGCTCCTCGACGAGGTGGACGGCGCGGAACAGGACGTCGGCGCCGGGCAGGTCATGGCCGAGGTGTTCGACCGCGGCAGTGGCGAGCTCCTCGCGGTGGACGAGCAGCTGGCGGCGACGCAGCCGGTGGATGGAGTCGAGCTGCGGGTGGGTCATGTGGGCCTCCGTTGGACGGCGCAGGGACGGCGGGTTCGCCGGGTGCGCGGAGCGGTGTCCGCTCGATCCGGCACGGTTGCGGCGCCGTGCGGCGCCGCAAGGGGGATCAGTCCCAGCGGTTGGTGGTGCCGGTGGTGACGAGGTCGGTGAGCCGGCGGGCGGCCCGGTCGGCCTGGTTCTGGGCCCGCGCGGCCAGCGCGCCGTGTTCAGTCGCGCAGCGCAGGGCGGCGTCGAGATCGGCGGCGAGGTCGGCGCTGCAGTGCGGGCAGGCGAACGGGCTGGTGTCGAAGGCCAGCAGGAGCAGCAGGTAGCGCACCCGCGCCGACGCAGCCTCGGTGACCGCGGCAGGGCGGTGGTGCAGGCCGTGGACGGTGTCGCCGACGGTGGGGGAGAGCCGGTCGGCGAGCAGCTGCAGGACGGTGGCGTCGGGCAGGTCGAGGACCTGCTCGACAGTGCGGGGGGTGTGGGCGGACATGGGCACGTCCTTCCGTTGGGCCGGTCGCTCAGGCGGCGCGGCGCAGGGGCACCACGTCCGCGATTGCGGCGTGGTGGGCGGTGATGGCGTTGGTGAGCAGCCCGTAGCTGAGGAAGTCGAGGAGCTGCCGGCGGCCGCCGAGGCTTTGCGCGCGGTCGACCAGTAGCGTGCGCTTGAAGCCGCTGTTGTGGCTCTCGCTGTCGCTGCGCAGCGTGTAGACGTCGAAGTCCGGCTCGCCCTCGGCGATCAAGCGAACGGCGTCGGGACGGCCGACGTCCCCGGGGTGCTGCGGATGCGGGCTGACCCAGGCGAGGAACTCCCCGGCCGGACAGGGAACGGTGTAGCCGGCGGTGAAGTGGTAGTGCCCGTTCTTGCGCTTCGGTCGCTTCACCTGTCGCCGCACCAGGCGGGCGAGCACCACCGGGCCGCCCTCAGCGTCGAGGCCCACCTCGCTGACCGCACCGTCGACGGCGGCGAGGGTGTGCGTGCACGGCCCGCCGTCTGTGTCGTGCTGCCAGGTGCCCAGGGCGTACCAGCGGGGGTTGCCCTCAGCCGGGGTGGTGCGGCGCCGGCCGGGGGAGCGGGAGGTGGAGTGCACCTTGTTGATGACCACGACGCCGCAGGTGCTCATCAGGTCGTCGATGTGCTTGCCGCGCAGAGCGCCGTCGTAGACGACGGCCTGGATCCCGCCGCCGGCCACTGCGTGCACCCGCTTCAGCAGGTCGACGGCGGTGTCGGCCTCCGCGCCGGGCCGGGGGACCCGATCGACGGCCAGCACGATCCGCTGGTGTGGGCGGTCGCCGCGCACGTACAGGCCGACGAAGTTCTGCCCGTGCACCGGGCCGGTGTGGCCGTGGTGCTCGGCGCTGTCCGGGTCGTATCGCTTCCTCGGAGCGTCGATCGGGTTGCCCGCTGCGTCGAGGTAGACGGTGTGCGTGATGCCGTTGTCGTCCTTGACGCGCTTGGCGGCCGGCGGGCGGTACATAGGTGAGACGACGGTTCCGTCGCCGTAGACGACGCGGCTGCGGTCCGGATGGCACAGCGATCCGGGGCCGTCGGCGCGTAGCAGCCCGGCGTCCTGGGCCTGGGCGACGGCGAGCTCGGTGAACTCCTCGCACAGGTCCTCGAGGACGTCCTCGGCGGTGAACCGCCGGTTGCGGGCGTACCGGTAGGCGTCCCAGCCCGGCGCCCTCCGTGGCGGTGCGGCGATCTCCAGGTCCGGCCGCTGCCGGCGCAGCTGCTGGACGGTGTCGACGATGACCGACCACGTCGCCAGCTGGGCCAGCTCGATCTCCACGCGGGCGCCGGAGCGGAACACACGGGCCAGCAGTCCGTAGCCCAGGAGCAGGTACGGCGGGAAGTCCGCGGGCCGGCCCACCGGCCGCCGCTCGACCAGGGCGCCGAGCTGGTACAGCGCCGGCAGGCGGAAGACCGCCCGCACCTGCTCGATCGTCGTCAGCCCGGTGCTGCGGGCCCTGCGCCGGCTCATCGGGCGCCTCGCCAGTCCAGGCCGATGTGTGCGGCGGTGATGTCCAGGCTGCGGTGCCCCAGGACGCGGGCGACCTGCTCGATCCGTGCACCCCGGTCGTGGAGGCGCCGCCCGGCCCAGTGCCGCAGCGATGCCGGGCGCACGTCCGGCTCGGCGCCGAGGCCGGCGGCGGCCAGCACGTTGCGCAGTGCATTGCAGGCGGCGGCCTGCGCCTTCGCTCCACCCGGCGGCGCCGATCCGGCGTAGCACAGCAGCGTGTCGGTGGTCGCGCCGTTCTCCAGCAGGGTGGCAACCCGCCGATGCAGCACACGCCGTCCCCAGGCCGACAGCTCACCGCGCCGGGCATCGAGATCGCGAGTGCCAGGCAGCAGCACGGTGCTGGGCGGGTTCGGGTCGTCGAGGTCGCGGATGCGGAGCATCGTGACCTCGCTGGACAGCGCGGTCGCTTCACCGAGCGCCCAGGCCACCGCCCGCATCTGCGACCGGGCCCCGGCCCCCATCTGCGCACTGGCCCGACACAGCCCCACCTCGTCGTCGGTCAGCGGCCGAGCGATCAGCAGCCCGCGCGGCGGAAGGACCAGGTCGAGTGTGGGATCCGACGTGTGCAGACCCAGTGCGCGCAGCGTGCGGAACAGCGTGCGCAGTGCAGTGCGGCGCGCATGCCGCGTCGCCAGCTCAGGTGCCGCACCCTGCCGGGTGCGAGCCGACACGAACGCCGCGGCGTGTGCGGGGGACACCTCGGTGTAGGACGTGACGCCCTGCGCGTGCAGTCGCCGCGTGAACGCGGCGGTGGTCTCCAGCAGCCGTGCCAGCGAGCCATCGGTGTGTGTACCGACGGTGCGCCAGTGCGCGACCGCGCGGGCCAGTTCGTCGTCCAGCGTGCCGGCCGGATCCGGAACAGCCAGGTGCGGGCCGTTCGGGAGGCCGGTGATCCTGCGTGCCACAGATCGCCTCCGGACCGGGGCTCGAACGTCCCCGGACGGCGGGCAAGGTGCGGGCGCAGTACCCGGCTGCATTCACTTCCGCAGGTGCCACTGACCATTTCCGCGATGCCGTGAACACGCTGGCAGCGACCTAGTTCGCGGCGGTCGTGGAGCTGTTGCTCCGTAGGGTCCAGACGTGCGATTCACGCTCACCTATGACGGGCCGCTGCCCGGCAGCAAGCGCAATCCACGGTCCCTGCAGGCGATCCGCGATGCACTGCACCCGCAGTTGGTGGAGCTGTGGCAGCACGAGCCGCTGCGCGATCGGCACGATCTCCTGAAGCCTGCAGGGGCCACGGAGATCTCCGTGCTCGTCGAGCGAAGCGGGCAGTTCTATGCAGCCCTGGTGCACGACAACCTGCACCTGACCGCAGAACTCGATGTGCTCCTCCTTCGCCCCGAGTCGACAGCCGGGCCAATCGTGCGGGGTGACATCGACAACCGGCTGAAGACGTTGCTCGACGCACTCAGTGCACCTGCGCACGCGCAGCAAGTGCCAGCGGGCGCGCGACCAACGAGTGCGGACGACCCGCTGTACACGCTGCTGCAGGACGACCGGCTGATCACCCGCGTCACCGTGGAGACCGACCGGCTGCTCGCGCCCGTACCGGACCAGGACTGGAACAGCGTGGTCATGCGCGTGACGCTCAAGACGCGTCGCCTGATCTACGGCAACATGGACTTGGGCTCCTAGCGCGATCGGCACTGCGCCGCACTGCGGGCGCGATCGGCACTGCGCCGCACTGCGGGCGCGATCGGCACTGCGCCGCACTGCGGGCGCGATCGGCACTGCGCCGCACTGCGGGCGCGATCGGCACTG